>DKBG01000208.1 GCA_002451155.1 Ignavibacteria bacterium UBA6906
TGTCATACACATCATGCGTGAGCGGTGTCTTGTTCCGGGACTGGGCAAACGCCATGGAAACGAAGGAAAAGCAGATGAATGTGGTCAGTATCATGGAACGCATGGAGGGATCCTTCGTATGAAAGGTGCTATGCGATCGGATGCCCGGGGAAGCAATGCTGGCACGGGGGGGTCACATCCGGTCTTGTGCCCTGTGTCGCCACCGGTCAAGAGCCACAGCGNNGCGACGTTGCCGCCGCCGATGACCACGGCGGCGATGACATCGAGTTCGGTTCCCATTGCCACTGTCGGATCTCCCACAGTCAGCCGGGAGAACTGAAAGAGCCCGGCAACACCGGCGAAGGCGGCGCTGAGGGAATACACCAGCGTCTTGACGCGTTCGACGGGCACTCCGCAAAGTCGGGCCGTGTTCTCGTTCGAGCCGATTGCGATGATATGCCGTCCGAGCTTTGTATAGCGGAGCAGGCCGGCCACGAGGAGCGCAAGCGCCAGCATGATCCAGACGCCAGAGGGGAAGATCTGCCAGCCCTGACCGGGCGGCAGAGCTGCCAGCAAATCGTTCAGCCAGGTTAACGGGGCATCGATTTTCTGTTCATGGGCAATGCCTTTTGCTACGCCCCGGAGCAGGAGCAACGTGCCGAGGGTGACGATGAAAGGGACGATCCTCAGGCGAGTAATCAGAGTGCCATTGACCAATCCGCAGAGGGCACCCGTGGCAATCCCCGCGAGCAGGGCGATTGCGGGGTCGAGTCCCGCCTGGAGGGTGGCGGCGATGACCACAGTGACAAGGGCGATCATGGACCCCACCGAGAGGTCAATCCCCCCTGAAATGATCACCAGCGTCATGCCGAGGGCGGCGGTCCCGACGATTGCAGTCTGCCGGGCTATCGTCTCGAGGTTGTACAATGTCGAAAAGCTCTCCGGTCCGATGATGGCGAACAGCCCGAACACCGACGCGAGACCGAGCAGGGGGCCGGCGGTATTGAGGAACCGGAAGTGTCTTTTTGGGTTTTGCCGGATGGCGGATGTGTGTTCGGGAGTCATGCTACGGTCCCTTGTCCGAATGCCTCCATCATTAACGATTGAGCGGTCCAGTCCCCGGTAGGCCGTGCCTCTCCAAGTCTTCCCCTGCTCATGACGGCGATTCTGTCGCAGACGCCAATGAGCTCCGGGAGATAGCTGGAGACGAGAAGAATCCCTTTAGCCGGTCTCTCCCCGGCCGGGCCGACGGTAGCAAGTCGGTCCAGGAGTTCGTAGATCTGAGACTTGCTGGCCACGTCGATCCCACGAGTGGGCTCATCGAGCAGGAGGACGTCTACATCTTCGTGGAGGAGTCGGGCCAGCGCAACCTTTTGCTGGTTGCCGCCCGATAGGAAGATCACTCGCTGGTCAGGACCTGTGGACCGGATTCCAAGCTGTTGAATCAGCGCTGCTGCTTTGCCGCGGTGGGATGCCGGAGAATAAAGCCCGAGCGCCGTCACGTCCTTCCGCAGGTTCATGAGAATATTTTCCGTGATGGTCAACGAAACGGCCAGGCCTTCGTAACCCCGATCTTCGCTCAGGTACCCGGCTCCCTGCCGCCATCGCTCGGCCGGTGATGAAGGTCCGGAATAGGCCCCGATCCTGACTGTGCCTCCTGAGACGGGGGCCAGGCCGAAGACCGATCGGAGCAATTCCGTTCGCCCTGCTCCGACAAGTCCGGCAATTCCCAGGATCTCGCCCCGATGGAGCGTGAGGGTGACCTCCGTTGGTTTCAGGGGGGCGGAGAAGTTCCTGAGCTCCAGTAGGGGTTCGGCTGGAGTCCGCTTCGAGCGGGGATAGAGCTGGTCGACCTTCCGTCCGATCATCAGTCTCACCAGATCGTCGATTGTTGCATCGCCGATCAGGCCGCTGCCCACCGTCTGGCCGTCCCGCAACACAGTGTAGGTGTCGGCGATGTCCGTCACCTCTTCAAGAAAATGTGAAATATAGATGATGGCGTGACCCTGCTCGCGCAGCCGGCGGAGCAGAGAAAACAACCTATCGATGTCCTGCCGTGTCAGAGAACTGGTCGGTTCATCGAGGATCAGGACACGACAACCAATTGCCACCGCGCGTGCAATCTCCACGACCTGTTGCTCCGCGATGGAGAGAGTGCCGACCCCCTTTCCGGGGGGAATACTCCCGTGTCCGAGCAGCGTCAGCGCTTCAGTGGTGCGGCTGCACGCCACTTTTCTCTGCACGATTCCGCATCGGACCGGCTCCATCCCCAGCATGACATTTTCCTCGACTGTCAGATGGGGGGCCAGAGAAAGTTCCTGATAGATCATCGCAATGCCCTCACGCCTGGCCTGAAGGGCGTTCCTCGGGCGAAAGGGGGATTGATCGAGCCAGACAGCACCTTCGTCCGGCTGTATTGCGCCGGAGAGCACCTTCATCAGTGTGCTCTTGCCCGCTCCATTTTCCCCGACGAGGGCGTGAATTTCCCCGCCCCGGACGGCAAGGTCAACATCGCTCAATGCGACGGTTGCACCGAAGGTTTTGCGGATGCCCCGCATTACCAGCCGGGGCGGGGTATCCTGTCTTACTCCGTGAGCCATTGTGCCAGGTCCGGTTGGAGAAGCGCTACGATGTCCGGGTCAGTCATGTTGTCCGGCGTTGCGACAGTGACGCCAGTATCAATCCGTTTCGGCACTTCCTTGCCGTTGAGGTGTGACACCATCACCTTCACACCGTCGTACCCCATAGCGAACGGGTTCTGAAGGACCAGCCCCTGCAGTTCTCCCCTCTGTAGCGCTTCGACAAGCCTTGGTGAGCTGTCAAATCCCACGAATCGAACCTTCCCTGCCGCACCAGTTCCCTGAAGCGCCCGAAGCATGCCAAAGGTTGTCGACTCATTCGGCGTAAAAATTCCGTCAATGGTAAGGGATCCGTCCGTACCCTTCAACGGTCCAAGGAGATTCTCGCTCGCTCGGTATGCCGTCTCCACCGTGGCGCCACCATACTGATTTGAGCTCACAACGACGATTCCCTTGAACGTCGCGATTTCATCAAGAAATCCCTGCTCGCGGGCGGTTGAGCTCGCCGCTCCTTCGTGACAGCGAAGCATGATGACCCGCCCCTTCCCATCCAGAATCTCCGCCAGCCGCCGCGCACCCAGCCGACCTCCGAGGTAATTGTCCGTGGCTGCAAAGCATATATATGAGTCGCTTCTCAAGTCGGAATCGATGATGACGACCGGAATTCCTGAGCGCACGGCGTTCTCGACCGGGGCACGAAGTGCCAGGTCGTCCAGGGGGGCCAGAATGATGCCAGAGACCCTCCGGCTGATGAAGTCCTCCACCACTGAAATCTGTGCGTCCCGGTCATCCTCTTTGAGCGGACCTTTCCAGATTACCTCGACGCCCAGCTCCTGCGATGCCTTGGCCGCGCCGGCGTGTATGGATTTCCAGAATTCGTGCGTGGTCCCTTTGGGGATGACTGCAATCGTGATTCGCTTGTTCTGCTCTGAACTGTTCTCCCGTGTGCAGCCGGCCAGCGCAGCACAGCACGCGATCAACACCAGAAGTGAAGTTTTCATGTGAGTCCGATGATAAGGTTACTGGAGCCACCGTGAGAGGTCGGGCTGCAAGAGGATCCGTACCTCCGGATCATTCATGTTTTCCCGGGTGACAAGCGTAACCCCCGTGTCAACCCGCCGCTCTACCATCGCTCCGGTGAGGGCCGCTGCGAGCGTTTTCACGCCAAGATACCCCATGTTGAACGGATTCTGCAGAACCAGTCCGTTGATTTCTCCCTTTTCGAGCGCCTCCACCAGTTTTGGGGAGCTATCGAACCCGAGAAAAAGGACAGACCCGGCTATCCCCCCATCCTGGAGGGCACGCAGCATCCCGAACGTGGTCGATTCGTTTGGTGTGAAGATCCCTTGAACCGAGAGCGTCCTGTTTTCCCCCTTCAGGGGTGCCAGGAGATTCTCACTGGCCCTGTATGCAGATTCGGTCGTTGCGCCACCGTACAGGCCCGAGCTGACTACCTCGATGCCCGGTGCGCCGGCGAGAGCATCCAGAAATCCCTGCTCCCGTTTCATCGTGCTCGCGGATCCTTCCTGATACCGGAGCATGATGACCCTTCCTTTGCCTCTGAGCACCTCGATCATCCGCTCCCCGGCAATTTTCCCGCCACGGTAATTATCGGTCGCTATGAAACTGACATAGGCGTCCCCCTGGAGATCAGAATCAATGATCACGACAGGGATCCCCGCCGCCATTGCGCTCGATACCGGTGCCCGCAATGCGGCGTCGTCGAGTGGTGCGAGAACAATGCCTGAGACCTTCCTGCTCACGAAATCTTCGACTACCGAGATCTGCGCTTCCCGGTCGTCTTCCTTCATCGGGCCCTTCCAGATAATGTCTACATTGACTTCCTTGGCTGCTTTCAGGGCTCCCGCATGAATTGACTTCCAGAACTCATGCGTCGTTCCTTTTGGGATGACTGCGATTGCCGGCTTTGACCTGTTCGCCTCTTCATCGCGCCGCGTACACGAAGAGTTGAGGAGTCCGACCGCAAGAATCAGAATGAATCCGCTGAAGAATCTCATGAGCCACCCTGTGTGCAGAGTATGAGAACCAGATACGGTGGGAGTTGCCCCGATCCATCCACCGGTACCACCGCCGTCAACTCGCTCCCTGTTCGAATCTGCCGGCGCACAACCCGGGGATCGTCCGGAATTTCTCCTGCTGACCTCCCGGCTGAATGCGGGGACCCGCGCAGTCATTGCCCGGGGGCCCGGTGAACTGCCCCGCATCCTCCGCGTGATTCCCGGTTCGCGTCAACTTCCAAGAAGAAATGATACGACACTGGCAACGTAGCTGATCAGTCCGATCACAAGAAGGGTCAGCTCCCAGAAGTAATAGCGAGTTTTCTGATTCCGGTATCGGATGATCCGTTCCAGCGTTCTTCGGGCGTCATCGCTCATCAACTGACTGATCCAGCGTATTCGCAGTCCGCCCAGAAGCAGCAGTGCAATGGCGGCGAGGACGAAGAGAATCCCGACCGCCATTGATAGCCTCGCAAACATGCCGGTTTCTGCAATTTTTGGGCCGGAGAACCCGGTAATCGTCAGGGCGAGCGTGGATAGGGTGAGGAGAAGCTGCGAGCGAGTCTGGATGACATCGAATTGGTGCCGGAGGAATTCGATGCATCGGTCAAGACCGCCGGGCCCCCCGTACAAGCTCAGGAGATGGTCCGCTTCCCTGTCCGGGGCGAGCATCTGTTTGTTCACGTCCCTTGCAGTCATCACCAGGTTCGCCGGATCGGATGCGCCTCTGTGTTGAAAATCGTCGTGAAGAAATCGATAGGATCCTCGGGCGTGAAAAGCAGGTAGAGGTATTTCAGAGTCTCCGCGAGGAAATAGCTCTCCATCCGATCAGATTTCTCTTTCGTCAACACGCTCTTCAATTCTGCGTATCCCGCGTCGGTCCGGCAATACGTTTTCAGGCTGTCAAAAAAAACCTTCCCCATCCGGAGGTACTTCTCGTCCCGTGTGATCTTGAACAGGTAATAAGCAGACTCAATGATCTCCGGGTTGAGGAAGAACCTGGGGGAAGCGGCTTCCATCTTCGCGTAGTCAAAGGTCTCAGGTTCAATGCCGTGTCGGGTCCACATTTTCAGGCAGGATTCCTGGAGTGCACGCGCACGCGGTATATCGCCGCTCAAGGCGAGGACGGCGGGAAAGTACGCGTCGAGGGCCCCGAAAATCCTCTTTGTCCTTTTCCCGGTATTCATGTCCGCATGCCCGTACCAGATGCCTGTCTCGGTCGTATCAAGAACATAGGTGTCGAGGGCCTGCCAGTGCGTACGCCACATGATTTTGCAGTCGGTGTCGTCGAACAATATCGCGCATTTCACCAGGTACTCGTAATATGAATCTATGCATGCACTCACATGACTGTCGGTATCGAGCCATTCGCCGGTCTCACAATCGAACCAGGTTCCGACCAGCCCTATGGGCGACCGGCGTTCATAAACCTGAAGGAGGACGTTCTTGGCCGTGTTGTAGTACTTCGGATTCCCGGTCAGCATGCTCAGCGTTCCAAACTCCACGAGGAGTGTGCCCACTTCCCCCGGGTTGGTCTTGGTGCCCCTGACCTGACCGGTCTTCAGATTGACATCCACGTAGGGAAGGCCGGTTGGCGACAGAAACACGGGCAACAAGCGGTCTCCGAGATCCGTTGCGAGATCCAGGAACCTCTGCTCCGACGTCAACTGATATGCTGAGAGAAGACCGCCGAGCGCCCGGATCGTGATCTCAAAGTTCTTGACATAGATGTCATGGTCGAAGGAGAGATTCTTCAGGAGGAATGCCTTCGTCGTATCGGCTTCCTTGGTCAACCCCATGAGGATCATCGTGTCGAATGCGTCCAGTGGCGTGAGGTAGAGAGGGACGGCGTACCAGTCGTAATAAGACTTACTCAGCGGCTTGAGGCCGTCGTGCCCCCACGCGTATTTCTTGTATGCGTTCCAGCTGTGCATGAACTCAGCTTTCACCTCTGCTGCGAGCGCAGCCCGGTCGATCGGTCCCTCAGTCTGTGCTGAGAGCTGGGTGGGGAGCAGGGAGATGCAGAGGAGTACCGGGAGAGCACATTTCATTGGTGTTTCCTTTAGTCAGGTTTCACTTTCTCAATAAAGGGAAAATTGAGACATGATGCATCACCGATTTCCTCGTGGAAGGAAGAACAGGCGTCCGATTGTCCGGATATCCCACCAGGTCTGGTTCCGTGTGTACCCCGCCCAGAGGTGGGTGTTCTTGCGGTATGTCGTGCCGTCGTTATCGTTGATGGCGACATCGAAGCCGATTGTCCCGCCGGCACGAATGGATTCCCCATCAAGTCGTGCGAGCGGGAATCGGGTGATGAGCGCGTACCCTCGGGAGGTCGGGGAAAAGAAAGACTCTGCCCCGGATACCAGCAGGGGGGCGGGTAGAAGGGGGCCGCCGGCGCCCGCTCCCTGCCATCTTTCGGGGCCGAACGAAGTTATCCGGTACTCTGGCATGGCAAGATGGCGACGGAGGCCAGGGGTCGGTGGGTCGGTTCCCTGATCGCTCCCCGTCCGTTCATCGAGCACAACTTCCATGCAATCCGTGTCCCAGGGATAACTCATGGCGGGAAAATCCCAGGTTGTAACCACGCTGTCATCCCGGACATCGGCGCCGATATACAGGTATTTCGAATCGTACATCGCATAGATCTTCGCCGAGAGATCATTCTTCCCATGCCAGGGCTGATTGCCCAGGAGAAGTCTGGAAGCCTGCCATATCGAATCGATGGTCATGGGATCATTGGTGTCCCATCCTTCCCACGTGCCGTCCAGTGCGGGCGGCCGGTCAGCGCGCCGGACTGTGCCGGCATAGAAATCCCTTTCGAATTCGCGTCTGAATCCGCTGGTGGAAAGGCCGAGCCGTATCGGGTATCGCTGCTCGGCGGCCCTGTATCCTGACAGCGATATTGGCACGTTGATGCGTTTCCGTTCACCTGGCGCGAGATGCAGATCGCTCGGTATCGATCCACGAATTTTCCATTCAGGCGAGGGACTGAGGGTCAGGCTGACGTCGACAGAGTGTCTGAGTGAATTCGCGACGTCGATGGAAAGTGTGCTGGCCGGTCCGTTTGGAATTGAGATCGATGCAATGAGGGGCGGGCGGACGTCCAGCTCACTCTGGAATGAACGGGAACCCACGGTAACGATGACCGGATAGCGAACGGACGGGATCTCGTTCGGGATGCGGAAGGGGAGGTGAAGGACTGTGTCGGCATGTGGTGGCAGTGAGAGAACAACCTGGTGGACCTCTGAGAGCCAGTCCCGCTCCGTGTCGAGAGAGGCGGGGTAGACTCTTCTCTCCCAGGAATACTTGTGAAGCGGGAGCAGATTGGTCACACCACCCCACCACTCGACCTGGCTCCTCACCCGCTCCCTCCAGTCCGGTGAGAACCGCAGCCGAATCGTCGACTCGACCGGCAGGGAGGTTGGATTCCAGATACGGAGTTCCACTCCGGCCGGTTCTCCGAGATAGACAGGGCTGCCGTTCGGGCTCACGATCTCCACGCAGGGGTCAGTGGTGTTCTCGAACACAATCTCGGCACCTTCGCGGCGAAACTGTACAGGAGATCCGTTGAGGTAGAGATATCGGATCCCGGGAGCCCGCAACCGAATCCCGACAAACGAAGAAGGAAGGATGATGTGCGCCGTATCTCCCTTCCAGACGCACTCGATCCGTTCGAGACGGCTGACAGCCTGAAGGATGGGTGTGCCCCTGTCGCTGATATCTGTCACGCCAAAGCC
>DKBG01000298.1 GCA_002451155.1 Ignavibacteria bacterium UBA6906
CCCTACGACTCCGACGAGGGCCGCGCCTACGCCGGCGCCGTCACCGCGATCATGACCGGCGAGGCCTACGCGCTGTCGGCCGAGATGGCCGCCACGAAGGGCCCCTTCGCCGACTTCGCCGAGAACCGCGAGAGCATGCTCGCCGCAGCCATGAGAAGCGGTCGGCCCGCCCGCGCGATCGACGCCGCCGCCCCCCGGATCGCGATCCCGGCCCGGAGGAAGAGTCGTACCACGCGTGAATGACGGAAATGCTTTTCAACGAACAACTCCATCGCTTCATAGAAGTGGCTCAGCTCGTCGATATCACTTCGCTTCGTGCTCTGGCCCCGGAAATGAACGATCTGGGTTCCGTGGACATAAAACACCTTCTGCCCGGCCTGCTGGATTCGATAGCACCAATCAAGGTCCTCTCCATACATGAAGAAGGACTCATCCAGTCCACCCACCGTTTCATAGACCGACCGGCGAACCATCATGAACGATCCGCTGATCGCGTCGACCGGATAGGTTTTCCCGGGATCCAGATAGGTGAGATTATATCGGCCGAAGAGTCGGGAACCGGCGAAGAGAGCGCTCAACCCGAAAATTTTCGTAAAAGCAACCCATGGCGTCGGGAAGCTCCGCCTGCAGGGGAGCTGTAATGTTCCGTCCGGGTTCAGGATCTTGCAGCCCGCCAGGCCGGCCTCCGGATGCGTCCGGAAGAAGTCCAGCATCACGGAAAAGGTGTCTTCCTGCACGACCGTGTCAGGGTTGATCAGAAGCAGAAACTCTCCCGTTGCCCGCCGCAGCGCAAGATTGTTCGCACGCGCGAATCCGACGTTTTCGCTGTTTGCGATGAGGATGACGTGCGGAAATTCCCGCTTCACCATCTCGACACTGCCGTCCTCCGAAGCATTATCCACCACAAAAATCTCGGACGGAATTCCCGCCACCGCGCGCTGGATTGACCCGAGCGCGTTGCCCAGGAATTGCCGGACATTGTAATTGACGATAATGATCGAAAGTATCGGGTCCACCTGTCTCTCGCCGTCCCCAGTAATCTGAACGCGCGTCAGAGTCGGCCGAAGAGGCTTTGCGCGCGGAGCTTCCACAGGATAAAGAACGCTTCATACACAATCTGCTTGGACATCTTCGAATTCCCCTGCTGGCGGTCGGCAAAAACAATGGGGACCTCAGCCAGATGAAATCCCTTCTTCCATGCCTTGTAACTCATCTCGATCTGAAAGGCGTATCCGTTTGAATGAATTCGGTCCAGATTAATCGCCTCAAGTACCTTTCGCCGGAAGCATTTGAAGCCGCCCGTCGCGTCATGCACGGGGAGCCCGATCATGATCCGGGTATAGACGTTGGCAAAGTAGCTCAGCAGCAGACGCCGTATGGGCCAGTTAAGGACGCGGATGCCGCCCGTATATCTTGATCCCAGCACAAGATCAGCAGTAGCGATGCTTTTCAGGAAGTTCGGGATTTCATCAGGATTGTGAGAGAAATCAGCATCCATTTCGAAAATGTACTCATACCCGCGCGCGATTGCGTATTTGAACCCGGCAACGTACGCGGTCCCCAGTCCCATTTTCCCCTCACGCTCAAGCAGCTGAATCCGGGAATTCTGTTCCATCATCCTCCGGACAGCTCCGCCGGTCCCGTCGGGGGAAGCATCGTCCACCACCAGTACGTCAAGCGCATCGTGCTGCCGCAGAACCGCAGGGATAAGGGTCGGGATATTCACCGCTTCGTTGTAGGTCGGGATGACCACCAGTACCCTGCCAGCAGGGACCGTCTCACTGGACACCATAGAACTCCTTGATAGGTTGCGTGATCAGAATCTGTTGCTCTTCGTTCAGCTCGGTGTGCATGGGGAGGGAAAGGACGTCCCTCGCCGCCCCTTCCGTCACAGGGAAATCGCCCTGTTTTCCCCCTGACATCGCAAAGGCTTTCTGGAGGTGGAGCGGAACCGGATAGTAGATCGCGTGAGGGATCCCTTTTGCCTTGAGATGTGCCGCCAGCGCGTCCCGTTCCGGTGCGCGTACCGTGTACTGATGGAAAATGTGGACCCCATCAGCAGATTCAAACGGGACCTCAACTGGCGTCCCTGCGAGGAGCGCGTTGTACCTATGTGCGGCGGCGCGTCTGTCCTCATTCCACCTGTCAAGATGCCGAAGCTTGACGCGGAGAATCGCGGCCTGGAGGGTATCGAGGCGGCTGTTCACACCGATCAGATCATGATAATAGCGAACTTTTGAGCCGTGAGCCGCAATCATCCGCATCTGATCATGCAACGCCGGATCGCTGGTGACCATCATCCCCCCGTCGCCAAAACCGCCCAGGTTCTTGCTCGGAAAGAAGCTGATAGCCCCGATATCCCCTATCGAACAGACCTTCTTCCCTTTGTAGGCAGCTCCGAACGCCTGCGCGGCATCTTCGATGACCCTGAGCTTGTGCTTTCGGGCAAGCGCCATGATCTCGTCCATCCCGGCTGCCTGGCCGTACAGATGGACCGGAATAATCGCCTTGGTGCGGGGGGTAATCGCCCGTTCAATGCGGGCAGGATCAATGTTGTACGTCCGCGGGTCGATGTCGACATAGACCGGTTTCGCACCGATCAACGCTATCGTCTCGGCCGTGGCTACGAAGGTGAACGGCGTGGAGATCACTTCGTCTCCCGGGCCGATGCCGAGAGCCATCATGGCAATCTGGAGAGCATCAGTCCCGGAGGCGCATCCAACAGCGTAGGTCACGCCGAGGTATCCCGCAACTTCGCATTCGAACTCTCCCACCTCCTTCCCCAGAATGAACTGTCCGGAATCACACACCCGGTGAATCGCCCCGTCCACATCCCCTTTAATCTTCTGGTACTGACCGACCACATCGACCATTTGAAGTTTCATGAGCAACTCCTGCGATTGCGTTCTTTGCTCCGTCCAGCGCTACTGAACACCCTTTCGCCTCCCCACAGCGGGAAATCAGGACCTGTCTCCGGGAACTTCACGCGAGTCACCGCCCCGGCGTCAGTGTCCCTTCCCCAGCAACATATGCGAAACCGTGCTGGCCAGGATCTTGAAATCCATCCTGAGCGACATGTTTTCGATATAGAAGAGATCGTACTCGATCTTCTTCCTGACGTCCTCAATACTTTCGTCGTACTTGTGCTTCACCTGCGCCCACCCCGTGATCCCCGGCCGCACTTTCAGCCGCCGGGGGTACATCGGGATCTCCCGCGAGAGCTCTTCCACAAAAACAGGACGCTCGGGGCGGGGCCCGACGAGGCTCATTTTCCCATCCAGCACATTCATCAGCTGAGGGATTTCGTCAAGGTGGAGTCTGCGAAGGACTCTGCCCACTCTGGTGACCCGGGGGTCTTTCTTGTTCGCCCACTGCGGCCCGGCGCTTTCTGCGTTCTGATACATCGAGCGAAATTTGATGATGCTAAATCGCTGTCCGTCCCGACCGACCCTCTCCTGTTTATAGAGCACTGGACCGTGTGACTCGATCTTTATGAGCAGCGCAATCAATAGCCAGAGCGGCAAGCCGACGATAAGGACAAGGCCTGACACCAGGACGTCGAGCATCCGCTTCATCGCCTCTTCCCAGGGCGGCATCAGCTGGGGAGAGATCTCGATGAGAGGAAATCCATAGATCTGATTCGTCCTGGCCTGTCCGCTGATGATATCGTACAGGTCGGGCACGATCTTCAGTCCCACCCCCGTTCCTTCACATTGCGCAATAATCCCCAGCAACCGATCGTGATCGTGTGAGTCGAGGGCGATAAGGATCTCGCGGATGGAATTTCGTCTGATGATGGCTGAGAGATCTTCCACATTTCCCAGCACGGGCACTTCCCGATCGGTCTTGCCTGCCCAGCGTCGATCGATACGGACGAATCCCACCACGCGATAGCCGAGCGCCGGAAACCGCTGGACCTGGTCGAACAGTTCGCGTGACCTGGCTGCGCTCCCGACGATCAGTGTATGGTGGGCCCCGATTCCGGACAAGAGCATCCGGCGCTGAACACTCCGCAGGAGGAGCCGTCCGCCACCTACCAGACCGAACAGAATCACCCAGTAGACGAGGATGAGCACCCGGGTACTCACGCCAGCGGAGATGCCCGCGTCATCAACAAAGATCGCGAAGAAGAGGAAAAGGCAGCCGACCACGGTCGTCTTGACGAGGAGGGTCAGCTCATCGACCCTGGACGCTGCATACCAGGGTCGGTACAGACCGACCATCACAAAGAGCAGGAACCAGAACAGATAGACAGCAACCATCGGGCCGAATAATTCCGGCTCGATGGGAACCACTATCCATCCGCTGTAGACGCGGATCAGGTAATACACCAGCCACGCAAGACAGATGGTCACGAAATCCGTCGCAAGCAGGATGGTCTTTTGTGCTCGGGGGCTCACTGGTTCCGGGCTCCTCCCAGGACCGGGCGGGCACCATGGCCCACCTCTTCATACACGTTTTCGAGCGTGCGCGCAATCTGGTCCCACCCGAAACGGGAACGGACCTTCTCTGTCGCGCCGGCGGTGAGCGATGCCCGGAGGGGCGGATTCGTCAGCAGCGCCGCGACATGCCGCGCAAACCCTTCGCTGTCATCCGCGACAAGAATATCCTCGCCCGGGTTGAGACCGAGACCCGCCACTCCTGTCGAAGTCGTAACCACCGGTATTCCAAGAGCGATGGGTTCGAGTATCTTGTTCAGCGTGCCTGCGCCAAATCGCACCGGCGACACGGCAACAGCGCTCTTCAAATATTCCGCCCTGATATCCGGAACAAACCCGGTGACGACCACACCGTCCCCTGCAAGTGCGCGGACCGATCGTGGGGGGTTCTGCCCGACAAGGTACACTGTTGCTTCCGGGACGACTTTCTTGATGGCAGGAAAAATCTCCTTTACCAGGAACTGTGCCCCATCCGCGTTCGGATAGTAGGACATGTTCCCTGTATAGATAATCCGGTACGGTTCAGCAGTGCCTCCTCCTCCCGGCCCGCCAAACTGGTCGAGATCCACACCATTCTCCATGATGCTGATCCGGGCGTCCGGGACATTCCGATTAAGTGCTTCCCTGTCCACTGACGAGCACACGAGAGCCCGGTCAAACCGCGCGATCACCGGCTCGAACCGGAGCATTCGCCCAAACTCGATACGGAGCGCCGTACGCTTGACGGGATTCCGCTCTGTCTTCATGAAGCGTTCCAGGTAGAGTGATACGGCGTCCGTGAGATCGAGCACGCGGCCGGAGCGAGGCAGTCCTGCCGTGTAACGGGCCATGCGAATGAGATGGGTGTGCAGGATGTCGGGCCGCACTGACGCTTCAATCTCCCCCAGCTTCCGCACCATTTCCTGCGATTCGAAGTATGCCACCTGAAACGGGATCTTTTTTGGAATCGCCTTCACGCAGTTCCAGAGCGATGCGGCCGCTGGCAAATGGACCACCTCGACCTTCCGACAGTACCGCTTCAGTTCTGGAATCCACCGCTCTTCGGAGCGATCCTGGATAAACGAGAGGAGCGTGATTTCGTGGTTCCGTGACAATTGCCGGATCAGGTTATAGATCTTCAGCTTGTCTCCGCGATAGGGCGGGTACGGAAGGCGCGATGTCAGGACCAGTATTCTCACAGGTGGCATCTGCCTCACGCTGATGTGCCGTACATGCTCTGGAGGAAGTTGACGAGTGCTTCCTCCCAGTGGGGCATATCCGGAATTTGCTGGTTCTTCATCATACTGTTTTCCAGCACCGAATAGAACGGTCGACGAACAGGTGACGGAAAGTCGTGTACGCTTGCCGGACGGAGCGGCGTCCTGATCTTCAGGGTGGAGAAGATGACACGTGCGAATTCATACCAGGAACATTCCCCCTCGCAGGTCACGTGGTAGCGGCCGCTCTTTCCCGTTTCAACGATCTGGCGCGCGGCGTTCGCGATGGCCCAGGTCGGCGTCGGTGTGAGAACCTCATCAGTCACCACCTTCACTTCCGGTCTCTCTTTCGCCGCGCGGAGCATTGTCGTAATGAAATTTCCCCCCTTGGCCCGGCAGGGAACCTTCCCGTAGATCCCGGACACACGAAGCACGAAGCTCTCGGGAGCGTAGTTCAACGTGTAATATTCCCCCAGAAGTTTTGTGCTTGCGTAGACGTTGAGCGGGTTTGGTGCGTCGGTTTCGACGTACGGCCGCCGGATCGCCCCGTCAAAGACATAATCCGTGCTGAAATACACGTTCGTCGCTCCAAGATCCGCAGACACCCGGGCGACATTCAACGCCCCTGCTCCGTTCACGGCGAAGGCGCGGCCCGGGTCTTCCTCACACTTCGGTACATTGTGAAAGGCCGCAGTGTTCAGAATGAGATCTGGTTTGGCTTCTGTGAGAACAGAACGAACAGAATCCATATCGTCGATCTGAATGTCGTCGTGAGTGAAGGCTACAACCGCGTCGCCGCTCGCACGCCAGTGTTCAACCAGGTCGCTCCCGAGCTGGCCATTCCCTCCAATCACAACCACTTTCCTCACACTTGCCCCTATTTCAGCTTCGCCTTCAAGGTCTCAAAAACCTTGATGTTATAGTAATTTGGATTGTCCATGTCGGCGAATTTCTCCTGGTGAGCGAGAAGGTCATCGACAATGGCCTCCACATCGTGCCGCGGGTTGATGCTCAGAGTGTTCCGGGCGCGCTCAAAACTGACCTTGTAATTCCGATAGTCTTGAACATGCTTGATGGTGAGCTTCACCTTCATCCCCAGCCTGCCATCAAGGGTGTTCCGCACGATATCCCCCACTTCGCCGACAGTATAATTACCGGAGGCAATATTGAAGATGCCGGAGATGTCCTCGCTGGCCTCGATCGCCCGAACATACGCATTGCACGCATCGTCAATGCTCAGCACGGGTCTCCAGATGGAAGGATTGTTGATGACGATCTCCTGCCGCTGCATTGCAGACTTGAACATCGTATTCACGATCAGGTCCAGTCTCATGCGGGGGCTGTATCCGCTCACTGTCCCCTGCCGGAAGCAGATCACCGAGAACCCATCACCACCCATCTGGATGACCGCTTTTTCTCCCTGCAGTTTGGAGATCCCGTACGGGTGCTTTGAGATCGCCGGAGCATCTTCATCATAGAGCTCGTTGACCGTGTACCCGTACACGGAGCAGGAACCCGCATAAATGAACCGTCGAACGCCTGCCAGCTTCGCGACATACGCGAGGTACGCTGGCGACGCGGCATTATAAACGAAGTTCAGACTGGGAGAGAATTCCGCCATGGGATCGTTCGAGAGACCGGCGAGATAGATGACCTGGTCAACCCCCTTGAGGTCGTCGGTCCCGATATCAAACAGGTCCTTGTGGATCACTTCCGTACCGGCCGGCAGATGGTTGCCAAACCAGAGCAGATCGGCTACCCTGATGGAATAGCCGCGATCCTGCAGGCGGGGAACGAGGGCAGAACCGATGTACCCCGCTCCGCCTGCAATCAGGATGTTCATTGCGCAGACTCCAAGTATGATTCGTGGATAGACTTAATATCGGAAATTGTCAGACTCCGGGCGCTGCAGCCAGTCTGCGAGCAGCTGGGCGGACTCATCTTTCCCGGAGAGTACCGGATCCTGAATCGGCCAGGGAATGCCGATCGCCGGGTCATTCCAGCGGATTCCGGATTCTCCCCCGCTATTGTAGATTCCGGTGCACTTGTACTGAATCTCGGCATAGTCGGATAAAACACAGAAGCCGCGTGCGAACCCGGCGGGGGCCCAGACCTGTTTCTTGTCCTCCGCAGACACTTCCAGACCGAACCAACGCCCCAATGTTGGAGACCCCTTCCGGATATCCACGGCGACAAGGAACGCTGATCCGACCGTGACCCGCATGAGTTTGCCCATCGGCGGGTCCCACTGGAAATGGAGTCCCCGGAGTACCCCCCGGGCCGAGCGGGAATGGTTGTCCTGGACGAACTCGCCCGGGAGACCCATCTCGAGGAACTGATCCTTTCTAAAGGCTTCGAGAAAGAACCCGCGGTCGTCCTGAAAGACCTGGGGAACGATCACCGCGATTCCGTCTAAATGTTTCGACTCAATTGTCAATCGCATATCCTGTCCCATCCTGATGGTCGATCACTGTACTCGCGACACTCGCACTCGGCCCCTCTTTCGCCCTATTGTTCAAGCCGCTCAGTCATGCCTGTGACAAGCCCCTTCAGCCACGCCACACACGCTTTCCACCCGGCCCCCCCTTTCAGGATCTGCCAGAACCGGAACGGCGTATAGAGAACCCACTGTGCAGCCACTCCGTACCACCGATAGGGAATCCCGAAACGCCTGCGGAAGATCAGGACCGTGCTCCGCGCAAGGTGATACAAAACATACGGTGAGGTACGGTCAGTTGCAACCTCGTCAATTTTGTGCCACAAGCGAGCCCCGGAGACAAACAGCAGGCGCATGCCGGCTGCACGCACGCGGAGATCGAAGTCCAGATCCTCCCCGTAGAAGAAGTAGGAGGTGTCCAGCATCCCGACTTTCTCGAACACCTGTTTCCGGATCAAAATTGCGCAGCCAGTGAGGAAGGAGACCTCACGGACCTCGGGCGGCAATTCGCGCACCGGTCGGCCTTTGCCGGGCACGACGACCCCCGCCCGCACGAGACTGAAATACCCCCCTGCCTGCCAGATCGTTTCGGGATTGCCGAAGTACATAATAGAGGGCCCCGCAATTCCCGCCCCTGGATCTCGAAGAAGCGCCTCCACAAGAAGACCGAGACAGCCGGGATCAATCGTCGTGTCGTTATTCACGGAAAACACCATGTCGGCTCCCGCTTCCAGCGCTGCGCGCATCCCGATATTCTGCCCACCGGAGAATCCCTCGTTCTTCGCGTTCCTGATGAAGAGCATCTGCGGGTCTCTGAACTCCTGTTCGAGACGTTCAATGGACCCGTCGGTCGACCCGTTGTCAACCACAACGATGCGCGAGAAGGGATACGTGCTTTCCTGAAGCGATCTGATGCATGCAGCGTTGTGATCGTAGCTGTTCCAGTTGAGCATCACCGCGTGCACAGCGACCCGATTCGCCGAACCGGCGTTGCGTTCCGTGACAGTCTGAGAGTTCATAGATCCTTCCTGTACCCGAATGCCTCGACTCCCCGACCACGGTAGAGACGGCCGCGTGCGTAGTCGGTGAGACCCATTCGCGCTGCGCGGAAGAAGTCATGCTTCGTGAAGAACCAGACCCCGAGCTTCCCGCCGATCGCCGTGAGGAACCAGACCATGGCGACGAGACCGGTCAGGCCGTGAAACGCGGACCGGATAAGGAGGAGCCTGTTCCGCACGGAGTAGTAGAGCTTCAACGGACTCTCTTCCTCCCCGAGGACCTTGTGAAAAATGACCGAGCGGGGAACGTAGAGCAATTCGTACCCACGGGCAACAATCCTTGCAGAGAATTCAATGTCATCAAGATACATGAAGAATCGCTCATCCTCCTGCCCGACAGCCGCCAGGAGTGAGGTCCGAAAGAGAATCATGCACCCGGTAATAAACGAAACGGTTCGGGGAGGCCCGAGCGTGGCTGGATCCAGCCTCTGATTCTTCAGATCGTGCGTGGCAAGTCCTCTCCACGGGACCATCCTCCCGCCGGCGTACCACACGAGCGTGGGATCATGAAAGGTGAAGATCGTTCCACAGGCGCCCGCAGCCCTTGGGCGGGTTTCCATCGCGTTCACAAGATGGTTCAAGAAGTCCGGCCGCACCTCCGTATCCGGATTGAGCACCAGGATGTAGTCAGGCGATCGCTCACGCGCAAAGCGAAAGCCAGCGTTGATGCCTCCGGTATATCCCAGGTTCTCGCCAGTCGACCGGATCTCCACCTCCGGGAACAGCCCGCGCAGGCGCGATGCAGGGTCATCGCGAGAACCGTTGTCGACCACCATGACGTGCAACGCCGGGTACTCCGCCTTCTCAAGGGATCGGATACACTCAATTGTGTGTTCCGTCTCGTTATAGTGAAGGATAATCGCTGTGACGCGCGGAAGTGTGGAAGGAACCATGTCCGGTATCATTGCCACGATCCCGTTATCTCCCGGCGATTGCCGGAGACTGCGGGGCAGGCCGGGCACGATTGATCAAGAACCGATGAACGAACCAGATAATCAGAATATTCGAGACGAAATCGAGACGGCTGAGAGGGTTCATGATAAACGAAAGCACAATCACCGCCACGGAACAGCAATACAGCATCATCGTGAGCAGGTCAGGCGCAATGCGCAGGCGATAGTACCACCACGCAACCACGAGTCCGGTCAGCAGCGGCAGGATTGCCACGCCGATGGGGCCGAAATCGTAGTAGTAAAGCCAGTGAAATGTAAACGTGTTGTACCCGCTGATGAGATAGGGCAACCGGACAATCCCGAAATATTCCTCCATCCAGTGCTTCAGTCCTGCCAGCGCCAGAATCCAGTCAAAGGTGAGGTATCCGTACGTGAAGTGATCGAGCCGATCGACGCCGCGCGCAAAATTCTCAAGGTTCATCGTGACGTACATATAGGGTTCCGCCAGAATCCACAATTCCCTCGAGAATTTCATCCGGGAGGTGTAATAGATGTATTCGCGGATATACCGCGCGGACCGGATGAAATTGATCCAGAACATGCCGGTAACAAACATCCCCACAACGGGAACCACCGTCAGCGGTCGTACGCGGCGCGTCGTGAAGTACGCCATCGCGAGCACGATCAGTCCGATGACGACAAACGTGTACCGCTGCAGCAGGGTGAAGTAACTGCCGAGGCACACGAGGATGATGAGTCCCACGATCATTTTTCTCTTCCCGACCCGTGGGGCAACAAGGAGATACTCGACGGCAAGGAGGAGGACTCCCATGACTGCGTTGACTATGAGGTGCAGCCCGAACACACCAAACGAGGTCCGGAGGAGATCCGGTCGGGGGCTGAAGAGCGGCACAGTCCCTTCGATGACGGTCTCGGTCGCAAACGCACCGACATACGCGGCAAACAGGATCACGATCACACGGAAAAAGCTCCGTTCGTTGATCCGGGTTTTCCCCTGGTCCTGAAGCCGGGCGCGGACCTCGTTGAGAGACAGGAGCGGGTGACGCATGACAATCACGTACACAATGAAGGAGCCAAGGAGAAAGGCCAGAATCCCCATGGCGAATATGATCCAGGAATAGAACGTCCAGGTGTGTTGAAATCCACTGAGCTTCAGTTCAGTCAGGAAGATCGCCACGCCCCAGACGGTACCGAATAACCGCGCGGGGGAAAAGAAGTCCCCTCCCTTCCGCAGTCCGGTTGCGAAGAGGACCAACGCTGCACCAAGCGCGAGGATGGCAACCACAGTCATGAACACACCGAAAGAAAGCCCGGATTGCGGCATGACGAAGCCGCCGTCGAATTACCCCGGGGAAAGTTTCGTCGCATCAGGCGTTCACTCCCATACCCAAACCGGTCAAGTCGCCAGTATTGGATGATAAGGACGCCGGCCTGCGCAAGTAGAAGGCCGCAGAGTCTCCTTCACCAGTTTCGTTCAGGCGACGTGCGCGCTCCCGGAAATCTTTCAATTGAGCTGCCGTGAACAACTCCGGACGCGGTTCCCTGACCCGCCAGTTCGAGTCAAACATCGGCACGCCCCTGGCGTACTGCTCACTCCCCCAGAACTGGAGATCATCCGAATCAAACACAACCTTCGCAACCTCGAAACCGGCATCCCGGGCCAACCGGGAGAGACTCGCGACTGACGGGATGAAGAGGTGCCGGGGGGCATCCAGTTGCACCCAGTTGCTGCCGTAGGTGCGCCAGGCCTGGGAGCCCGCGACCGGCGTACGGATCAACACGTACTTTTCGGGTCTCACGATACGGATAAGTTCGCGCATGACCGATCGGGGGTCGCGCATATGTTCAAAAGAATGATTCAGCATGACAAAATCGAAGGCACGTCGTATTTCTGTCAGGCGCCGCTTCTCCACCTTGACGCCGTGCCCGAAATCGATCTCCGAATCGATGAACGGATCCACACCCGTAAGACGTGTATATCCCACATCCATAAGATCGATGAAGTGGGGCGCGGTGCCGCACCCGATGTCAAGCACCTCGTGGTCCACCGTCAAGCCGGCGATGGCAATCCACTCCTTCAGCATGGTGATAATCTTCGGAAACCCGTACCGCGCCGTCAGGATCCGACCAAGCGCTCCCCTGCCTGAGAAGGCAAAGCGTGCCCGCTGCTGCTTCAGGTACGCTTTCAGATACCCCCTGAGGGGATCGTGGAAGGCATAGTAACCGACACCGCGGTAGTATCGGTCAAGATTGTCGGGTGGCTCCACAATCTGGATCGCACCGCAGTCCGCACACTCCCAGTAGGTGAACCGTTCACCCAGACCGAACATCATCTCGCGAACCTCAAACGTCGTGCGCACCTGCTCACCCGCGCATCCGAGACAGGGCTTCCTGGTCACTCTCGAGTCTCCCCGGGACGTTCCATGTCCTTCTCCCGCCGGCCTATCCATGTCATTGCTCTGGCCATCACGGAGGGGGTGCTTGGAGTCTCAAGAAGGAGCTGACGCTCCGCATCCGAGTATCCGGCGCGAAGGGCCACCACACCATAGACAAGACCGACCGGGAGTGCCGGCCACCAACCCAGGCGGTCACGCATCAACCAGAGGAGAGGCACCGCGAGCACGACATATGCGGGCGGGATAAGATAGCGCGCCTCGCTGACCCAGCGCCCCCACACGTCGCGTGTCGCGATCACGTACCCGGTCACCACGAATACCATAGTGCCCAGCGAGACAACAGCGGCCCCCCAGGGTCCGTTGAGCGGAATCATATATGCATTCAAGCCGAAATTCAGAACCGTGGCCGCACCCACGATCACTGTCAGCAGCCGAACCCGGTTCATGCTGATCAACACAACGGCATTCGTTATGCCGAAGAAATGGAGGAGCGCCACACCTGCAAACACCTGAAGAACAGGAATCGCCGCGTCAAACCCTGTGGGTCCGTAAACAAGATGGATGATCGTGTCAGGGTAGAGAAAGAGCACGCTCGCGAGAGGAAGACCTACAAAGAACAGGGTCTTGTTCAGCACTTTTCCGAGCAGTGCCCAGCGGGACCGGTCCGCAAGATAGAGGCGAGAGAGCGTCGGCAGAAAGGTCTGGAAGAGCACATCCGGGACGATGAAGCAGAAGGCGATGACCTTGAACACCGACTGATAGATCCCGACATCATAGTCGCCCCGCCAGATAGCCAGCAGAATCGTGTCCTGGGTGAAGAAGAGCGACGAAAATACAAGGTTGCCGCCGAACAGCATGATCAGTCCGATGGACTCCCGGGAGGGAAGCACAGGCCGAATCGTGGGAATCGAGAAACGGGATCGGGAGAGTCTGCCCGCAAGAAGTAAGGCCACAGTGCGGCTCAATACGAATGCCCCGCCGAACGCAACTAGGGGGGCGCGGACAATCCCGAGGAGGAGGACCAAGACAATGAGCAGGAGATTCGACACGAACGCGATTCGTGTCTCATGCTGAAACTGCTCAAAGCCCTTGAACAGGGCGAAAAAAAAATTCGTCAGCGACGAGACAAACGTGAAGGCCGTCATGACCAGCGCGAGCTGCCGGGTCGGGACGCTGGCGTACTGGGTCACCGCGAGAATGGCCATCACCGCGACGACAATCGTGGCGAAGGCCAGCTTGCCGGTGAAGTATCTGTTCGCCAGGTCAGCCGCCCGCTCTCCTCCCCGGGCCACCTCCCAGGTGAGAAGACGGTCGAAGCCAAAATCCGCGATAAGAAGGAAGATGACGGAGAGCGTGTGGGCGGCGGTGAACTGTCCGAATTCCTCGGGGCCGAAGAAGCGCGCCAGCCCGATAAAGACCAGAGCGTTCGTCAGAAGTCGCGTACCCTGCGAGAGAAACGCAAAGAGCGAGTTGCGTCGGATGTCGACCGGTTGCGTCACAGCCGCTATCTCTGCCGCCGGGTAATCCGCAAACCGAGCCAGTCCTTTCTCGAGGTGTTGATCATCTCCTCAAAACGTCCCGGCTGTGCCTGGTTGAGGTTATGGATCCACTGCGCGGCGAACACCCCGGCGATGCTCAGCAGCAGTGAGACGAGAAACGCCGTCAGGGCATAGAGCATTACTTTCGGTTTTGCTTTTCGCTCGGCGGGGGCTGCACGATCGAGCACAACAACGGAGGGAGTCTGGCGTCGCTCCTCGACCTTCGCCTGCTCGTACAGCGGCGTGATAAACTGGAGAATCTTGTATTGAATCTCCATATCGCGGTAGCGTCGTATATACTCACTCCCGAGATCGGGGATCTTGCTGAACGGGACGAATACGCTCATCTGCGTCGTGGAACCACCTCCGCCTGCGTTCAACTCGGCAATCTTTCTTCTGATTTCTTCGACCTGGATTTCGGCCGACATCACAGCCGGGCTTTCTGCCGACTGCGTGCGTCGCAGCACGTTCGCTTCAATATCCTTCAGGGTCATCTGCGCGTAGATTTCGGCCATTGCCTTGATCGACGCTTCCGTCTGCTCTGGCATCGCAATGACTCCGTACCTCTTCTGAAACGCCTTCAACGAGTCTTCGGCCGCCGCCAGATCCGCCAGATTCTTGTTATACCTGTCCTCGATGAACTGCCTGTTCCCCCGGGCGTTCTGCACCATCAATTCGGTGTTCGTCTTGTTCAGCATCTCCACGAAGAAGTTCGCCATATCAGCCGCACGCTGAGGGTCCCTGTCGTAGACCGATATGGTGATATTGCCCTCCTGCTCAAGCGTGATCTCAAGATTGCTCAGGAGCTCTTTCACCGTCTTCTCGCCGGGGTACGACGTGATCTCATACACGTGCACCAGATCGAATTTCTCTATTACAGCCTGCAGGACCGTGCCGCTTTTCAGAATGGCCATATACCGGTCGGCTTCCGCGTTCCCACCCAGAGCGCTCAGTGCCCGGGACGGGGAAAACGCCCGCGCGACAGACGCTATCCCCTCGAGACCGCCGAGGAGATCAGCCTTCTCCGCCGGAAAGACCGAGGCAGTCGAACGGTACCACTTCGGCATGATCAGCGCGATGACGGTGACCGTCACCGAAATGCCCAGCACAAACCAGGAGATGAACCTGCGATAGGAAACAAGCACGGAGAGAAAGTCGAGAATCGTGACCGCTGCGGTCTTGGGGGACGCAGCATCCTGTCCACCGGGCGCATCAGGAGTGGTTCTGCTCTTTTCTTGCATGGCCGTCGTTCACCCTCTTTATATAGTTGAACCAGAGCACCGAAGCCGGGGAGGCTATTTTGTCGCCACGATCCAGAGGCTCAGCGCGACGCTGAGGATAGCCGCGGTCTGGCCAATGACGTTCAAGTAGTACCCGAACGGCCTCTCGACGACTTTCGGTACCCAGACGTAGTCACCTTCCTGCACGATCGTCTCGTCAGGCGAAAGCCACTGTCGCGTTCGGGCCTTGATGATCTTGACGTCACCTTCCCGGGCCCGTTCGGTAAAGCCTCCCGCCTTGTCAATGTAATAGTCAATCCTGGCACCGGACTGAAATGCAACATGACCCGGGGAAACTACCTGACCGAAGACATAAATAGTCCTGTTTTTCGCAGGGACAAAGATGACATCGTCGGTCTGGAGTACAATGTCCTGTGTTGAATCTCTCCCCAGGAAGAGCTTTTCAAAATCCACGTTGACAATTTCCCTGCGGATGCGAAGATTGGTCTCGAGGATGTAGTACGAACTGTCCTCCGGGGAAGCACCGCCCCGGAGACTTTCAAGCTGTTCAAGCTGGATCGCCGTCGGATTGACCGAGCTGCGCGTTACCTCGGCGGTCTTCAATGAAGCAAACTGGGTGAACCCGCCGGCCCGTGCGAGGATCTCGCTGAGCAGCGTNNAGAAAGAACCTCCCCCCGGACTTCGACCCGGTAGTCCGCTCGCTGGTCCGCCGACCCGTTCACAACAAGTCGGTCACCCGGACGCAGTGCGATATCCTCGACGCGGCCCGCACAGATTGCGTCAATCCCCACCCGACGGCGCTCCATGATGCGCCCTGAACTGTCCAAACGGCTAAAGTCCGCGCTGTCAGTTGCCGCCAGACGGGTAAAGCCATGACCCAGCAAAAGGAGATCTTTGAGACTGTCCCCCGCAACGTACTCGAATCTGCCTGGCGAGTTTACCTCTCCGTAGATTCCCACAAAATTCTTAACTTCCTGCTTCCGCGGGACAACCACCATGTCTCCCTCCCGGAGAAACGGATTCCACTGGTCATCCCGCGTGGCAAGGAACTTATCGATATCGACGCGTGAATAGGACCCGTCCTTGTGTTTCACGTACACGTTGCGCGTGGACATCTGATTCACGATAACGTAGTAGCTGGGCGGAGCTTCACGAGCGGTGACTTTGTTTGCCTCCTCGATCGCCCGATGCGCTCGATCCACCGCTGTGAGAGTGTACAACCCGGGATCGTAGACATTGCCCGTCACCATGACCACAACCGACCTGGGACGAACGAGCGTCACCGAAGGTTGACCGGTGAGATACTTCTTTTTCAACTCCGAGAGGATCTTCTCCTTCGCCGCCGATAATGTCAGGTCGGCAACCCGTACCTCGCCAACAGTCGGAATGATCAGCGTTCCCTCCGGGTTCACAGTCAGAACCAGGGAGAGCGGCGGCATAGTCCAGACATTGACCGAAAATTGGTCTGATGGCCCGACAAAATAGCGATCCGGGTTCACCACCGATTCGTAGGCAAGAGGCGCGGGCTGCGGAGCAACCGCAATGCTGCGAGCGGTCTCTTTCAGGTCGTCCTGATTGTCGAGCGTTGAGGGATATCGACCCGTCTGGGCCGTCCCGAGCGTTGCGCCAGGGCCGGCGATGACCAGCGCGCCCGCCAGCAGGATTGCCTCTACGGTAATTCGATTAGCGTTCTTCATACATCTTCCTGTAGTAATCTCTGTATTCGCCGCTCAT
>DKBG01000320.1 GCA_002451155.1 Ignavibacteria bacterium UBA6906
GGTCCGATGGCGCTGTTCATCTGGACGCGAAATCCCCGGTTGATATGAATCTCTCCCTGATCGTCCTGCCACGGAACCCTGAACATGATTACCCGTTCCGGTTCTGTCATTCGCTCCAGAATTTTCGCTGACCGGTATTCCGGGTGTCGTTGGAGAACGGGTTCAAGGGACTCGAGGACCTCCTGGACGGCCTGATGGAATTCCTGTTCCGACGGATTCTTGGCCTTGACCTGACTGATGATGCTCCTGACGTAATCAGACATGCTGCCCTCATCTATGGAAAGGTGGAGAAGTGCATTTCGAGTCCAGAATCAGCATTTCATGTGCCAACGGACCGGTCAGCACCACGGAATGATTGGGGAGGGAAATGGCCCGAAAAGAAGGCCAGGCGCGTATTTCGGGCATCCCTGCGTCACGGCGGGGGGAAAGGGGAGGATCCTCGGCCACAGATTTCCCAAAAGATGGAAAGGGTTTTGCGAAACCTGCAATGCGCAGCATTGCCTCTCCATGGGTCTGGACGCGGGAAGAGGGTCCGTTGCAGGTCCGATCCCTCTGGCCATATTGCTGGCCCGTACCGGGACACGTGTTTCAATTGATATGATAATAAATGCGACATGTTCGCTCGCTCCCATAACATTGGGAAGTCAACAGAATTACGGGCTTTGTGTTGAAATCCGAAAATTCATGTCGTGTTTTTCAACATGATCTTAACCTCTTGATGTGTCAAATGTTGCGTTCGTACTTGCCGTGGACTCCAGAAGGTCGGTGTTGTGTTCTTATACGTTATCTGTTTCTCGGCTTTCCCCCGCTGTTCAAATCAGTTGGTCCCCTTCGCCGACAATTCGTTCATCTGAAACAGGATGCACGGTCGGGCGAAATCTTGAGGGAAGGAGACGTTTGTGGCAGGGCGTTTGAAACGGAGGATGCAGACCGGATTGACCGGGAGTAGATTTGAATGGAGAAAGGAGTCGGACATGTCAGCAATTCTCGCCTTCGTGACTGCCCTGACGCTGATTCTGATTCAGGGGTTTCGCTCGAAGAAGGGGAAGGATGTCCGTGAGCCGGTTCTGGTGAAGCGTTTTGTTCATCCGGGGCATGGCTGGCTGCGGGAGACGGAGGATGGTCACGTCGTTGTCGGATTAGACAACTTCGCGCAGACTGTCCTTGGGACGGTCGATAATGTGAAACTCCCCCGTCTGTTGCAGCACGTCGAGCAGGGAGCGGTAGCATGGGAGGTCTGGCACGGCAACCGCCGCCTCCGTATTGTCAGTCCCGTGAGCGGTTGGGTCGTTGAGAGGAACGCGATGGTTCTGCAGAACCCCACGTTAATCAACAGCGCGCCGTATGGTGACGGATGGTTGATCAAGGTGAAGCCGTACCGTCTTGCCCACCAGCTCCACAACATGCTTTCAGGCAGGGCCGTTCAGCAGTGGCTCGACAGCCTCAAGGACCAGCTCGCGCGCGTATTCACGACCACACCTGCTCTCCTCATGCAGGACGGTGGTGTTCTCCTGGAAGACCTGTCGGAGCGTTGCTCCGATGAGGAATGGAAACGGATCTCCAGAGAATTCTTCCTCGCAGAGTAGAAACAACCGGAGTGTACAATGGCTAATGGATCGGGCAATCGTCGTGATTTCCTGAAATGTGCTGCGGTCGCGGGCACCGGACTGGTGAGTGGGTCGGCGTCCCGGGCTGAGGCGGGTCCGAAGAATGTCCTCTCGGCCGATCGGATGGGCGTTCTGGTCGATACGACGGTGTGTGTCGGGTGCCGGTCGTGCGAGTGGGCGTGCAAAACGGCCCACGGGCTTTCCACCGAACCGCTGCAGACGTATGAAGACCGTTCGGTCCTCGCGCAGGCTCGTCGGCCGAATGCCTCCTCTCTCACCGTTGTGAACGAGCATCCGCCCCTGAGAGAGGGAGGCCTTCCGGTCGATGTCAAGGTCCAGTGTATGCACTGCGACCACCCGGCGTGCGTCTCTGCGTGCATCGTCGGTGCCTTTACGAAGGAGGAGAACGGGTCAGTCCTGTGGGACACAGACAAATGCATCGGTTGCCGGTACTGCATGGTTGCGTGCCCGTTCCAGGTCCCGTCATTTGAATTTGCGAAAGCGCTGCGCCCGGACATCACGAAATGCGATTTCTGCCGCGCGAGAACCCTCCGCGGGGAGCTTCCGGCCTGCGTCGATATCTGCCCGCTGGAAGCCCTGACGTATGGCCGGCGGAGCGACCTTCTCGACCTTGCCCGTCAGAAGATGACCAGGTATCCCGGGCGGTACGTCTCCCACATTTACGGCGAGAATGACGCCGGCGGGACATCATGGCTCTATATGGCGTCGGCACAGTTCTCGGGCCTCGGCTTTCCTGACGTGGGCACGAAGCCGCTCCCGGGAACCGCGGAGTCAATCCAACATGGGATTTTTGCATACTTCATGCCGCCAGTGATGCTTTACGCGTTGCTGGGCGCCTTGATGTGGATGTCGAAGAAACGAAACGAAATCGACCGGGAGGCCGAATAATGACACTCCACATGAAACCGACGCCAATCGCGAGACGGTATTTCACCCCCGGTGTGGTGGTCCTTATCCTTCTTGCAGCGAATGGACTTGCCTTCCTTCTTGCCCGGTTCGTCTTCGGGATCGGTGCTGTCACAAACCTGAACGATGAATTCCCCTGGGGGCTCTGGGTGAGCGTTGATGTCGCGGCAGGAGTCGCCCTCGCTGCCGGCGGGTTCACTTCCGCGGCACTGGGACACGTGATGCACCGTGAGAAATACACCGTGATCCTCCGCCCCGCACTGCTCACCGCTATGCTGGGGTACACGTTCGTTGCGTTTGGCGTGTTCATCGACCTCGGTCGCTGGTACTACATCTGGCATCCATTGATTATGTGGAACGGAACCTCCGCGCTCTTCGAGGTCGGCATGTGCGTCATGATCTATGCCACGGTCCTCTACATCGAGTTTCTTCCCATTGTCACCGAGCGGTTTATCGGCCGAATCGCGCTCAAAGGCAGATTTAAAGCCCTCGGCGAGTTTGTGGATCGGTTTCTGCGGAGACTGGATGGCGCGCTGGGCAAAACCATGTTTGTCTTTGTCATTGCAGGGGTTGTGCTCTCCACACTCCACCAGTCGTCGCTCGGCACGCTGATGGTGATTGCCGGGCCAAAGATGCACCCGCTCTGGCAAACACCGATCCTTCCCCTGCTGTTTCTCCTCTCCGCGATCTCCGTGGGATTTCCGATGGTCATCGTAGAGTCGATGATTGCCGCGCGTTCGTTCGGACTGAAACCGGAGATGGATGTATTGTCGCGACTGGGTGGCTTTATGGCTCCCCTGTTGGGGGTGTACCTTGCGTTCAAGCTGGGCGATATGTTCATCAGAGAGACATTCGTCTACCTGGCAGGGTTCAACACCGCGAGCGTCATGTTCAGCATCGAGATCATCGTCGGTGTCGTGATTCCCCTTCGGATGTTTCTCTCGCGGGAAGTCCTCCAGTCCCACCGGTGGCTCTTTGTCGCGTCGTTACTTGTCGTGGCCGGTGTTCTGCTGAATCGGATCAACAGCTTCATCGTCGCATACACGCCACCGTTCGCGACGGGATCCTACTTTCCGTCNNCGATCGGTCCGGCGGGGAGGATATGCGATACGCACCGAACGAATCGCGAAGACGATATCCGCCGGCCTTCTCCTGTTCCTCGTGGTGCAGCCTGCAAAGGGGCAGTCTGACGGGAAGACGGGGCACGGGCTTGCGGGGGTGACCTGTTCGACCTGTCACACCTGCGATGTTCCGACGAAGGAAAACCCCTGTGTCCGGAGCTGCCCGCGGTTGCGCCTTGTGACAGTGCATCAGTCTCCGGCTGACGGGCCTGATGTTGTGGTCTTGCCGAAGGAGGAAGGGGCCGCCAGTCACTATGCGGCCGTGACATATTCGCACCGGTGGCATGCCGAGATGGCGGAGATGTCGGGTGGATGCGTGATATGTCATCACTACAATCCGCCCGGGGGGATTCTTGCATGCAGGGATTGTCATGCGAGCGAACGGAAGAGGGCGAATATTGGCAGGCCCGATCTGCGGGGGGCCTATCATCAGCAGTGCATGGACTGTCATCGGAAATGGGGACACGAAACCGGATGTACGAGCTGTCATGCCCTGCCGGGGACAGCGTCTACGGGGGCGGAGAATGCGTCCACAGGAGAATTTGCGAAGAGTCGTCATCCGGCGGTCGAGGTTCCGGGCAGGGTCGTCTACGAGACGGCGATGCCAGACGGTCCGAAAGAGACATTCAACCACCGGGAGCACATCGATATGTTCGGCCTCTCCTGCGCTGATTGTCA
>DKBG01000123.1:0-246 GCA_002451155.1 Ignavibacteria bacterium UBA6906
GGCGTAGGAGATCGGCAGGACCGGTATCTTTGCGAGGGTTCTGGCGCTGTCCAGTGAGAGACGCTTCGCGTTCTTCGTGGCGCCCACAAATGGCGTGAGGGGGTCGCCGGAATAGAGCGGCATGTCGAGCACGGATCCCCGCTGGCCGCTTCTGTCGTTCCGGAACGACCCTCCGGGGTATGTGTCTCCCTGGAAGTACCCGTCATCTCTCGGGTCAGAGTAGATGATGCAGCCGATCGCCCCTTT
>DKBG01000123.1:356-490 GCA_002451155.1 Ignavibacteria bacterium UBA6906
TCCAGGATTCTCTGCTTCGGTGTAGGGAACAGCACGTAGAAGGTTTCAATTGACGACTGATACCCCCATGTTCGGAAGAGAGAATCGACATATCGTGCGGTGCGCTCTCCGTACGGCGATCCAATGTGATGGGC
>DKBG01000123.1:558-14657 GCA_002451155.1 Ignavibacteria bacterium UBA6906
GGCGGAGGCTCCCGCTGTAATAGCACCAATGATAGAGGATTTGACAATCGGTGTCAACCCGAAAGAGAAGCGTAAAGCGTGCCCCTGCTGCTAGACCTGTTCTGACAGGAGGGTGAAGGACAGGAGGTTGCTGATACCGTCGGCGAGAAAGACCCGGCCTCAGGATCGGGGAATGTCGTCCCGGCCCTGGCCTCCGTTCTGATCCGGCCTCCAGAGGTCCTCAATCTCCTCAAGACTTTTTCCCCGGGTTTCGGGTACAAGCCTCCAGAAGAAAAGCGTTGCCACGAGGCAGATCGCAGCGAAGGTGAAAAACCCTGTGTACATTCCAAAACTTGCTACATACCATGGGAAGGCGAACGCACCGAATGCGTTTGTGGTCCAGTTCATGAACGTGGAGATAGATGCGCCTCGCCCCCTGACGCGGTTCGGGAAGATCTCAGGGGTGAGAACCCAGATGACCGCGCATATCGACACCGCGACGCACGCCATATACACGCAGAGGAGACACACCACCCAGAGCGCCGGTGCCTGTACGAGCATCAGGAGTGCTGTTGCGGCCATGGCGAGCGAAACCACAGCCATCCCGCCGATCAAAAGTGGCCGCCTTCCCCAGCTGTCAATCTTCCAGATGGCGACCAGCGTAAAGACCAGGTTGATGACACCCAGCGTCACCTGGTAGAACAATGCGCTCCCCATTTCCAGCCCGGCTTCACGCATGATGGACGGGCCGTAATATACCACAATATTCACCCCCGTCAGCTGTCCAAAAAAGGAGAGCCCGACCCCAACGAGAAGCGCCCTCCTGAGCCCCGGCCTGAAGAGTTCCCGCACCGTGCCCTCCTCCCGTTGCGCTGCGCTCTGAATCTCCACGAGCTCGCGCCCTGCCGTTCCCCGCCCATTGATCCGGGTGAGGATTGCGAGCGCCTCGGCGCTTCGGCCTTTAGTGACGAGCCACCGGGGGCTTTCAGGAACGAAGAGAAGGAGAAGAATGAACAGGGCGGCAGGGAGCATCTCGGCGCCGAACATGCCGCGCCAGATCTCCGAAACAAACGCCCGGTGCAGGAATCCTTCGCTCCCGAAGGCGAGGGGGTTATCCGCGGCAAACCCGAGGAGCCCGTAGTTCGACAGATATGCAGCAAGGATACCAAGGACGATGGAGAGCTGGTAGAGCGCGATGACGCGTCCGCGAACGTTCGGTGGTGAGAATTCTGCGATGTACATGGGCGCGAGCACGGATGCCATTCCCACACCTAATCCCCCAATGATTCGGGCGGGTATCAGCAGGTCAAAGCTTTCGGGAATTGTCGAAAGGAGTGCTGAGACGAAGTAGAACAGGGCTGAGAGGATGAGGACGGGTTTCCGGCCGAATCGATCGCCGAGACTTCCTGCCGCCGCGGCTCCCGCGATACAGCCCAGGAGCGCGGAACTCCCGAACCAGCCGACTGACACTTTTGTAAGTCCGAATTGTCTCTCCACGAATTCGAATGTGCCGGAGATGACCGCCGTGTCGAACCCGAAGAGGAATCCTCCAATTGAAGCGACAAAACAGATTCCTCCCAGGTAGAGGAAACTGCCCTGGTCGGAGATCTGGGGTCCGGCAGGATCTTGATTCAATGTGACGGATGATATGATGGGAGTACGCCCTGTGACAATGGGTCTATGGTGCCTGGAGCAAGGTAGGTTCTGTGACCGGGAAAAGCAATCGACCCTGATCCAGGTCAAGTGGCGACGCGTGCCCACTCTCTGGCAGAGAGGTGTCAGACAGTTCGCGCGGATGGCACATGAGGCGGTGCCGGGAGACTGGTGCCGTCACGGTGTCTGAGGAGGTGTGGTTGCGGACCGTGTATGGAGATCCGGCAGGAAGAGCCGCCGCGCCTCGTCGTCCATCAGGATGACAATAGTGTACACCCCGAGCGCCGTCCCGATCGGGATGTCCAGCAGGCTGAGGAATCCCACCACGAGAGTGAGGATCCGTGCCCATTCCTGATGTTTCAGGAGTCCGATACCTGCTATCACGCTCGGGAGCGCGATCACTCCGAAGAACATGATGGCGACAGTCCCGATGAGTCCGAGAACGCCGAGTGCCGTCGGGTCCTGTGAAATCAATCCAATTCCGCTCAGCAAGACGAAGCCGAGCAAGCCGATGATCAGGAGGAGTGCGCCCCGTGCGATGTGGAGAATTGCCAGGATGGTTATATGCTTTTCTTTGGTCATTGCGGGCCTCTCGAGGGTGGAAATAGCTATGGCCTTCAGAATACAAGCCCTCTCCCGCAGGAGAAAGCGATCAATCTAAGATAGCGACGCTGTGGACGGAATGCAATAATAGGTGCCCTTCCATCAGGGGAAGATCCTCCTGGAAGACCGGGTCCCTGTCGACACGGCGCCGACCGTTCTTATCTCCCGCACCATCAGTCGGCGCACGGATTGAAGTTGAGGTTTGAAATCACATACTTCATCAGATATGATCCGTCCTCCTGCTCCTCCCAGATCGTACAGTATGATCCTGTATATGCTGCGGGGCGTCTTTCTTCCCGGTAGGAGATTGAGAGGCCGAACGTCCCATATTCAATGACATCCCTGCCGCAAACCGAGATCTCTTCGGCAGACGCGTTGAATGAGTGATACCTGACGCCGAGCTCGCGCATCTTTTGATAGAGTCCGCGAACGGCCGTCTTTCCGCGGACCACGTGGTGGAATTCGGGAGCGAGCACAACATCATCCGTATAGTACCTGAGTACCGTCTCATATTCACCGCTTAACGCTGCCTTTTCCAGCACACGGTTGACGGCCTCGAGCCGGGTCTTGAAGTCCACCGTTTGATCGTCCTGCGTCTTCGCCGCCCGGATTTCTATCTTTGGCTTCTCTGCCGGCCGATTACAGGTGAGTCCGGCAAGCAGGAAGAGGGAGAGGAGAGCCGACAAAGAAAATCCGATACGCATAGTGCGCCTCCCTTGGGAATTGGGTGAACCGGATAATCTCTTCCATGATGGAGATCCCCCCGGGTGAATGAATTCAGGGCTGTCGTTTGGACTTCGTCCTGCCCCGTTTTCGCGGATTCCCGTGCGTGGGCTTGAACTCGATGAGCTCCACCGGCGCCCCGTTCTCCACAATCATCGCCACACGTACCCCCCTCGAGGGAGAACTGATCCCTCCGATCAGGGTGAAGCCTCCGATCGCAGTGTCGAGATCCTTTACCTGGAACGCGACATGGGGTACGGTCTTGACGAGATCGGAAATGGGGCAACCGGGCTCGAAACGCATCCATTCGATCCCGAAGGCGCTCGTCTCGAATCCCGAAACGAACATTCTTAATCCTTCCAGGTGATGTTCACCTTTTCGCGGAACCGATGTGGGAATTCCGATGTGGTGGTATTTCCAGCCACGTTTTGCCACTGCAGCGGGAGGCTCGTAATCCCGCCGACGTGCTGAAGAGGAAGACTTTGCCAACGTCCGCTCCCTGGCTCCTGGTGGGACTATCTGCTGAGGGTATATCGGTACAGGGGTCTGGCACTCAAGGTAGAGAACCTCCACGAGCTTAGCAAGATGGAAACTCCGCAGGATTTTGGGCCACGTTGATTTTCGATCTTTAGGGGGCTACATTCTCATGGTAGGTATTAGAGGAGGTGCGGAGTATGAAGCCCCATCAGATACGGATTATTCTCGTTCCTCTGGATTTCTCCAGGCTTGCGGCGCATGCGCTCAATCACGCAGAGAGGCTCGCACGTCGATCCCGTGCACGGGTCATTCTGGTTCATGTCGTGAAACCGTACGCTGACGCGTTCGGGACGATCGGGACATTGTCCGCTGCATTGCAGCTCGAAAAGAAAATGGAGAAGGAAGCCGGCCGGAGGCTTCAAACAATTGCACGAGCAGTCATCCAACGATCGCGGCTGAACGTGGAAACGATTGCCAGGATCGGCCCCGTTGCCGCGACGATAACGAAAATCGCTTCGGCAAAGAGAGCCGATATTATTGTGATGGGAACGCACGGAGCAAGCGGGCTGATGGAGAATCTGATCGGAAGTACGACGTTCCGGCTGGCCGCAGTGTCGAGAGTTCCGGTGCTCAGCGTGCACCGCTCGCTGAAACAGAAGGGATACAAGCATCTTGTCTACCTTGTTCGCGATCGACCCAGGGCGATGGACAAGTTCCTCTGGGCGCTGACATTTGCGGGCCTCTTCAAGACGCGGGTTCACGTTGTTGGTCTCATCAGAAAAGACCAGAAGGAACGCTCGGAAAGGATGCGCACCCTCTGTGCGCAGGTGCGGGACAAGTTCCTGGCAAAGGGAATCGATGCGCGAACGGCATTCTCCACCGGGGATCAGCTTTCCGATGCGGCGATTCAGTATGCGAAAAAGCTCCCGGACGGTCTTGTTGTCATCACTCAGGATCATGATTTTCGCCTCATGGAGCTGTTCAAAGCCCCGTTTTCGAAGAAGGTGCTGCACACGAATCTCGCTTCCGTTCTGACGATTCCGCCCCGGCGCTGAGGCCCGTGGACGGTTTTTGGCACATTTCATCTGTTCTTGGCCCGGCAGGCGGCGAATCCTTTTTCAGGGGTGTCCGTATACGACAGGACAAGGTCCTCCTTCGCGGGCGTGCAGCTAATATCCCTCTCTCTGTGGTATGAATCATGACTGTTCTTCCGGGATCCGAAAATAGCCTTCGTNNTACGGTCTCTGCGAAACCTGTCATGACACCATCGAAGCTGACCGCCTGGCCGCCGACCCGCTCGTTCGGAACTGCCTGGATCATCTGACTTCCGACGAGCAGCGCCATCTGGAGTATGACCTCGACCTCGCTTTCCAGGTCCAGTCGGCCCTGCTTCCGCGGCAAGGATTTGCAGCCGGAGGCTGGCGCACGGCCTATCACTATGAGCCCGCAGGTGCAGTGAGTGGAGATTTCCTCGATATCCACGTGAACGGCGGAAATCCCGGCTCGTTTCTCTTTCTTATCGGGGACGTGACGGGGAAGGGAGTGGCCGCGTCGATCCTGATGTCCAATCTTCACGCAATCTTCAGGAGCCTGTACCGTGCTCCCATCCCGATGAGCAGTCTGCTCGAACAGGCAAACAGGCTTTTCTGCGAAGGAACGACATCCCGGTACTTTGCCACGCTGGTCACAGGATTGGCTCTTCCGAACGGAGAGTTGCAGATCTGCAATGCGGGACATCCCCCGCCGATCCTTCTGCACAGGGGGGAGACCAGGACAATTCCTGCGACGGGACTCCCGGTCGGGATGTTCTGTCGTGCGGAATACGTGTTCAGCGGCGTGACCGTTGAGCCGGGAGATACGCTGGTGCTCTATACCGACGGGCTTACGGAGGCGAGAAATCGAAACGAGGAACAGTTTGGAGAAGAACGCCTCCTCTCCCTCTGCTCCGCCGCGCACGCGCAGGAGCCCACCGAGCTGGTGCACACAATCACCGACAGTCTCGCAGCATTTCGGTCGGGCGCACAAAAGCTGGACGACCTTACCATTCTTGCAGTGCGTCGCGACTCCTGACTCCTCGCTTCACACCAAAAGGGGCAGGCCACATTCCCCCCCCCTTTTTCCTGGCCGGTGAGACCCTTCAGCGTTGCTCCCGCAGATACTTCCTCAAGATCTTCAAGGCGTGGTTGATCTGGTTCTCAACCGTACGTACGCTGATGCCCAGCATCTCGGCAATCTCTCGATTTGAGAGCCGTTCGAACCGACTGAGGAGGAGAACCGTCCTGCACTTTTCCGGAAGTTTCTCGTTGATGACGAAGGTCAGTTGTTCCTGCAGACGGGAGAGATTCAATGCTTCAGCGGGATTGTCGTTCTCGGAGAGTGCGGGCGGGGGGATCGTCTTCTCGATCCTTGCATGGGTCCGGCGGGTGCGTAGCGCGTCCCTGAGGAGGTTTCGGCTAATTGTCAGCGCGTACGCTGTAAAACTGAGATGGGGCTTGAGTGAGGAGCGCCGCTCCCATATCCTCAGGAACGTTTCCTGAACCAGGTCGTGGGAAAGGTCGGCATCTCCCGTCTGAAACAACAGCCGCCTGAAAACGATCGGCTGCGATTTCTGAAACAAAAGCCTGAAGGACTCCACATCGGAGTTCTTTACGCTCTCTATCAGGACCCTCTCATCGCCAGGATCGTCCACAACCCCTCGTGCCCTCATCAGGAATCAGGTATCAGGAAGATATCGCCTCTCCGTCAGACCCGCAAGTGAAAGCGGTGGAATTGGTGGTGCATGGGGATTCCGCCTCTACTTTTCTTCCTCCACTCTCTAGGTATTCATTGTCACTGGATCGTTAGCATGATAGGAGGCGAACAATGAAACCGATTGAACGGATCCTGCGGGCATGGTCATCACGGCACAGGGGGACGTCGGACAAGTTTGTGGACATGATTGACTCAATCCTCGACCGGGAAAGGGAGCGAATTCGAGGAATTGATCCTGATACCGACCGCCAGTGGAAACTCATGGCCGCGAAACTTGGGAGGCATCCCCAGGCGGTAGCCGGACCCCGTCGCGCGTTCAGGCTCCGACTGGCATTGGCGGGAGCCTCGTTTGCGGTGGTTGCGGGGGTCGCCGTGGTTGCGGGTCTGCTGCTGATTCGTGAGCAGAGCCCGCAGACCTACGAAACGGGGAGGGGGGAGCAGTCAATGATCACGCTCTCCGACAGCAGCGAGGTGAGGCTTAACCACACCTCGGAACTCATCGTCTCGGCCGGGCCTGATCGAAAGGACCGTGCGGTAACATTGAGGGGAGAGGCGTTCTTCCGCGTCCGGAAGAACGGGTCGCCATTTACGGTGTCCACCGCGGCAGGCATGGTCGAAGTGCTGGGGACGGAATTCAATGTCCGGGCAAGGGAGGAGGGCTTTGAGGTTGGAGTGCTCAGCGGGACGGTGCGCGTTCGTGTGGTGCGCGGCGGGAAGGATAGCGCGGTTGTCCTCACCGCCGGCCAGCTGGTAACCTGTGAGCGAGGATCCTTCCCGATTGCCCCCGAACAGATTCTGTTCCCGGACTACCCCGGCTGGATGCACGGCAAGCTTCTCTTCACGCGGGCGAGTCTGCGTTCGGTCTGTCGGGATATCGAGTCACGGTTTGACGTCGTTGTCACGCTCAACAATTCTCAACTGGAAAATACCACTGTCACCGGGTCCGTCGATGCCCGGAGTGCCGAGAAGGCTGTCGCCACAATTGCGAGTTTGACCGGGACAAGCTATCGCCATGAAAACGGCGGGTACATTCTTTATTAGTCTTTTCCTCATTCTCTTTCTTTCTGACGGTGTCATGGGGCAGGGGAAAGACCGGCTCGTTTCATTCCGATTCGAGAAGGTAAGCCTGCGTTCGTCGCTGGACTCGCTTATGAAATGGTACCCCGTGTCAATCGTGTATCTCGACCAGGATGTAGAGGGGAAGACTGTGTCTGCTGAGTGTGAGGGATGCGGATTCACTGAGGCACTGAATTCTCTCCTCGGCAGGACCGCTCTTATGTGGGTCATGAGCGGGAACCAGGTCGTACTCCGCCAGAGACCTGCAGATCACGCGAAGATCCTGGCGACCGTATCAGGTCTCGTGACGGACTCGCTGACAGGAGAATGGCTTGCCGGAGCGAGTGTGCTCCTTGAAGAAAGCGGTGAGGAGGCCGGTGGGAGCGCCAGACGCTGGTGCACGGCGAATATGTACGGCTTCTTTGCGCTCAGAAATGTTCCGCCGGGGCAATACCGGCTGACCGTCAGCTGCGTCGGGTTTCAATCGACGTCACGTCCGCTGGTCGTGCGGGAAGAAGAATCTGTGCGGAGTGATGTCGGACTCTACCAGCGGGAGATTAGGCTTGAAGAAGTCATGGTCGAAGGTCGTCGGACTGCCCTCACGCCTGTTCAGGGATTCTCGCGCGGGGTTTATGTCCGCTCCACTCCGTCGGACCGGACCGAGTACCTGCTTGATGGAGCCCGCATCTACAATCCTTCCCATTTCGGAGGCGTGCTCAGTACGTTCAACGGCGAAACGCTGAACGATGTGCAGAGCCTGGTTGGCGGTCTGCCGCCCTACTATGGCGGAAGGATCGGGGGGATTCTCGACCTCTCGATGCGCAACGGATCGTCAGAGCGGATTGGGGGCTCGGCAGGGGCAGGGTCGCTCGGGTCCCATCTCGCGCTCGAAGGACCTCTCGGTGAACGGACAACGTTCCTTCTCTCGGGCCGCCGCGGGTTCCCGGAGCCTCTGGTCCCGCGGATTGACGAAACGGAATCGCCGGCCAGGCTCGGACTTGCCGAATTCACCGCGAAGCTCGCGTATCGCCTCTCGGGCAGTGACCGGCTGTTCCTGAGCGGGTATGCCGGGTCGGACTCCTATGACAACCTGGTTGAAGGGGCAGGGTCACGGCTCAGCAACAATTTCAGCTGGGGAAACTCCGCGCTGAATCTTCGCTGGATCGGCATTGTGACACCCTCGCTCTTCCTCCACGCATCGGCAGTCTACACACGGTATGAGTTCTCCCTCCAACACCTGATGACGGGAGGATTGCCGGGGTTGACCGGCCTTCCTCTTTCCTCCGAGTACGCGATAGAAGACTTCAGCATCCGCGCACATGCCGAGCACTACTACGACGAAGAACATACCGTGCGTGGAGGGGTGGAGCTCGTGCATCACGGAATGCGAGGGAGTATCAGCGAGTTCTCCACCAGGATCGGGCGGATGTCGCTGGACGGGTTGTCCGCGTGGGAACTCTCTGTGTACCTCCAGGATCAGTGGCAGATACTCCCGCGGGTCACCGCCGAGATCGGCGCGCGGGCGACGAATTTCACGGGTGCGGAAGGTTCGTTCTCGTCGGTTGATCCGCGGTTTTCTATCCTTGTGGGACTTGGAGAGCACACGAGACTCTATTCGTCCCTCACCTCCATCAATCAGTTCCTTCATCCGTACAGGAATAGCGGAGTCTTCCTCTTCTATCCGAGCATCTTCTGGTACCCCTCCACAGAGGGGGTACGACCCTCGACCTCCGTTCAGGTGACGCTCGGCGTGGAAGCCGGGACTGACGAGTACCTCGTCTCGGCCGAACCGTACTACAGGACAACGCACAACCTGCACGAGTTCGTGCTGGATACGGCCTCCGCATCGGTCACTGATCTGACGCAAAACCTGCTGTTCGGCACTGGAAGATCATATGGCCTGGAGCTGGCGCTCCGGAAGCGAAGCGGCGACGTCAGCGGATCGATCATGTATGTCCTTTCCTGGGGTACGAACCAATTTGCCGGGTTAAACGGGGGGGAACCGTTTGATCCAAGGCTGGACAGGCGGCATGAGCTCCAGGTCTCTCTTTCGTACCGCCCCGCGGAGCGGTGGGCATTTGGNNGCTGCAGCCAGGGAGTATGTCGATGTCAACGGGAGCCGCCTGCCGGGCTTTCAGAGGATAGAGCTATCCGGGACACACAGATTCTCCCTGGGAGGGTATCAGTGCCTTCTCACGCTCCGCCTGCTGAACTCGTACGGGCTCGTTGATCCATTTGTCTGGCAGGTTCGGACTGCATCCGATCCGCGGCTGTTGTGGAGCGCCACGATGGAAAAACTCAAAATCTTTCCTCTCTATCCGACGCTGGGAGTTGTGGTGAAATTCTGAACAATGATGGGACCGCGTGCGATGAAGAAAGATCTAATGCTGATGGCCACACTGACCCTACTGATGTGCGGGTGCGTGTCGCCTCCGTCCGCTCCGGTTGAGCCTGACCTGTCTCCCTCCAGGTCCGGAAAGATTTCCGGTGACTATTCCTACTCAGCCTACGACAATAGGGGGACGAAGGTTGTGGAAGGAACCATGAGGATCAGGCTCGAGGATTCGGCACGCATAAGCGGCAGCTGGGAATTCCGGTCGGTTACGGACTCGCCCACAGGAGAGGTTGGTCCGCAGAAAGGGTCTGGGACTCTGGTTGGAGATGTGCACCTGAGTCTCGTGGGGATCAATCTAAATCCGAATTACGCCGACAATAATGTTGTCCTCTTTGGAACGTTTGACGGTTCGACGATTCTGGGGAACTGGCAGTTTGTTGGATTTCCCGGCGTGCTGAACCAGGGGACGTTTCGGGCGGTGCGTGCGGTGAATTGAGGGAACACGTGTGTCCCCGGACGGGCAGCGTGGATGAGGAATAGAAGTCGATACGAGGAGAGTGGCTATGAAACGGATGCTATGGTCGGGAATCGTGGTGCTGCTGACAGCCTTCCCCCGGGAAGTGGCTGCTCAATACTGGGGCGAGAGAGTGCTGGAGAAGGGGTTCGAGCAGACGGATTTCTTCTTCAAGCCGTCCTACTTGAACCCCTACGGAATCGGGAGCTTCAAATCGGCGACGCCAGGACTCATCGCTGATCCATTGATTGACCTGATCATCAACCCGGCACGACTCGGTCTCGATTCGGGCAGGACACAGTATTTCTACACCGACTTCCGGAGCGCCAGGGAAATCGTCGACCACCAGGGTTCGTTCTATCCTCCCTGGATCTACTACGACACGCGGGTTGCCTCGGATCTGATGTATTACCCGCAGGTGTATCTCAACACGCGCAGGGAGCTTGAGCCGGTCTTTTCGGGAGCATATGTCGGGAAGCCGCTGCCGGTGGCCGCCGAGAACCTCTTTGTCGGATTAACCTATCAGCTCGTGATGCAGGACGACAAATACTACAGCGTCCCGCAGGACATCTACCGGACTGCCGCGGGATACGATTACAGCGGGATGAGAGCGGCCGCTGCCGAGACAATTCCGATCATCGACAAGTACAGCGGTCAGGACAATTTTCATACGGCGGGACACTATCTGAACGCATTTGCCCGCACTGAGCTCCCGTTCGGCCTCGAAATCGGCGGGAAAGTCAGCCGTGTGATCTTCTCACGCGATGGGTCGTTCGGGTCGTCAAACCTCTGGCAAAACTATGGTAACAATACGTCGCTCTGGGCTAACCTCGAGAACAGGGAACAGGGGTACACCCACTGGGATCTCGCTGGAGGGGCCAGGTACGCCATCAGCGATCAGATTTCGGTCGGAGCCACCGTCGGATATCTCTGGGGAGACGCAACACAATCCCTTGGGAGATCGGATTCATCATACTACAGCTATGACTCAGACACCTGGACAAGTTACTACAATCGGTCGGGAAACACGGGACAGGAGTGGAGGCATGACGGCCAGACGACCTATTACACCGTTGATCTGTCGGACAGGGTGTCGCCAAACGCAACACTGAGTTTCATCTTTCAGCACGCCGGATCCTCGATCGACCTCGGCCTGAATTCAGCGATCGGGGATACAAGTGACAGCTGGTACAGGTGGACAGACTCGGGAGGCGGGACTGGCAGCAGTACGTCGTTCTCTTCCCTGCGGGATGTGCGTGCCGGGGGTGGAACGACGACCGCATCGGACAACCGCCTGCTGGCCTCTCTGCAATGGAAGATCGATGAGAAAGTGCATCTATCGGTTGGCGCGCAGTATCAGTGGCAGAGTTCGGAGACGCAAACCGTCGAATCCGTTCAGTACGTGAGCAACTCTGAATACGCATCAAGCAACGGGGACTGGAATTACAGGTTCGGTCAGGCCGAATCGAAGGATCTGCGCTGGACCTTCACTTCGGAGAGAACCAGCCTGCAGATCCCGATCTTTCTGACGATCACAGCGTCGGAAGTCGTTCAGGTACTGCTCGGGTTGAATCGAAACATGACCCAGTACCGAATCGACGATGTAACGCTCGCCCTCTTTCGTTACCGTATCTCGAATCAGAACGGGACAATCCAGCAGCAGACGAATTTCGGCGAGCGATACACTCAACCGACTGAAAAGGTCAGCGATATCCGGACGAGCTTCCTTGCGGGGCTGACCATTTCGCCGTCCCGGGTTTTGGGGCTCCGTCTCCTGATGGTTCCAGTGTTCCGTGACAGCTTCGACGGCTCCGAACTGGAGCAGCTGCAATGGTGGATCGGCTTGACATTGACACCCTGAACCGCAGGAGACTCCACGCGGCAGGGCAATCCGGATCGAAACACGTCTGGCGCATGGTCGCCCTGCTGCTTGCATGTCTTGCGCCAGCCTGCGTCGAAAATCCCGCAGATGATGGATCTCCATCTGACGTTCTGCCGGTTGTCAGGGAAACGAGGTTCGACTACGGTGAGGCGGATATTCGTGCCCGGTTGCCCGACACGCTTCTCCTCCATGAATGCGTCCGGTCGTACGCCGCGGTATACTCGGAACGGCTGAAGGAAACGTTCTTCAACCGGATGTCGCAGAAGGTTGTCCTGCTCGGTCTTGACGCCCTGAAATTCCTTCAGTGCATCGAAGCCACCGGTCAGCAAACACCGGAGGTAATATCACTTCCATATCTTGGCGAGAGGGCGACGTATGAGGGGAGGGAATGCTGGATTCTGGAGTTCACCTGGGGGCTGTCCAAGGAAGATTTAGGACATTTTCGATGTTTCGTCATGGATATTGCGACTTGCGATACGCTCTACTATCTTACCTGCAGATAGTCGGCATGGCCATGCGGGAGGAGAGACCGCCGGCGCGGACGCCGGTCCGACGCATCCAGCAGAATATGAGAGATCGGCGGAGTGGTACTCTGGAATCTGTTCACGAACAGCAACTGAACCTGAATCCTAAACCCCTATCCCCGGAATGAAATGACACGCATCGCTCTGTCCCCTATCACCTGGCTCGCGGCTCTCACAGTTACCGCGAGCGGGTGCTCATCCTCGAGCGGTCCAGAGGGTGTTGCGCATGACCCACAGACTGTGGAGATCCACCTGCAGTATGGTTTCCTGAATGAGCTCAACACGTTTGAGGGAACCCTCACCAAAGACCTTGTACTGGATGGTTCCGTCAGTGTTGCGTTCTGGATGCCTGCGGCAGACCAGGATTCCATTCTTGAGAAGGCGGAACGATTATCATTCTTCGATCTTCCGGACACCATCCCAGGCTTGACCGGTGCAGCGATTGATCCTGGTCCAAGCCCGGATTGGCTGCGCATCCGGTCAGGAGGAAAAGATCAGATGGTTGTCTGGACGTATCCGCTGGATCCGGATAATGTCCAGGCTGCAGCCGTGCAAGAATTGGCTGATTACATTTTTTCGGTGGTCCAGAGGAATCCGGTGTACATATTGCTGCCCCCGGCCCGGGGAGCGCGGTTGTAGGGGGGAGGCCGGCGTTCGCGAACGGGGATTGACGGACCTGGCGGAATTGAGGGATCGGGGGAGAGGAAAGTCGTGATTTGCTGTCAACTGACTGCTCACTACGAACGGCTGCCGTCCAATCCGGCCCCTCGAGATGAACAGAAACCCTCCATCACTGCGAGGTGCCCTGTGTTCACTGGCCCTGATCCTGACCTCCTGCATTGACAGCGACTCCCCGCCCGAACTCACACTCGAAACTCCCAATCAGATCACTGCTTTCTGCAAATACCAAGCGGTCAGGAAACTCGCGACCTCCCTGGATCCCGGAGTCGAGTTGAAGGGGATCAGCAGTGACAACATGCACTGGAACGGGACGGCCAGTTCCTGGGTCTACAGGTTTGCCACACGGGTTCCCCCTCAGACGTACTACTATTTCAGTGCCTGCTTCGACACTGTCTTCCTGGACAGCGTCTCGTCGAGGGGGACGGTTGGTGACGCGTTTATCACTCACGAATGGGGAAACAGCGACGTCGCGGCCCGGATTGCGGAAGAGCACGGTGGGCGGGAATTCCGATCTGCGACGGCCGTATGCGTGATCTACGCCGGGCTGGGCGAACCTGTGGTCCCAAACCCGAAAACCTACTGGTACATTGTCTATCGGGCGGCGGAGGACAGGGGAAGATATCTGGCCGTCACCATCGATGCCGAAACCGGGGAGATCAGACCGGCCTCTTCCCCCGATTCAATCCTGTGATGATGTCGCTCCCCGGGGGCTCCATTCCGATAGAGTGCTGCCGCAGACCCGCGGCTCTGCAGGAAAGCAGACCAGGTGAGTCCCGGAGGCACGACATCGCATCAACCTTTCCTGGAAGCGGTTATGGCTTGCCTTGTAGAAATCAGAGAATAAGCAGATAGGGAATGCGCGGTGTACTGAGCTTTTCTCCCTGCCCCTTCATTCCCCTGTATCGTCCTAGAATGCGTTGA
>DKBG01000317.1 GCA_002451155.1 Ignavibacteria bacterium UBA6906
CACAAGCTCGGCGAATTCTCGCCGACCCGCCTCTTCCGCGGTCACCCCGGTATCAGGAAAGAGGAGTCGACCGGCTAAGGAGTCTATGACATGGAAGCCAGAGCAGTCAATCGATATGTGAGTTCATCGCCGCGGAAGATGCGGCTTGTCATCGACCTGATCCGCGGGAAATCGGTGGATGTGGCGCTACACCTCCTCCACTTCTCCCCGAAACATGCGTCGAAAGTCGCCGAGAAGGTGCTCCGGTCTGCCGTCTCCAATCTTCAGAACAAGGACGGCGGCGGCCGCCTCGAGCCGGAACAGATGACGGTCAAGTCGGTCTGTGTGGACGTCAGCATGACCATGAAACGGTCACTGCCCGCCCCGATGGGACGCGCGTACAAGATTCGCAAGCGGTCACACCATCTCACGATCGTCGTCGCCGCGAAAGAAGAGCGGCCGGCAGCAACGCCCCGACGGACCACTGCGGCGAAAGCGGAATCGAAACCCGCCGCCAGGAGCGTTGAGGAAAGCGCCAGGACGAAAAAGAAATCTTCGTCCTCGCCGAAAAAGAAAACTGAAGCCGCTGAAAAGAAGTAACTGACTTTTCCCTGAAGGAGGTTTGTTTGGGACAGAAGACTCATCCGATCGGCCTGCGCCTGGGCATTATCCGCTCGTGGGACTCGAACTGGTATGACGAAAAATCGTTCGCCGGAAAGCTTACCGAGGATATGACCATCCGCAACTATGTCCGTAACCGGCTGAAGAAAGCCGGGATCTCGCGTATCCTGATCGAGCGGACACCCAAACGCGCCGTTATTACCATCAATACCTCACGGCCCGGCATCGTCATCGGACGAAGCGGGAAGGAAATTTCCCAGCTCGAAGAGGAACTGAAGAAGATCACCAACAAAGAAGTGAAGATCCTGATCAATGAGATCAAGCGGCCCGAGCTCGATGCCTTCCTCGTGGCGGAGAATATTGCGCAGCAGCTGGAGGGACGGATCTCCTTCCGGCGGGCGATGAAAAATGGAATCACGGCGGCGATGCGCATGGGCGCCGAGGGAGTCCGCGTGATGACCGCCGGCCGACTGGGCGGCGCGGAGATTGCGCGCACCGAGCAGTACAAGGAAGGCCGGATCCCGCTCCATACCCTGCGGGCGGATATCGACTATGCCACCGCGACCGCGAAGACGGTCTACGGGACAATCGGGGTGAAAGTCTGGATCTGCAAGGGCGAAATTCTCGACGCGCAGCAGGCGATGCAGCCCCCGGCGCGGCGCGGAGCCTGATGCACTAACCTGAGGATGCAATCCCTATGTTGATGCCGAAACGAGTGAAGTTCAGAAAAGCCCAGCGGGGAAGAATGCGGGGCAAAGCGACCCGGGGAGCGTCAGTGTCCTTCGGGGACTTCGGGCTGAAAGCGCTCGAGCCGGGATGGATCACCCAGCGGCAGATCGAAGCCGCCCGCGTGACGCTGACCCGCATGATGAAGCGCGAAGGGCGGGTCTGGATTAGAATCTTCCCGGACAAGCCGGTCACGAAGAANNCGGCGGGACAGGGAAACAGGCCGCTGTGGAAGCGCTCAGGCTGGCCTCGCACAAACTCCCGATTAAAACCAAGATCACAATCCGCCCCGACTACGAGGGGCACTAATAGCGGGATACGACGACAATGAAGGCAACGGAAATTCGGGGCATGTCGCTCGAGGAATTGAAGAAGCGGCTCTCAGATGAGCAGGAAAATCTCGCGAACCTTCGCTTCCAGCTCTCGACAAGCCAGCTTGAAAGCCCGATCCGGGTCAGAACAGTCCGTCGCGACATTGCGATGCTCCATAGCGTGATCCGCGAAAAGGAGAGGGAGNNTTCAGGAAGAAACTAATCTCGTCGTCGCCGACAACTCCGGGGCCAAGAAGGTCCGCTGCATCCGGGTGCTCGGCGGCTCCGACCGGCGGTACGCCGGCCTCGGTGACCTCGTGATCGTCTCCGTCAAGACCGCCATTCCCGGGGCGACTGTCAAGAAGGGAGAGGTGGCCAAAGCGGTCATCGTGCGTACGGTGAAGGAAACCCGGCGAAAAGACGGGTCATATATCCGGTTCGATGAAAATGCAGCCGTTCTGATCAACGACCAGGGAGAACCCCGGGGCAGCCGAATCTTCGGACCCGTCGCTCGCGAGCTGCGCGAGCGACAGTACATGAAGATCGTGTCTCTTGCACCCGAGGTTCTCTAATGAGAAAGACACAGCGATGAAGATTCATAAGAATGACATGGTGGTCGTCGTCGCGGGGAATGCCCGCGGGAAAACCGGCAAGGTTCTGAAGGTCTATCCGGAGAAGAGCCGGATCATCGTGGAAGGCGTCAATATCATCAAACGACACAGCAAGCCGAGCCAGCGCAATCCCCAGGGCGGTATCGTCCAGCGCGAGGCCCCTATTCACGTGTCCAATGTGATGCTCCTGGACCCGAAGACGAATCAGCCGACACGTGTCGGATCAAAACTCGTGAAGGACGACACCACGGGAAAGAAACACCGGATGCGGCTCGCACGAGCGACCGGGGAAACATTCTAACGCATCACCACACACTACGACCAGATCAGTATGAGCGAAGAGAAGCCGAAAAAAGCAAAAGCGCCGCAGGAGAAACAGGGCAAACAAAAACCCGCGGCTCAGGGACCGGAGAAAGCGGCCAAAGCCCGTCAGCCGGAAGAGAAAGTCGTTGCGCGGCTCTCCGTCCAGTACAAGGACCAGGTGGTGCCTTCCCTGATGAAACGGTTCAGCTACAAGAACGTCATGGAAGTGCCCCGCCTCGACAAGATCGCTATCAATGTCGGCGTCGGGCAGGCGACCCAGGACCCGAAACTGGTCGAGACAATAGCCCGTGACCTTGAGCTGATTGTGGGACAGAAGGTCGTCATCACGCGGGCGAAGAAGTCGATTTCAAACTTCAAGCTCCGGGAAAAAATGCCGATCGGCTGCCGCGTCACACTCCGCCGGGCCCGCATGTATGAGTTCATGGATCGCTTCATCAGCGTGTCCATCCCCCGGCTGCGCGACTTCCGCGGGCTGTCGGATAAATCCTTCGACGGTCGCGGAAATTACACTATCGGTGTCAAAGAACATACGGTCTTCCCGGAAATCGATGTCGACAAAGTGACCAAAGTGTTCGGGATGGATATCACCTTCGTCACAACGGCGAACACAGATCAGGAGGCATACGAACTGCTCAAGGCGTTCGGCATGCCGTTTGTCAAGCGACAGGAAGTTCTCGAAGCACCAAAGGCGTAACGGAGAAAAAACGACATGGCGAAAAAGTGCTCAGTTGCCCGGCAGGCCAAACGCGAACGTCTCGTGGCGAAGTACGCCGCGATTCGTAAGGAGCTCAAAGAAAAGGGCGATTTTGCGGGACTTCAAACCCTGCCCAGGAATAGCAGCCCGAGCCGGCTGCATAACCGGTGCAGCATCTCGGGACGGCCGCGGGGATATCTGCGGAAGTTCGGACTCTCCCGGATCGCATTCCGCGAACTGGCTCTCGAGGGAAAAATCCCGGGCGTCACAAAAGCGAGCTGGTAAACGAAGCGGCCGTCGCGACAGGCGGCATGCGAACGCCACCAGCGTAGTGTAGTCACACCAGGAGCAGAACAACGATATGACGATGACCGATCCAGTTGCCGATTATCTTACCCGGCTGCGTAACGCCCTCCGGGCGGGTCACAAACGGGTGGATGTCCCTGCATCGAACCTGAAGCGGGAACTGACCCGGTTGCTGGTGGAGCAGAAACTCCTCAGCGGATATTCGGAGATCAAGACGACAGCCCAGGGAGTCCTGAGAATTCAATTGCGATATAACGACGGCGAACCGGTGATGACGGGATTGAAGCGCGTCAGCAGACCGGGCCTCCGACGGTATGTCGCCTCGGAGGACGTTCCACGCGTGCTGGGAGGACTGGGCCTCGCGATTATCTCCACCTCGCAGGGACTGATGACCGACAAACAGGCCCGTGCCGCGAATGTCGGCGGCGAAGTGCTCTGCGAGATCTGGTAAGCCACAGGGCAGACGAACGATTAGCAGTAAGGAGAAGGTACTGTGTCACGTATCGGCAGAAAACCGATCACCATTCCGCAAGGAGTGAAGGTCCAGAAGGCCAACCGGGATATCACCGTGGCCGGCCCGAAAGGCGAACTGAAGGCCAGAGTCCATCCCGATGTCACCGTTGACATCAAGGACCAGATCATCAGCCTCCAGCGCCCCTCCGATGTCAAGGCACATCGGGCGCTCCACGGACTCTGGAGAGCGCTTCTTCAAAACATGATCATCGGCGTTTCATCCGGCTATTCCCGGAAACTTGAACTGGTCGGTGTCGGTTATCGTGTGGAGATGAAAGGCAAGATGCTCCAACTGGCCGTCGGGTACTCGCACCCTATCCTCTTCCGGCCTCCGGACGGGGTCAAGATCGAGACCCCGACGCAGACCAATGTGACGATCAGCGGAATCGACAAACAGCTGGTCGGCCAGGTCGCGGCGAAAATTCGCTCGTTCCGGCCGCCGGAACCCTACAAGGGAAAAGGCATCAAGTACGAAGGAGAATATGTGCGGCGGAAGGCGGGGAAAGCCGCTGCAGCCAGCGGAGCGAAGTCGTAACGACGAGTACAGATTAAAGGTTGTGGTATGATCACGAAGAAGAAAATAGAACATCGCCGGCGCCAGAAGAAACATATCCGCCTCCGGCTGAGCGGGACAGCCGAGCGGCCGCGCCTGACTGTTTTCCGAAGCCTGCGCCATATCTACGCCCAGCTCGTCGACGACGGGACTGGAAAGACGCTGCTGTCGGTCTCCGACCTCACGAAAGAGGTCCGGGAGCAGGTCAAGGACATCAAAGGCCAGTCGGCCGTGGGGAAGCTGGTGGGACAGATGGCCGCAAAGAAGGCGCTCGCGCTGAATATCTCGCAGATCGTTTTCGATCGGAATGGCTACAAGTACCATGGCGTCGTCAAGGCAATGGCGGATGGGGCCCGCGAGGGCGGCCTGAAGTTCTGACGGTTCGCCGCGCGGCCCGGGAGAGGATTGTCGGGTCGTCTAATGGCAGGACAGCGGCCTTTGGAGCCGCGAGTAGAGGTTCGAATCCTCTCCCGACAGCGAGTGAAACACAAGCAGGCCGTCACGGGACGTATCGAGTCACACGCACACAGAACAGGAATGAGGTTCACAGTTGGCACGTATTAAGGCAAGCGAACTCGAGCTGAAGGACAAGCTCGTCCACATCAACCGCGTCGCAAAGGTCGTCAAGGGTGGTCGACGCTTCAGCTTCAATGCCATCGTTGTGGTCGGCGACGGAAAAGGACATGTGGGAATAGGCCTCGGAAAGGCGAATGAGGTCGCCGATGCGATTTCCAAGGGAGTGGATGACGCGAAAAAACATGTCGTAACTGTTCCAGTCGTCAACGGAACAATCCCGCATCCGGTCATCGGAAAGTTCGGTGCCGGACGAGTCATGCTGAAGCCGGCGTCTCCCGGCACAGGGCTGATCGCAGGCGGCGGCGTTCGTGCCGTGCTTGAGTCGGCCGGCGTCCGCGACGTCCTGACAAAGTCCCTCGGCTCCTCCAATCCGCACAACGTGGTGAAAGCGACCATGGCCGCGCTGGTCAGCCTCACCGACGCCCGGGCGATGGCAAGACGCCGGGGTGTCTCGATGGTCGAGATCTTTGGCCCGTCGGCGGCCACCACCAACTGACCCGGAGGAACCGACCATGGCGGAGAAGAAAATCAAAATTACCCAGGTGCGCAGCGCGATCGACCGCATCGAACCACAAAAGCGAACGATCATCGCCCTTGGGCTCGGCAGGCCCGGATATTCCGTGGTCAAGCGGGATACACCCCAGGTGCGAGGTATGATCCGGAAAGTCTTCCACCTCGTCCAGGTCGAGGACGTGAAATAAGTTGAATATCGAGCATCGGCAACGAAGGTAACGTATGGCGAAAGATATCCTGAGCAATCTGAAACCCGCCGCTGGATCGCGCCGGCGCAGAAAACGCATCGGCCGCGGACAGGGATCGGGGCACGGCGGGACTGCTACCCGCGGACATAAAGGCGCCGGCTCCCGGTCCGGATCGTCGCGCCCCGCATGGTTCGAAGGCGGTCAGATGCCCCTTGTCCGCCGGGTACCCAAACGGGGGTTCCATAGTCCATTCCGAACGGAATACCAGATTGTCAACTGTGACGCGCTCGAGAAGCTCGCCGCCGGCGGCAAGATCCAGAATGGCGTCGTGAATCCTGAAGTTCTCTCCAAGCTCGGCCTCGTCCGCCTGTCAGGCGCACCGGTGAAGGTGCTCGGAAACGGCGCGCTGAAGGCGAAACTCGACGTCCATGCCCACGCCTTCAGCAAGTCTGCGGTGGAGAAAATCCAGGCGGCGGGCGGAAAGATCCAAACGATCAGCTCAACAGCCAAAGACTAATGTCCACACTGACCGAAAGTTTTAGAAACATATTCAAGATTGAGGAGCTGCGGACGCGCCTTCTCTATACCGCAGCGCTGCTCATCATCGTCCGGCTCGGGTCCCATATTACCCTCCCTGGCGTCGATGCGATCCTGCTCGCACGCGCGGAAGCGAATCAGGCGACGAACACGCTGTTCGGTCTGTATGACCTGTTCGTCGGCGGGGCCTTTAAGAATGCCGCGATCTTCGCGCTGGGCATCATGCNNGACGGAAGAAGCTGACCCAGCTCACTCGATACGGAACAGTTCTTGTCGCCGCCCTCCAGGGCTGGGGCGTGAGCGTCCGCCTCTCCAGCCTCCAGCTGGAAGGACAGCCGATCGTCCCCGCCGAACTCTCAGGAATCGGCTTCACGATCGCGACGGTGATCTTTCTGACCTCCGGGACAATCTTCCTGATGTGGCTCGGGGAACAGATCACGGAGCGCGGGATCGGGAACGGGATCTCGCT
>DKBG01000201.1 GCA_002451155.1 Ignavibacteria bacterium UBA6906
GCGATGTCACGATCATGGAAGCAATAGTAATCGACACCGAGCTTCTGGAAGAATTCGAAGGCAGCTTCCATCGTCTCCCTGGCGCGGTCGATCGGGTCATTCGCCTTATGCCACTCCCGTTCGAAGCTCGGCCCCCCGAACATGTCGGAGCCGGTGCCCATCATTGTGTGCCAGTAGGCTACCGAAAAGCGGAGGTGCTCGGCCATGGTTTTGCCGCCGACGCGCCGGGCTCCATCATAATACTTGAAGGCAAGGGGATTCCTGGAGTCCTTACCCTCAAACGGGATCCTGGTTTTTACCTGCGGAAAGAACCTGTGTGTCACCGCTACTCCTTGCCTTCCTTTACCGGAAGACTCTATTGCGTAAGCGGAATGGAGGATGACGGGCAGCTGGAAAGTGGGTATCTCACTTGATTATTATATCAGTTCAAGTGGACCTAAACCGATTCAATATTAGGAAGAATTAGTTCTTCTGTCAAGTGAAAAAGAACGAAAACCGCACGGTTTTGGGCATGATATGTGTAAGTTGGTTCAAGCTTGGTTTCTACTCAATACCGGCCCGTTTCAAGGATTCCCCCCCACGGTGTGGAAACGAGCGGAGAAGAGGAACGGCTGACCATGGACAATAGACGCCAAGAAGATCGAAATATGAAACGTGGCACACGGAACACCTTAGGCCGCGTCACGAGGGAGGCAGGCTGATTCCACTACGGAGCACACATGTTCCAGACANNCCATGTCGATCTGATCTCCGCCTGCAATCAGTCCGTCTAAATATTGTATTCTGGGGCCTGGGATCCAATTTGACATCGGGTAGAGGAGCGTGAATTCACCTGGACGAGTTTAGGCGAGTAATTGATACCTACGTTCCTCATCCATGAACATTCGATCTTCGTTCGAAGATCGGATCGCACGCAATAGCGATCACAGGCAAGAGTTTGCGTCACGTGGATCTCCATCTTGCTCCTTCATATCCCCAATAGTATCTTGGTGGTGATCGCATAGACCAACCGACATCGGAGACAGATCATGCTCTCTCTTGGCTTTGATATAGGAAGCTCCTCAATCAAAGGTGCGTTACTTGATCTGGCTACCGGTGCAACCGTTGCCTCCGGTCAATACCCGACGGAAGAAATGGCGATCCGGTCTCCTCAACCGGGATGGGCCGAACAGGATCCTGAGTACTGGTGGGAGTGCGTCCGTAAGGTGGCTCGCACACTCCTCAGCTCCCCTTCTGTCGATCCTAAACAGATCATCTCAATCGGTCTTTCCTACCAGATGCATGGGCTCGTTGTCACCGACCGCCAGGGTTCCCCGCTCCGCCCCGCTATCATCTGGTGCGACAGCCGGGCCGTGGAGATTGGGAATCGGGCGTTCGCCACAATGGGCGCAGAATACTGTTTAACACACTGTTTGAATTCCCCGGGAAACTTTACCGCCTCGAAGCTCAGGTGGGTCAGGGAGAATCAGCCGGAAATTTACAATAAGATCGCACATATTTTCCTCCCGGGTGACTATGTGGCATTCCGGATGACCGGTGAGCCGACGACAACGGTAACCGGACTTTCGGAAGGGATTTTCTGGGACTTCCGTTCAGCATCACTGGCTGCGCGGGTCCTTGACACTTACCAGATCGACAAATCGCTCCTCCCCCGCATCGTCCCTGCCATCGGCGTCCAGGGGGAATTGACGGCCGCTGCCGCGCAGTCTCTCGGGCTTCGCCCGGGAACCCCGGTCTCCTACAGGGCAGGCGACCAGCCCAACAATGCCTTCTCGCTCAATGTCCTCAACCCGGGAGAGGTGGCGGCTACTGCCGGGACATCCGGCGTGGTGTACGGGGTCACAGATTCGCCTTCGTCTGATTCAGGTTCCCGCGTCAATCTCTTCGCGCATGTCAATTATGCGACTGCAGAGCCGCGCCTCGGGATCCTCCTCTGTATCAACGGGACAGGGATCCTGTTCTCCTGGATACGCCGGACGATCGGAGCCGGGAACTCCTATTCGGAATTAAACGATCTCGCCGCCCGTGTGCCGGCAGGTTCAGAGGGACTGAGCATTCTCCCGTTCGGGAACGGCGCGGAACGCATGCTCGAAAACCGAACGCCGGGGGGGTGGATCATCGGCCTGGATTTTCTCCGCCATTCTCAGGGTCACCTCGTGCGCGCGGCGCAGGAGGGAATCGCTTTTGCCTTTCGCGCGGGGATGGGAATCATGCAGTCGATGGGAATGAATACGAACGTAATCCGGGCAGGGCACGCCAATCTATTCCTGAGCCCGGTATTCCGCGAAACACTTGCAACGGTGACGGGAGCCAGAATCGAGATGTACGACACTGATGGAGCGGTAGGGGCTGCGCGCGGAGCGGCAATCGGCGTTGGGGCATACACAAGCCCGCAGGATGCGTTCCGCTCCTTGAGGCAGATCGGGGTGGTCGAACCGAATAGTCGGCTGGCCGAGCAAACAAGGAGCGCCTACGATCTATGGGAGCGGAGACTCTCCCGGGCTCTCGAACCGGAATCATAAAGGCTGTCCGGTCTGTGCGACGCGTTCTTCCAGGGGAGGTCTTCACCGCGCCACGCGGGAAGGCAGACGTGCGCAGCTAGATCACGCGACGTTTTCCCCTTGTTCCCTCCATTCTTTCCCTTTCATTTTTCCGACCGAGGCGGTCTCATATTCGAACCTCTTAAGGGACCCACGGCTGGACGACAGCCGCGGCCGGCAGCGCGGCTCGGTGCTGATAATCCGGATGCTGGCTCTGTATCTTCAGGATCACCGCGATTTCTTCCCAGGTGGCCCGGAGACCGTGCGGGCAGGGAGGCAGGTCGTATCTGACTGCACGATGAAGGGCGGACAGGTGATAGCAGGGAACCGCAGCATACATGTGATGCTCGGTGTGGAAGTTCATGTGCCAGTAGAGAAATTGTACCACCGGATTGACAGTAAACGTCCGGCAGCAGAGCCGGAAGTCCGGGACATTATCCTGCAAGCCGATGTGCTGCGTGTTGTTACAGAGGAAGAAGAGCCAGCCACCATACAGAGGAGCCAGGCTGGTCAGCACCGGCAGGAGCCACCAACCGAAATAGAGTGAGATCGCCAGGATGCACGTGTGGCCCGCGAGAAGCATTCGCGCCCAGCGCACGACAGGGCGGGCCTTCCCCGGCTGATCGGCGGGAAAGAGCCTGTCTTCCCACTCCCCCTCGAACCTGCCTGCAGCGTGACGCAGGGTTGTTTTCAGGATATCATACCCGCCGCGCAGGTTAACGAAGCCAGTCAGAAAGAACTGTCTGGCCATCAACCGGATCGGCAGAACAACTTCCAGGTCATCCGGCGGGTGGAGCGTGTACTGGTGGTGACGCATGTGGCTGACATAGAAGTGCTCGAAGTTCACCCACCCTGCAAACGCGAAGATCCGCACAAACACGCCGTTCAGTGCCAGCGTCTTGAAAACGCTTCTGTGCACCAGCTCATGGACGGCGTTCAGGATGAAGGATGCAACCGTTCCGTATGCGAACACAAAAAGGACTATCACCCACCAGGGCCACCGTCCCAGGCCATAGAGAGCCATCCCGCCGGTTAAGACCAGCAGGCCGAGATGACCGAGCGTCTGCGCAAACCCCTTCGCATCGCTCTTTGTATTAAGGTATGCCAGCGTCTCTCGGTTCACCGGCGTGCGATACCATTTGACCGGGGTACGACGGTCACGAAGTTCCATCGGCTATCCACCCTGGAGTTGATTCCGCTGCTCGCGTAACACCCAGAACGTAAGGAGGAACAGCGGGATTGAGCAGGACGTTCCCCTCTCCTCGTACAAACCGCCCCTCCATTACCTCCGGGGAAATTTCGACGCGCTGTGCCAGCGCACGGGTGGCACCGCTGGCTGGGGCTCGGTCGATCTCCCTGTCCTATCACAGAAAGCCGAAGAGGAGCGGGATATGAGGAGGAGCCCCTCTTCCCCGACACGTTTCCTGAAGCCAGGTTAGAGGCGCGCAGGGGACTGCCGGCTGGCCGGAATTCCCAGATGCACTTTGGGGATCCCCGGGGCAGGTTCCTCAAAAAACAACCCCGAAACCAACAGAGAATTCAGCCCCGGAACGGTTCTGGGCATCAGGAGAAATCTCGGCAAAATCACCAAGCAGATGATACGACACCGTCGGCGAGATCCTGAGCCAACTGGCAGCGAAGATGTCCACTCCGACACCAAGACGGCCTCCAAGCACGGTTTGGTTCACGGATTCGACGGTGCCGGTTGTCAGCGTTCTCGCCGCGGACTGGACATACGCTCCAGCCGCGACGCCGGCAAACGGCCGGCCGACGCTGCCCATCGACAGCGACAGGGGATAGTAGGAGACACCGAAGAGCACGGGCACGGTCGAATTGAGCTCCACGCCGCGAAATCCTGTGCTGGTCTCAGCCCCGAAAGATCCGACGGTGAAATTCAACTGCCACTCGGGGTCGAACCAGTACGCGTATCCGATCAACCCGATGATTCCCGACTCAAGCGTTACACCGGCCGCGCTTGTTGAAACAACCGTGCGGGAATTTGCCTTGGCCCCTAACGAGAGAAAGATCGAGCTCTTCCCGTCCAAATCGACCGGAACCTTTGCCGATTGCCCCAGGACCATCATGGGAAAAGACATCACCACCAGAACAGACGGAATCAACAGTTTCTTCATAGCAGCGCCTCATACACTATGCTTGTTCTTGCAGATACTCCGGTCAATGCCTGGACCTGGTACCGCATACGATTACATGATCACTTCCCAGATTGCCCGAACGACCCCATAAAAGATACTGATAATCCCAACTCCCGCCAGAACATGCTTCTTCAAAGCGGCGTGACAATGGACTACCAGACGGTTGCCTGCGACGGCCTCCTGGATCCAGATCATCACAGCACACAGCATTCCGCAGAAGAGGAGCGGCCCAAGGAGATGAAAACTGAATGCTGACAGGAAATCCCCGTGCGTCGACGCATGCAGCGAGCGGGTAAGTCCGCATGTGAGGCAGCTGATACCTGTGATTTCCCTGATCCGGCACGTCGTCAAAGGAATCCCATCGGGGCCCAGGCTATACACCAGTGCCATGGCGAAGGAAAGCCACGCCGCGAGAATGGCCCGAACTCCGCGGGCCCGGAGCGAGAGTGCTCTGTGATGTGTTGTCACGATGTGCATCGTTTCACTCAGTACACTGTCGGCATGCCCGTTTCCCCACCACCCTCCGCAGGCGGGAATATCTTGTACTCCGGTCCGAATTGTTCCAGAAACTCGACGCTGAACGCTCTCATCGTGTATGAAATCGGCAACAACGCGACGGCATTGATGTAGGGAATGATCAGGAAGATCAGTCCGATACAACAGGTGAGGAGAACGCCCACCATCACGCCTATCCCGATACAGATGGAGAGTACGAACACAAACAGCACATACCCGACGAACGAGAAGGCGTGCCGGCCCGCAAGAGCGAACAACATACGCCAGGCAGCCAGCACCTTTATTCCCGAGCGATACATAAGAGGGACAACGAAGTGCACAAGGAGCAGGTCAATCAGAGCGGCGACGCACATAATGGCGATGAACCCAAGTCCCAACACAATGGCGGAGCGATGAGTGCCGCAGGCTCCCAGGTTTGTTCATAGATTTGCATGATAACCGAGTAACTGAACACCAGGTAGGGAATGATGGCAGCGAGAAAGAGGATCCCGACTGTAAAGCTCCAGAGAAAGAGAGAATTCCCCTGAACCCGGAAGTCATACCAGGGGGTTGCGACCTGCGCCCGATCGTGGACGACATTATCCAGAAACATGAACTTCCCTCTGGAGCTTATCCAGGTCAGGAGAGTCGCCAGGACGAACAGGACAGCGACACCGAACAGGATCAGTGCGAACCAGTACGGGTGATCGAGGAGCCACTCCTGGGCACGCAAGGGGAAATAGAGGACATCATCAAGCTCAGCTCTCCCCCTTGATCGACCTCCCCCTCCCCCGCTGCCCCCGTGGCAGTCTGTGAGTCCGGCCAGGAAGGCGGTGAATCCGACAACGAACCATTTCCTGAGATCGAAGGGCTGAAAGAGAGCTCTCTTCATTCGGTGATACCCACGGGACAGGGGTTCAATATAGTGAATCACCATTCGATCCTCCTCGAAGTAGTCTTTGCGTCACGCACGAATATCCGGTCGGGACCGGGCGATATTCCCTAACAGGATCGGGTTGCTGCCTTTACTCTGAGCTCTGTCGGGGTTTACGGGTGCTCCGTCAGGCCTGCCCTCTCGAGCATCGGTATACGTCGGAGAACACGCCAGGCCTGCCCTGCAGTGAGGTCTCATGCACCCCCTGCTATCCAACTCGATGTCTTCTACATTCGATCCGCCCACAGCGTGCGCTTTAATCACGCAGGCTTGAGAGCCCAAGCTGTGTTCGGAGGTCGTTGATGTCAAGATCCATACACCAGATGTCAAAGTTCCCTGAACGCGTGCTCGTAAACAGGATCTTCGTCCCGTCCGGGGACCACTGGGGTGTGTCGTCATACGCCGGATGGGTGGTCAGCTGTATCGAGGCGCCTCCTCCGGAAGGCATGACCCATATGTCGCAATTGCGCCCCTCGCACGCGACATAGGCGATCATCGACCCGTCCTGTGACTGGTCGCAGTATCGCAGGACTTTTCCGGCACTGAGCGGGATGATTTCCTCCACCTCGCCAGAAAGCGTGGCAGCCCAGATTGCCGATTGCCTTGACGTGTCCGGTTTCGCGCAGAGAAATATCCGGCCTCCGTCGCGCGACCAGCATCCCGGAATCAGGAGGAACCCGTCGCGGTGAAGCAGGACGGAGGCGGTGCCTCGCGTGAGATCGAGTACGCGAAGATTCGAATTCTCTTTGAACGCCACACAGGTCCCGTCTGGCGACCAGAGGGGATTTCCACCTCTGACAATGCGTATCGAATCAGGTACGATTCGAACAGGTGTTCCACCCACGGAAGAGACGACCTTGATACTGTTTCCCGAGTCACCGTCGAAAACGACATAGTGGTCATCGGGAGACCATTTTGAGTGCTCGCCGATCTCGTGCGTAAATTGCCAGGGGGGGCCGCCTTCAGGACGGATCTTCCAGAGCCCCATCCGGTCGGCTTTGTCGATACGGGAGAAGACGATGGTCGTCCCATCGGGAGACCAGGCCGGAAATCCTTCCTGTGCAGGATCGGAGGTGAGCCTGCGTGTGGGGTACGTATCCTGCGGTGGATCCTGGCCGGCAGACTGAGCGGCACAGAGAAGGAGGAGACAGAGACATCGAATTGCTGGAATCATCTTCACTCAATTCCGTTTGCGAACAAAGGCGTCTTCCCGGGCGTGGTGTCAGCAAACCGGTATTATTGGCCCGTAGGGAGGAGCAAAAACTTGAAAAGAGCAGCGAGGAAATGTCGAACCTGGATTACCACAATGGAACGGGGCAATGCGCAGAGCGTAGGCCCACAGCCCTTCTCCTGTCTATACGAAGATTGCCGGGCCCGGGTTACGGCGAGAACCTGCAGCATTGCGAAAAGCAGGGGAATTTTCGGTTTTCCCCCGGGACACCTGATGAGCGCATCGCTGGATCCGTAGCATCGGCAGTCAATGTAGTCCCCCACCGAGAGGCGGGCACGATATGGCGTGCGCCGCCAGGAGCGCGACGCGCGTACCACCATCCTCCTCCCGATTGTTCTCTTCCTCTTCCGTTCACCATTTCGCACATGACACTCCCTGCCAATTTCAGGCGGGTAGGGCGGCCGGGTGACCTCCTGAGCCGGAGTTTCCCGTTCGAACCAAGCGTTATCCGCCCGGAACGGCCACTCTCGCTGAGATCCGATATGGAGAATCGGGGAACGGAAGGAGTGTAGATCGTGTTACTACAACATGCATGAAGCCATACCGCGTTGACTCCGCCGGCGTTCTTCATCGAAATTGGAGCCCATTCGCAGTTTTTTCCATAATACCCAAGGAGGTCCCGACCCGCCATGAAATCCTTCACATTCATCATGACTTGCCTGCTGGCCGTCATGCTGCTGGTTCCATCCAGCAGTGACGCCCAGCCAAAGAAGCCGAACATCCTCGTCATCNNCGGCCAGCAGAGCTGCACTGCCGGACGCGCGGCATTCCTCACCGGGCAGTCGCCGATCCGAACCGGACTGCTCAAGGTGGGCCTCCCGGGGGCCAAGGAAGGACTCTCATCGGAGGATCCGACCATCGCGGAGCTGCTCAAGCCGCTCGGCTAC
>DKBG01000003.1 GCA_002451155.1 Ignavibacteria bacterium UBA6906
ATATAGTGGGAGAAGTGCTTGTTCGCATACTCCACCCGCCGGTAGTATTGTTCCATCCTCTCGTTTCTGGGAGTGCTGGGATTGGGGTCCCGCTTCTTCCAGAATTCCATAAACCGTTTCAACTTCTCCTCGGGATTGGGCGCATCGTCGATGTGGTTATATTCGCCCTCGCGCGCAATGTACCGCAACTGATCGACGGCGAGGTCGATGTCTTTGATGTCACGCGGAAGGCCCCGCAGGCGGACAAAAAAGGGTCGATTGCTCTCAGCGAGGTAGACGGTATCCGGCGAGGGCCATGGGCGGACAGGAAACGCCCGGGCAAAAAGACGATAGTCACCGAGAGACAGGCCGGTATGGTCGAAGCGGAGGATCTGCTCGTTCTTGCCGCTCTGGATCCCCAGGATCGTGTCTGTCTCTAGGACCCGTTCCCCCTTGGCGGAGAGTACCGAGACCACGAGCCGGACGGAGTCGATCGGCATCTTGTTGTAGATTTCGATGAAAAAATAAGCGGGTTCGGACACTTCACCCAGGTTCGACGATACGTTGGGGATGATGGACCGTTTTTCGCCCTCGGCCGAGACTCTGTTTAGCAACATGATGTCGCTCAGGCTCAAGCCGGACCCGTTCATGTCCGAGACCAGGATCTGACGGGTAATTTTTCTGACCCGTCGCGATTCGCCGTCTCGAACCTGGAGGCTGAGGAAATAGATGCCCGGCGTGACAGGCACGACCCGCCGGGACAGGCTGTATGCATTCGAAGCAACGGATTCGTTGAAATCACTCGTCTTGACCTCTTCAGACCAGGTCTTTTCGGTCACCTGGGCCCTGCTGGAATCAAGGACGGAGAGTGTAACTTCATACGATGCGACGTAGGCCTCGCCCTGCTTGACAAATGTCAGCGCATCATAGCCGACTTGAATGAACACATCCATTCGATTCTGCCCCGGAGCGTTGCCGGCAAAGGCCACGGCGTCGAGCGACAGCTCTCCTGGAAGTTCAGCCACGATATCACCCGTCATCTCCACCTGGGCGAGGAGCGGGGTGAGAGCCAGGGCTCCCGCACTGAGCAGTACGGCAACCCGACCGACGGTTCTTGGCAGTGTGAGCATCTTACCCTTTCCCTTCAACATCCTTTACGGCGTCACCAACGATATCATACTCATATGCGTCTACAATATCAACTTCACACAGAGTTCCGATTGTGAGGGGTTCCCCCGATCTCACGAAGACCTCGTTGTCTATGTCTGGAGCGTCGTGTTCCGTCCGTCCCACGAAGAGGTCGTTCTCACGACGATCGATGAGGACCTTCTGTCGCGTCCCCACAAGAGCCGCGTTCCGCTCCGATGAAATCTCCCGCTGAAGTTCCATAATCCTGGCCTGCCGCTCCTCTTTGACCGGACTCGGGATGGGATCCCCCAGCGGGAACGCCGTTGTTCCCTCCTCCTGAGAATAGAGGAACACACCCAAGCGGTCAAACCGGACTTCGCTGACAAAGTCTTCCAGCTGTCTGAACTCCCGTTCCCCCTCCGTAGGATACCCCACAATCAGCGAAGTCCTGAGGGCAATGCCGGGAACTCGGTCGCGGATCATTCTGAGGAGATCTCGTGTCGTCCGCGAAGAAACCCCGCGGCGCATCGATTTCAGCACGGCATCCGCACAATGTTGCACGGGCATGTCAAGATACGTACAGACGCGGGGATGTCCCGCAATCACGTCGAGAAGGCCCACTGGAAATTTTGCCGGAAAGGCATACATGAGACGCACCCACTCAACCCCGCTTACGTCCGCGATCGCCGCCACCAGATCGGAGATCCTCCTCCTACCGGCGGTATCGAGCCCATATGCAGTTGTGTCCTGGCCGATGACGACGATCTCCTTCACTCCTGACTCAGCAAGGCGATTTGTCTCGTCGAGGATCTCCCCGAACGGTCGGCTCACATGTCTGCCCCGCATGAGCGGAATCGCGCAGAAGGAACATGGGTTGTCACACCCTTCCGAGATCTTGAGGTAGGCGGTGTGCGCCGGCGTGGTCAGCACGCGTTCGCCGAGGAGGTCATTCCGGTACTCGGCACCCAGCTCGCGGACCACCTCCTCCATCTGATGCGTACCAAAGAATCGATCAACCTCAGGGATTTCTGTCTGAAGATCCTGCATGTACCGTTCCGTCAGACACCCCATCGCGAACACCTTCTTGAGCCTGCCGCGGGACTTCAGCCGCACGTGTTCAATGATTGTGTCGATTGATTCCTGCTTCGCCGGTCCGATAAATCCGCATGTATTAATGACGGCGACATCGGCTCTCCGGATGTCCGTGGCGAGCTCGATGCCCCCGCCTCTGAGCTGGGCGAGCAGCTTCTCGGAGTCCACCACGTTCTTGGCACAGCCCATGGTCACCACGTGCACACGCAGCTTGCGTTTCGTCCGCACACACCCTCCCCTCTAGAACACAATGAAATCGAGATAGAAGAATAGTACAGGAGAGACGAACAGGAGGCTGTCGAAGCGGTCGAGTACCCCCCCGTGGCCGGGAATCAGCCCCGAGGAGTCTTTCACGCCAGCATCGCGCTTGAGGAGCGATTCCACGAGATCACCCATCTGTCCGAACGTCCCGACAAGGACTCCGCACAGGACCGCTTCGGCAAGAGAAAGATATGGCAGGAAGAGTGTTTTGCCCGCGACAAAAGCCAGGACGGCTCCGGTAAACCCCGCAAATGCCCCCTCCCAGGTCTTGTTGGGGCTCACTCGCTCAAAGAGCTTGTGTCGTCCGAAAGCCCTCCCAACAAAATAGGCTGCCGAATCGCACACCCAGATCGACCCGAACACCGTAAGCACCGTCATCCCCCCCCACCGGTACACCGTTGACGCCACCTCATCCGGAACAGACACACCCGTAAGCTGAAAATTCCTGAACATGGGAAAGTCTTCCGGGACAAAAAGCTCCCGGATACCGATCAGGCAACCGAAAAAGACGGAGATGTAGAGCGCTCCTGTGAGTGTGGCGCCGATATTCAAAAGGGGGGATCCCCCGCCCCGGAAGAGCTCCCGCAGCATGACTGCAGGGACTCCGATGAGCAGGATAATCAGGAAGTACTGGGACATCGAGGGAGACGGGACACTCACGCCGAACCTGTCCAGATTCGTCAGAATCAGGTCACGAAGCCTGGCAAAGATGAACGCCGAGCTCAGGAGAATTCCGAGGATCGTCCCCGCGACTCTTTGCGCGCGGGCCCCTCGAGCTTCGGCAAAGGAATAGAATTCCCACAGCGCCAGAGAGGAAATCAGCAGCACGAACAGAAAGAAATACCAGCCTCCCGCCATCGTGAGCAAGAGAATCACCGGGATGCCGACGAGGGCGACCAGAACTCGGATTGTCAGGTTGCCGGGACGCAGATCTTACTCCTGAGGTCGTGTGACACGGGAAAAATAGTACATCGCCCCCAGAAACACCAGGGCGAAGAAGACGAAATTTCCGATGAGCAGTGCCGCCGACGCCCCTCCGGCCGGCGCAAGAGCCACAAAGTCATCATCCAGCTGCAGGTAGACGGCAGTACAGGCGATGAAATTATTGAAGAAGTGAGCAGCGATGGCGAGCGTGATATTTCCCGAGCGATACACCAGAAATCCGAAGAACACTCCGAGAGCGACAAGGGGAACAATCCCGAACGGATTGAGGTGATAGGCACCGAAGATCACGCCTGCCAGGAGGGCGGCGCGAAAGCCTCCGATCGACTCCTCAAGACTCCGCTGCACGAGACCGCGGAAGAGCAGC
>DKBG01000306.1 GCA_002451155.1 Ignavibacteria bacterium UBA6906
CCACTCCCATTTACGACAAGAGGTGTTCCGGAGCATGCGTATCCCGATCTTCTGGATTATCGCCGCACAGCTCGCCGCGCTCAACGTGGCGCCCGCCCAAACGGCCAGCGACCGTTTCGATCACGCGCTGAATTTCGCACGTCAGCGGGCCCTTCGCACTGTCGCCTGGCTCGGCGAGAAGAGCGCGTACCCGAGGAGCAGCCGATCCACAGGGGGAGGGTGGGACGTGACACCGGCGAATGATTGGACCAGCGGCTTCTTCCCGGGGCTCCTCTGGTATCTGTTCGAATACACGGGAGAAGATTCGCTCCTGAGGGCGGCGGAGCGGTGGACGGATGGACTGGAGTCAGAGCAATTCAACCGTGGAACCCATGATGTGGGCTTCATGATGTTCTGCAGCGTCGGAAACGGGTACCGGCTGAGACCGTCCGACCGGTACCATGCAATCCTCCTCCAGTCGGCAGCCAGCCTCGCAGAACGCTTCAATCCTGCCGTGGGGTGCATCAAGTCCTGGGATTGGAACGAGGAGTGGAGCTATCCGGTTATTATCGACAACATGATGAACCTGGAGCTCCTCTTCTGGGCCTCAAAGAATGGTGGGGGAGAACGGCTTCGGACAATGGCGATCTCCCATGCCGTGAAGACGATGGAAAATCATCTGCGGCCCGATGGGAGTGCCTGGCATGTTGTAAACTACAATCCGGTGACCGGCGAGGTATCTTCTCGGTTCACACACCAAGGTGCCGCGGATTCTTCTGCGTGGGCGCGGGGGCAGGCATGGGGAATATACGGATTCACCATGACGTACCGGGAGACCGGCGACCCGAGATTCCTGGCTGCGGCGGGCCGGCTTGCCGACTATTATGTTGCCCATCTTCCATCGGATGGAGTGCCATACTGGGATTTCCAGGCACCCGGAATCCCAAACACGGAGCGTGATGCGTCGGCTGCGGCGATCGCCTGTTCCGCGCTTCTCGAGCTCTCGGAACTGGTGCAGGATTCCTCACTGAGGGAAACGTATGCCTCCGCCGCGGAGCATATGCTCGCCTCGCTGAGCGCGCCGCCGTACCTTGCTGAGGGGACAAAGTCGATGGGAATTCTCAATCATGCCGTCGGCCACCGGACCGCGAACCGCGAAGTTGATGTGTCTCTCATCTACGGCGATTACTACTTTGTAGAAGCTCTCCTCCGCTACAAGAGGGTCAGAAGCCTCTAGGGGATTATCCCAGACTCCTTCATTTCCTGCGACTCGGTCTCCTCCTCCGGAGTATCGCCGATGGCGACGCCGCTATTGCGTCAGAGGTGTGCGCAGAAGCCCAAAGGGGAAGTTCTCGTTCTTGTGGAAGAGACCATGCGTTACAGCGATGAACCGTCAGTGACCGGATTTGGCCCGCGGCGATGCCTCCTCAACGCGTGCGATAGCTCCATCGCCAGCCAGGGTTCGGACCTCGTACAGGTCTTTTCGCCTGTCCTCCCAGTTGACGACGCTTCCCGATTGGCGCTGGCGTTTGAGCAGTTCCAGGTCCACATCATCCACAATGACGGTTTCGATGTTCGGAGTGCACTCTGACGAGACCCCGTCGCGGCTGAACGGAATGTCTGAAGGAGTAAAAATGCCGGACTGGGCATACTGGACGTCGATGTTGTCCACGGAGGGCAGGTTGCCGACCGTTCCCGCAATGGCGGCATAGACATGGTTTTCGATGCAGCGCGCCTGGGCACAGTACCTGACGCGCAGGTAGGAATACCGTTCATCGGTACAGAAGGGGATGAAGATCATTCGTGCCCCGAGCTCGACGGCGATCCGGCTGATTTCTGGAAACGCGATATCGTATCCCACTTGAATCGAAATCTTTCCCATGTCGGTGTCGAAGACTTCGATCACCGTTCCCGGCTCAACGCCCCACCAGTGCCGTTCGTCACATGTAATATGCAACTTGTTTTGCTTCCCTATTCCGCCGTTCCGCTTGAAGAGGTAGGCTGTGTCAAAAAGCCGTTCGTCTTCGAGGGTGAAGATGGATCCCCCGATGATATTCACATCGTACTTGACGGCCAGACCGGAAAAGAGTTCCAGGTACTGCGGGGTGAATTCCGCGAGCTTGCGGACGGCCTCACCGGGGCGCATCGCGTGTACGAACGAGAGAAGCTGCGATGTGAACAGCTCGGGGAAGAGAATGAAATCACTCTTGTAGTCTGAAGCCACATCGACGAAGTAGGTGCACTGCCGGGCAAATTCGTCGAAGCTGCGAATCTCGCGGAGCATGTACTGGACCGCGCATATCCGAACCGGTTTCTGCGGGACAAATTTCCGGGAGGTGTCCGGCTGGTAATCCAGATTCGTCCACTCCAGGAACGTGGCATATCCCATAGACTCTGTATCGGAGTCCATGTAGGAACGGAGCAGTCTCTTCAGGACGAACCCGTTGGAGAGCTGCGTTGTGAGGACGGGATCGACGAGGCTCTTCTGCGTCACTTTCTCCACGTACTCCCTGGCAGTCATTGCGTCCTTGTGCTTCGCATACCCCGGGATCCGGCCGCCGAGGACTATTCGCATCAGGTTGCGCTCGCGTGCGAGCCGCTTTCGCGCCTCGTAAAGTCTCCGGGCAATCTTCATCCCTCGAAACTCCGGATCGACCATGATCTCGATCCCGTACAGGGTGTTGCCATTCGGATCGTGGTTGCGGATGAAGCCGGCGTCGGCGATTTCCTTCCAGCTGTGCCAGTCGCTGTACATAGCGAAATCAAGGATCAACGAGCTGGAGGACGCGACAATGCGTCCTTGATATTCGAGGCAAATCTGGCCGTCCGGGAAGATGTCGAGCTGGCTTCGCATCTGTTCCCGCGTCCAGGGCTTCATGCCGGGGAAACACTTCACCTGAATGGCAATAATCTGCTCATAGTCTTCCATCCGGATCGGACGGATCACGATGTTCTTCTCAAAGGTCGTGAGATCGATGCCGGGCATAGGTGTCTCCTCGCTGACAGGTATTGGGTCCGTTCACAGAGGCCCTCGCAGGCTGACGGGGGAGAGAAGCATCCGGGCCGGGAGAGCTGCCGGACGTCGTCTGCGATGGTGCGCGTCCTCAGCTGAAGATGCCGCGGAATGCGCCGGTGGCTCCCCCGATCTCGGTTACTTTGAGACGGAAGAGCCTTGCCGTGTTCTCCCACATGATTTTGCGGCGGTCTTTTTCCGGTATGCTCAACTCCTCCATGAACTCGAGGTAGGATTCCATGGAAGCAATCGGCCAGTCTGACCCGTACAGTACCCTGTCGGGCTCGACGCCATACACGAGCATGTCCTGCAACTGTTTATGCATATACGCTTCGAAACGGTCGGTAAAATCTCCAAGGACAAGTCCGGAAATATCCGTGTAGACGTTGGGATTCTTGTACACGACTTCCATGGTGTCCCTGACCCAGGGATTGCCGATATGGCAGACGATGAAATTCACCTTCGGATGATCAACTGCCACATCGTCAATATGGATAGGATGTGAATACTTCAGTTTTCCTGATGTGCTGAACGTGTCGCCGGTGTGAATCATGACAGGGACCCCGAAATCCTCCGCCAGCGCGTACACGGGATCGAGGGACGAATCGCTGGGATAAAACGGCTCATATCCCGGATAGAGCTTCAGCCCGCACACCGACCCATCCTTCAAATAGCCCCGGATTTCATCAAGCGTTGCGGGAGTCAGGTCTCGAATCGAAAGC
>DKBG01000330.1 GCA_002451155.1 Ignavibacteria bacterium UBA6906
CGAGGTCTTGATGACCGGCAGCTCGATACGCCGTACCGTGAGGGGGGATGGACCGTCCGCCAGGTGGTGCACCACCTGGCCGATTCCCACCTCAATGCCTTTATCAGGATGAAACTTCTTCTCACGGAAGACCGCCCGACCCTGAAACCCTATGATCAGGATGACTGGGCCGGGCTCGTTGATTCCCGTCTTCCGGTCGCGCCATCGCTGGCGATCCTTCGCGGACTTCACGAGCGTTGGGCGGCACTGATCGGGAGTCTACCCGAGTCGGCCTGGAGCCGGACCGGATACCACCCCGAACGGGGCGACATTTCAATGGACGACCTGCTCGGGATTTACGCCGGCCACGGAGAGAAGCATGTGGAGCAGATCAGAGGACTGCGGCGTGCCAGAGGATGGTGAGAACTAATCCTGTATGAAAGGGAAGCGGCGATGAGAATCGTAGGCGCCCTGGTGGTATTGTTGTTCATCCTTGGCGGAACTGCGAACGGACAGAGTGGCACCGCCGATTCGGCCAGAGTTCTCCGGCCCACCCTGCGCTTGCCGGGGAGCGATATTGTGATAGCCGGCGGAGGGGTCTTTCCGGTCTCTCATTCTGCGCTGACCGAATTGTGGGGTCCCGGCGCGCAAGCCTCCGCCGCTTTTTATGTCCATGTGAATCCGATGGTTGCGCTCGGTGTCGGATTGGAAGCCGGGTTCCTCAAGTTTTCCGTTTCCGCATTCGAAGAGAAGTATCCGGGGCTTCCTCCCAAGGTACAGGATCTCGGGCTGCTTCACCTGTTTCTCGGTTGGCGGTATACGATTGTTCCTTCTGCCAGGTTCGCGCCGTATCTGGCGGCAAGCCTGGGCGCCGTGAAGCTCTCCCGTGCGTTGTACCAGGAAACGATCAACGGGAAGCGGGTGACCTATTACGAAATTCCCGGCCGCACCCGGCTTGCACTCGGGGCGGGCATCGGAGTCTCGTATATTCTCTCGCGGGTGACCGTGCTTGAGGCGGAGGGACGGGCTCTGTACTTCCACAATGACCCTGAAGCAGGTATATGCATCACGGCCCGCGCCGGTCTTCGATTCAACATATTCTGACACTCCAGGAAGATTTCCATGTCACTTTCTCGTGATCGCGTGCTGGCAATGTTCAGGGAATCCGGGGCGCTTCTCGAAGGGCACTTCCGGCTAACGTCCGGGCTGCACAGCGGGCAATACTTTCAGTGCGCGAAAGTGCTGCAATATCCGGAATTCTGTGAAGCGTTGTGCGGGGATATCTCCCGCATCTTTGAACCTGAGGCCGTCGATCTGGTCGTTGCTCCCGCTCTTGGAGGCATTGTCGTCGGGCAGGAAGTAGGACGGCAGTTGAGGGTTCGAACCATGTTTACCGAACGAAGCGAGGGGACGATGCAGTTGCGGCGTGGTTTTTCCATCAAACCGGGGGAACGGGTCCTCGTCTGTGAGGATGTTGTGACCACGGGTGGATCAGTGAACGAAGTGATCGAGATCGTTCGGGGGATGGGTGCGCTCGTTGCGGGTGTCGGGTATATCGTTGACAGAAGCGGGGGGAAAGTGCGATTTGCGATCGACGAGGGTGGAGTGCAGCATCCGGTAATGACCATGAGCGTCGAGGCCTTTCAGCCTGAACAATGTCCCCTGTGCAAGGATGGCCTCGCGCTGGTGAAGCCGGGAAGCAGGGGAAACTCCTGATGGCTGCGAGGAAGGGGGAGGATCCGGCACCGAAAAGCTCCCAGGGTCCGGGGGAATTGAGACGGCTCAGCAGAGAGGTCGTGTATCGCGGCCGGACGATCGATCTTCTGGTTGACCAGGTCGAGTACCCTTCGGGCAACAGATCGGTTCGTGAAATAGCCCATCATCCGGGGGGTGCCGTGACTGTTCCGGTCTTCGATGACGGCACGGTGCTCTTCGTTCGCCAGCTTCGATATCCTCTCAACCTGCACATCATGGAGCTTCCCGCCGGGAAACTGGATCCCGGGGAAGATCCCATCCGGGCGGCGGCGCGTGAACTCCGCGAGGAGACCGGATGGTCAGCCGGTCGGATGGAGAAGCTGGCTTCCATTTACACAACGCCCGGCTTCTGTGACGAGATCCTTCATCTATTTCTGGCGAGAGACCTTGCTCCCGCAGAGGAAGGGCATGGCCGGGAAGAGGGTGAGTTTACCATGACGCTGGATCGGGTGCCGATGGATCGCGCGATCGGGATGATCGAAAAGGGAGAAATCCAGGATGGGAAGACCATCGTTGGTCTCCTTCTGGCTGCCCGCCGGTTGGGGGGCCGGGGATGAGAGGAGTAGCAAACATCATCTTCGACTTCGACGGCACGCTGTCGGACTCTCGAGAGGATATTGCCTCTGCCCAGCTTTGGGTACTCGAACGGCTCGGCGTTACCGGTGTCACGAAAGAGACGCTCTTCCCCCACATCGGCAAGTCGCTGCAGGAGACATTCGGGGAGCTCCTTCCCTCCTCGTTGCATTCGCGGATACCGGAGGCAGTCGAGTTATACGCGGAGTACTACCCGCCCCGGTCGCTGGTGACGACCTCCCTGTTTCCGGGCGTCCGGGAAACGCTGGAGCAGCTGACAGGGTGTGGCAAGAAGCTGGCCATCGCCTCCACGAAAAGGGGATCCGGCCTGATACGTGCGGCAGGGCACTTCGGGATCACGCAGTTTTTTGTCCAGCTTCAAGGAAGTGACAATCTCCCCTACAAGCCGGATCCAGCTCTGCTCCTGAAGATCCTGCGCGATCAGCACTGGGATCCGAGGGAAACTTTGATGGTGGGAGACACTCTCTACGATATTCTTGCAGGGCGACGGGCCGGCCTGGCCACGTGCGGTGTAACATATGGCGCGCTCTCGGAGCAGGAGATGCGGCTGGCAGGACCTGATCATCTGATCTCGAGGTTTCGTGACCTCCTTGATCTCATCGAAAATCACCAGGGGCGCACCTCATGAACCTGAGGCACTTCTCTTTTGAGGGTGGAGTATGAACCCCGCCGATCTGATACGCAAGAAGCGGGATGGAGAAGAGCTGACACGGCATGAGCTCGAATCGTTCATCGGCTCGTACGTTCGCGGCGAAGTCCCTGACTATCAGATGTCGGCGTTTCTTATGGCAGTCTATTTCAGGGGGATGGCCGCCGAGGAAACGCTCGTCTTCACAGAGACAATGCTGCATTCAGGATCAGTTCTCGATCTTTCCACTGTGGCAGGAAGAAAGGTCGACAAGCATTCGACGGGAGGGGTGGGGGATAAGGTCTCCCTTCTCCTTGCGCCGATGGTTGCGGCGTGCGGTGTCCCGGTTCCGATGATCTCCGGGCGCGGTCTCGGCCACACGGGTGGGACGCTCGACAAACTCGAATCGATTCCGGGATTTCGGACGAACCTTTCGGGGACGGAGTTTCGTTCAGCGCTCGGATCGATCGGCGTTGCCCTGGCAGGCCAGACGGAAGAAATTGCCCCTGCGGACCGCAGGATGTATGCGCTGCGGGATGTGACCGGGACGGTGGAATCCCTCCCTCTGATCGCCGGGAGCATTATGAGCAAGAAGCTTGCGGAAGGGATTGATGCGCTGGTCCTCGACGTCAAGACAGGACAGGGCGCCTTTATGGAATCCTCTGAGCGGGCCGTGGAGCTTGCGCAGTTGCTGGTCGGGATTGGCAACAGGTACGGCAAACACACGGTTGCCTTCGTTACCGCCATGGACCAGCCGCTCGGTCACGCAGTGGGGAATTGGCTTGAAGTTACGGAGGCTGTGGAGTGCCTGAAGGGAAGGACTATCGCTGATCTCATGGAAGTCACGTTCGTTCTCGGTGGCGCGATGGTATTTCTCGGCGGAAAGGCATCGACGATTGATGAGGGCATCCACTTGTGCCGGTCCGCCCTCTGGTCCGGCAGGGCATTTGACAAGTTTCTCGGCATCGTCGAGGGGCAGGGTGGCGACGTGTCTGCTATAAGGAATCCCGCAAAGATGGATCCGGCTGCGTTCATCTCCGAATCGGTGAGTGATCGCGGCGGTGTGCTGTCGGCATTTGACACCAGACGCATTGGACTTCTCGCCGTCGGACTGGGAGCAGGTCGTCGAACGATCGAAGACATCGTTGATCCGCGCGCCGGCATTGTCGTGCTGAAGAAATTGGGAGACACGGTGAGGGCTGGAGAGCCACTGGCGCAGATACACGGTGCGAGGAAGGATCTGGTAGATCACGCTGCGAAAGAGTTCGGCTCCTGTGTGATGGTCTCGGAAGCAGGGGATCCTCCGGGACCCCGGATACGCGGGATCGTTGACGGGGACGGCTATCATCCCTGGCGTACTCCGATAACATTCTGAAGGAAGGGAAACTTCAGGATTGAGATGGTCGCAGGAGGACGCTGGTGACCGCGCTATGGATCAGGCCGTTGGTGGCGAGAATTTGTTTCCGGTAGATCGTCGTCGGTGCCCCGGTGAAATCCGAGATCATTCCTCCCGCCTCGCGGACAAAGAGAACTCCTGCTGCCATGTCCCATGGGTTGAGGCTCACCTCCCAGAACCCGTCGAATCTCCCCGCCGCAACGTACGAGAGGTCCAGTGCGGCCGAGCCGAGTCTGCGCACCCCCCGGGCTTCGAACAGCAGATTCGTAAAGTGGTCGGCGGCATGGTCGGGGTTCTCGGCAATGTTGTAGGGGAAGCCGGTGACGAGGAGGCTGTTGATCAGTTCGGCGGTGATCGAGACCCGAATCCGCCTGCCGTTGAGGTAAGCGCCCGATCCCTTTTCAGCGGTGAACAGTTCGTTCAGGTTCGGGTCAAAGGTTACGCCGGCGACGATCTCTCCCCTTCTTTCCACGCCAATGGTTGTGCAGAAAATCGGGAGTCCGTGGAGAAAATTAGTCGTTCCATCCAGCGGGTCGATGATCCAGCGGTACTCGTCCGATGTGTCGCTCGCGCCGCTCTCCTCCGCCAGGATTGCATGACCGGGGAAGGAGCTTTTGATGATTCGAATAATGGTTTCTTCTGCTCCCCGGTCGATTTCGGAGACCAGATTTCGGACCTCTCCCTTCTTGGTTTCTACATTTCGTACCCTGCCGACACTTTCCTTCAAGAACTGACCCGCCTCGCGGGCCGCTTCCAGCGCAACTTTGAGTATATCTTGCATAGTTGTCCGTGGCATCGTTTTTGCAGACTTCAGAAAGATACCAAAAACTGAAAGAGAATGCCAGCCGAGGAGTAATGACCAAAGTCAATCGCAGTCTTATGCCGGTGCTTGCGGCCGTTTCCATCATGGGAACGATCGGTGGGTGTGAGACGGCTCAGAATCCCCTCCCCGAGCGGCACGCCATTACGCTCGAGGAGCTCGCCGTCTCCGTTCGAAGTGGGCATCGCACATATTTTCTTTCTGATAAGAAGGGTGGTTTTCTCTCCGGTACGTTGCGTCCCGGGTCGGCCCCTGATACCCACCGCTGGTCGGTGGACGGTGTCCCTGTTGCTTCTGTTTCCGGAAGTGGGACGAAGGACGCGGCAGTCGATTCAGCCTCGATCAGCCCGGAGTGCGCCACTGTCTCATATCGTGACGGCAGAAGGATGGCCGTGACGCCTCTTGAGATACCGGGCGAAAACGTTCGTGCTCTGTTCCTTACGGTAAGTGCAGGTGCCGGTGATGAACCCCGGATCGATCTGATCCCTCACAGGGATTTCCTCAGGTCCATTCCGCCCGCGAACGGGATACAGCTGTGGAAAAGACGGGGCGCGTCAGGCTGGCTCTACTGCCTGGTCGATTCGGGAGCGGTGTTCCGCAGGGAAGGATTCACATTCCCGGGCGTCTCCCGCGGGGAGGCTCTCCTCCTCCTCACTCAGCAGGAGTTGGCAGTCGATTCGCTTCGTGCTCTTCGTGCACTCGTTCCGACGTTCGCGCGTCGGCGTGTTGAGCGAATGGAGCGGCTTCTGAATACATCGTATCTTCGCCTCTCCGATTCTGCCATGACGAAGGCGATTTCGTGGATCAAGCTCTCCCTTGATGCGCTCGTGCAGGAGAGGGGAGACACGCTTGCCGTTGCGGGTCTCCCGTGGAACGGAGACTTTGTAGGACGGGAGAACGCACAGTCGATCGCCGGGCTAGGGCTGGCAACAGGTGATTACGAAAAGACGGCAGCGATACTTCGGTCCCTTGCCCGGTACCAGGACACGATCGAAGTGCACCGGACGTTCGGACGGATTCCTGACAGGGTGGGCACCGCAGGATGCTCGTACGGCGGGGTCGATGTGGGGCCCTGGTTTGTACGGGAATTCTATGAGCACGTGACCTATGCCAACGACACAGCCCTCGCGCGAGCGCTGTATCCGGTGGTCCGGAGAAGCATTCTCGGCGCTTCGAATTTCAACACGACAGTGGACAACGTGATGGTACACGGGCCGACGGAGCTTGGGTTTGGCAATGAGCGGTTCGTTCCATTCGAGGCGGGCCGGCCGCCCAGACCGGGACGGTACGCAGCCGTAGAGCTCCAGTTGCTCTGGTACTTTCAGCAGCTTATCGGGTCGTACGTCGCCGATTTTGTGCAGGACGCAGAATGGGCGCGCCGGTGGGAGAGTTCCGCGCGGACCACCGCCGCCAGCTTTGACAGTCTGTTCATCGACACGGGAGCGAAGGTATTGTACGATCATCTCGACGCGACAGGCAAGGGTATCCTGGTCCGAAGGCCCTTTCCGTTTTACGCGCTCGAGGTTCTGGGTGATGAACGGGTCCAGCAGACGATGATACGTGATCTCACCCGATCACTGCTGTATCCGCACGGGCCGGGGACGCTTGCCGCCTCAGAACCAGGATTCACTCCTTACGTCACGGGGAGTCAGTCTGCCGTCCATGAGACGGCAAACGGGCCTGTCTCGACCTATCTGCTCGGACAGGTCACCTATGCCTTGACCCGGTATGACCGGGGAGACCTGAGTTACACAGCGACCCGCTTTCTCGCTATGCGGGCTCTGTCGGAGGGGATGGTCGGTGCGATACCGGAGTACCTGGAAGTCCGCCCCCGGCCCGGGGAAACAGTGATTCGTTCGGCCGGACTGGACGCATCGCTTGCCGGGATGGCTGAATTCCTCCGTGCCATTTATCAGGATTATCTCGGGATTCATATTGACACGCCGTCCATGACCCTTCGGACGGAACCAAAACTTCCGGAGGAACTCTCTGATGTTGCATTCACGGTGTTCTCTGGTCGGTGTGCCATCCAGGGAGCGTATCGCAGGAGTGTGGGGGGCGAAGACAGGATTACTCTCTTCGCGCCTGATCTTCCGGGTCCACTGCAATGGCAATTCACCTGGCTGATGAGGGGAGGGGATGCCTGGAAGGGCGCAGTGACCGTTCTTGCGGGCGAGCAGGTGACGATTGTAATGAATGCGGACGAAATTACTGCCTATCGGGGGTCGGAGGAGATTTCCCTTCTAGACCACTGGAAGCTTAAAGGGTTTTCGAGGAAAGATGATATTGCAGGCCTCGGGTTCGCCGATTCCGTACACTAGCCGTTGGGGTCAGGGTTATCCCGTCTCGCGAGTATCTTCCTGAGCCGGTCCGCGTGCATGCGGTTCATGCGGAACCGGATGGTGATCGTCGTTCCATCGTAGCGCTTCTCCAGCACTTCGGCCAGATCGTGAATCTGGGAGAGGATCGGGTAGTCATTCTGACTCAGTGTCAGGGTTTCGACGGCCATATTGCCCTCCAGAAGAGTGACAATCAAGCGCTCCAGCGCCTGCATGTTAATGCCGCGCAGCGCCGAGACAGCGACGGCGTTATCGTGATTGGCGCGGAGGTAGGGAACCCTGCCCTGTGTGTCTACCCTGTCGACTTTGTTGAAGACTATAATGGTCGGCTTTCCCTGCGCGTTGATCTCCTCGAGTGTTTCATTCACCACGGTGATCTGCTCCTCGAATGCGGGGTGGCTGACGTCCACGACGTGCAGGAGGATATCCGCCTCGCGGACTTCATCGAGCGTGCTCTGAAAGGACGCCACGAGGTGGTGAGGCAGTTTTCGGATGAAGCCGACGGTATCGGACAGGAGGATGCTGTGGGCCGGCGGGAGAGTCACCAGCCTGGTTGTCGCGTCGAGTGTGGCAAACAGACGATCCTCGACCATGACGCCGGCATCCGCGAACCAATTCAGCAGTGTAGATTTTCCTGCATTCGTATACCCCACGAGGGCGACACGAGGGAATTTCTCCCTCCCTTTCCGCTGAACTGCTCTCTCTTTGCCTATCTCCCGTAATTTCGCCTTCAGATGTGTAATCCGTGATCGAATCGCACGGCGGTCTGTTTCTATCTGCGTTTCCCCCGGTCCCTTTGTGCCGATTCCGCCGAATTGCTTTGAAAGGTGAGTCCACTGTCGCGTCAGGCGCGGGAGCATATACTGGAGCTGCGCCAACTCGACCTGCGTCTTCGCCTCCCGCGTTCTGGCGCGGGAGGCGAAGATGTCCAGAATGATCCCGCTCCGGTCGATGATCTTGCAGTTGATACATCGCTCGAGGTTTCTGATCTGGACTGACGAGAGATCGTCATCAAAAATGACCAGCGAAATGTGTTTTTCCCCGACGAGCCACCCGAGTTCCTCCGCCTTTCCCTTGCCTATGAAATGGGCTGGATCGATGCTTGAGCGTGCCTGCAGGACTTTATGGACAACGAGCGCGCCCGCTGATTCCGCCAGCAATGTAAGCTCCTCGAGGTACTCCCCGACCCGCATTCTATCGACCATCGGCGTGGCAAGCCCGACAAGAATTGCACGTTCCTGATCGAACGTTTCTCTCATCATGGCGAGCCCTGATTCTCTTGGTTGGACTTTCTCCCATTCCATCCGTGTCCGACGAGCATCTCGGCAAGAGCAAAGAGCAGCGCCAGACCCGCGAAGAACTTCCACAGCTCGACGCCATACCGGGACTGCTCGATCACATCCGGAAGTCGGTCGCTGGCCTCGACCGTGATGACCCGGTCGGCGGGCAGCCCGAGGGCTTTCCAAAATCGTTCGAGATCTTCGGAAGAAGCGGGTCGCAGATCCGTTTCTTCCGGCGAGATGTTGACAGCTGCTGCGTCAAGGGGATCTGTGTGTCGGCCCTCCTGCTCGGGTGGATCAGTTTCCCGAAGTTCATAGATTCCCGCTTCTTCGGCCGGAGAGCTTTCCACGATGAGGGTTCCCGCGCTTGCCCGGTAACGCGGGCCCGCGCGTTCCTCAAGTCCCGATGGCGAGAGGATGGCATAGGCTCCTCGCGCCGAGGCGGCCGAATGCGGCAGGCGAAGCAGGACCGGTTCACCCGTGGCAAACGTCTCTGCCCTGAACTCCCCCGCTGCAACATAGAGGAGTGATCGATAGAGGAGGGGGGCGAAGACGCCTTTCAGCGGAAAATCTGACCAGGTGAGACTGAGTCCGACGGTGAAGTACAGAACGTGTCCCATCCCGTGGCGGTACTCTTCAAGGAACGGATCCCCATTTCCGAGCGCGATGATTGTGGTGGCGCCGGCCAGATGTGGAGCGCCGATCGTTCTGACAATACGGGGAGTTTCAATGGATGGTGTTGATGACCGTCCATCAGGTTGCACCTCAAATAGTCCGCTGAATACTGGATGGGCGAAATCTATTTTGCCGAAGGAGATAAACGAGCCCGTGCTCCGGTCCTCCTGTGAAATCGCTGGAGGAACCGGGGGGAGGGAAGGGATGCCCAGAGAGGGAAGAATCGTCTCGTTGTAGTTTTGAACATCGATTGCGTCGCCGGGGAAGAGGAGAAGCCCCTTTCCGGAACTCACGAAGGCCGAAATTCTCTGAGCGAACTCCGGCGTGAAGTCGTGCACGCCAACGAGTACGAGTACATCGTACCGTCCAATATCAGTCATCCGGAGCCGCTGGGGGTCGATGCGGTCGAGGGTGAGGCCTCCGGTCAGGGCCGTATCACCGGAAAGGGTAAGCGCAAGATAGGGATATTGCGTTTCTTCGGCGGAGGCGCCTGAGAGGGCGACGGTATATCGTCGGGGGATTCTCAGTGTAAAATATCTCTTGTTGTCAGCCTCGAGGGGGTCATCCTCGAGGGCGAAATACCCTGTGAGCACTCCACGCCTTTTTGGTATCACCGTGAACGGGATAATCGAGGTGGAGCCCGGGGAGATGTCCACGGAGCGCTGTGCGACGCGGGCACCGTCGAGATAGGCGCTCACAACCGCCCCTTTAAGGGGCGAATCACTCGAGTTCTTCACAGTGGCCTGGATTGACACCGGGCGTGATGCGGTAAGGATACGAGAGATGCATTCATTGCCCACGATACCGGCGTTGTTCAGTTTTGTTGCAGGGACTCTGATAAGGAACACGCGGGGAGGGTCGGGCAGAATGTGGATGCTGTCTTTGAGTCCTTCGGGAAGAGAAAACTGGCTTGCCTGCCCGTCGGTGATCAGGTAGATCTCCCGGTTCGGGGTCCGCGAGCGAATGAGCAGATCGCGAGCCTGTGCCATGCCCCGGGACATCGGGACAGTGACCTGTGAAAGCGTAATGTGGTCGGCGAGCTGGAGGGCCGGTCCGGCTGGTCCCGGCGGTCCCAGGCTATCGGATCGTAAAGTTGCCGAAAGCGCTGTCAGGCTCACGCGGTCCTGCTGCCCCACCATGGCAAGAACGCTCTTTGCCGCTTGGCGGGCTTGTGCGACAAGCTCGCCCCGGTCGTTGCGCACCCCCATGCTCGGAGAGTCATCCACGAGAATCACCATTGTGTTGGCTGCCCGGCTGCCGGCGACTCCGGCCACAGATTCGCGGAGAACCGGTCTGGCAAACGCCATCACGAGGGCAGCAACAAGCATGATACGGAGGACCAGCAAGAGGATCTGGCGGATCTTCACCCTCCGCATGGACGTCTGCTGGAGTTCTTTCAGGAATCGGAGTGAACTGAAATCGACGGTGCGAAGTTTCCTGCGGCTTAGAAGATGGAGAAGGACAGGGATCCCCGTTGCGATCAGACCCAGGAGAACGAGAGGATTGAGGAACGTCATGAGATACTCACAGAGCATTAGTCGAAAAAAAACGGAAGAAATGCAACTTGACTTTCCGGCGCAGGAGGTCTATATTGATATACCATCCTCCGGGCATTCTCCGGATCATTTCAGAACACCAATCCCCTTTCATGTCCCGACGTTCTGCCTTCTGGCTCCTTATTACCGCTGTCGTTTCTGCAGGTTTTCTTCCTGTCGGGGCGGGGGACCCTCGAGATGAGGGCGGTGTTTCGAAAACTCTTGCTGACACTGACCGAAACTACACGAACGTGGGGAATATCGGCCTGACCGTCACGAACTTCGGAACGATCGGAAGCCGGAACGCGTACTGGCCCAACCAGCCCTCGTGTGAGTACCCTCGCGGATCTCGTGTTGAACATCTCTATCAGGGCGGGCTCTGGGTGGGTGCCGTGTCGAGGACGTCGGGACAGCAACTTGTCAGCACAGGCGCGACAGACCGTTCCTCCGCCTCCCGCGTCGGCCAGGGGTATGAATTCACGTCCGAGTTCGGCGACGAGATGATTCAGCGCTCGTCGTTGTCCGAGTCTCAGTACTTCAACGGCGACGCGGTGAGTCACCAGGATTATGTCGCCTGGTATTCCGACCTCAACCGGTCAAATCCGACTACCGGGGACACCATCCCCGAGCATGTCCCCATGGGAATTCAGGTCCATCAGGAGAGTTACGCCTGGAATTTCCCCTTTGCTGATTTCTTTGTCATTCTGAACTACACGATCAGGAACGTCGGCGTTGACACGCTGGACTCAGTCTATGTTGGGTTCTGGAATAACGGCGTTGTTCGGAATACCAACAATGTTCGGCCCGGGACGCCGGGGTACTTTGACCATGGGGCCAATGGGTTCCTGGATACGCTTCGGATGATGTACACATTTGACTACGATGGAATTCCGGTGCCTCCTCCGGCGGACAGCTATATCGGTGTCAAGCTCCTTGGTGCCGACCCATTCCCGCACACGATCGATTCTGTCGGAGACATGCGCAGACGGACCTTTTACAACTCCTGGAGGTTCAGGAGTTCATCCGGTGATCTCGACTACTTTTCGCCGAATGATGACGCGCAGAATATCAGTGGTGCGCGCAGCAGATACGACCGCCTGGCAGCCTCGCTCCCCCCAGACAAGATCGCCCTGTTGCGGACCAGGGCTGACAACATGACCACGCTTCTCTCAACCGGACCATTTGGCCCACTCCGCCCAGGAGATTCGCTGAATGTTGCCTTTGGCGTGGTCTGCGCGCGTAAGGATGGAACGGCGCCGGCGCGCGACGATACACGCGAGCAGAAGAAAACGTTCGTGGCAAACGCAGGATTTTCCCAGCAGGCCTACCAGGGCGAGGATGTGAACGGCAACAACATCCTGGATCCGGGGGAAGACCTCAACGGGAACGGAAAACTTGACCGGTATGTCCTTCCCCAGCCTCCCCGTCCTCCCAAGGTCCGGGCGGAGGTGGAGAACCAGAGCATCGTCGTGTATTGGGACAGATCGACCTCGGAGACCTCCATTGATCCTGTAACCCGGGAGTACGATTTTGAAGGATATCGAGTGTACAGGACAAATGCAGGGGCAGATTTTCAAAGTCCGGAGACATATTTGCTCGATCTGGTCCTCGCGGGGGAGTTTGATCTTCCGGACAACTCGGCAGGGTACAATACCGGTTTTGGCGCAATCGCGCTTCCGGAACCGAAGCGGTTCTCAGGAGACACCGTCGACTACTGGTACCGTTTCCCTCCCGCGGGCTCACAGGTAACCCACCTCAACGGATGGCAATACCTTTACGGCGTAGCAGCATTTGATCGAGGGGATTCCGCGGCGGGAGTAGCGTCGTTACAGAGCAAGGTTGAAATCCGGCGTCTGGTCCCGGGGACACTTCCGGCCGGTCCGGGAAGCGGCGGCGTCGGAGTGTATCCGAATCCCTATTACGCGCGGGCTGTCTGGGATGCCCCGGGTGAGCGAAACCGAAAGATCTACTTCTACAATCTCCCCCGGCGTTGCACGATCAGGATTCACACGCTGGCGGGGGATGTTGTAGCCGAGCTGAGTCACGATGCGGCAACGTACAACGGAACGGATATCGAATGGTTCCGGCGATTCGGCGGTATCCAGAGCCCACCACAGTTTGCAGGAGGCGAACATGCTTGGGATCTGATCTCGCGGTATGAGCAGGCGATTGCGAGCGGTCTGTATCTGTTCAGCGTGAAGGATCTCGACACGGGAGACATTCAGACCGGCAAGTTTATGGTGATCAAATAGCAGAGTCCCGGCCACGGAATGACAGGGTGGCTGCGAATAGTGTGTGCAGATCTACTTGATTCAATAATCAATGAGGAGCGCATCATGAAAAAACTGATTTTGGCTGCAGTCCTGTTTACCCTTTTCCTTTCCCAAGGGGAAGCACAGTATCCACTTGTGACGATCCGTCAGATAGAGCAGGTTCCGTTCGATTCCCTGCTCGTGGCTGATGCTCTTCAGCGAACAGCCCCCGCGAGGTGGACATTACAGCGGTCCCCCTACTATCGGGACACAGTGACCGTCGTCGGGGTATGTGTGGTTCCGGCAAAAGTGGTCAACTTCACCTCAATCGGATATAATCTGCTTCTTGCCGACACAGGCAGCCCCGACCTCTGGGGTGGTCTTTTCGTTCGGGCAAACATTTCTTCCAGCGGCAATCCGGGAGACACCGCGCTGGCGATTCAGTGGGGAGCGCTGAACGTGCAGGCGGGAGACCTTGTGAAGATAACGGGATACATTGATGAGTTCCCCTCCCCAGATATGGTGAGTCAGACACAGATGGTCCCGCTCTACAATTATCCCATTGAGATCCTGGGGACTGTCCCGATTCCACCCCATGTAAAGAAGGACGTCGCGGATTTCCATCGTGACGTTCCGACAACGAGCATTCGGTTTTCAACGGGAGAGCCCTATGAGTTCATGCTGGTCGAGCTGACGAATCTCACGGTTACCGCGTATCTGAACCAGACAAACGGAACGTTCTTCATGGTGGACGATGCCGGAAATACGATCACGACCATGGACGCCTCGAAGTGGTTCACAACCAGGGGCCATCGGGATCCCGCCTCAACGTATGCGTTACCGGCTCTCAATACCAAGGTTGACACCATTCGAGGATATATCATGGCAAACAGCGGGTCGGAGGCGGGACTTGGATACAGGATCGCCCCGCTCTTGCCCGGAGACATCGTTTATGGGGCTGTGCTTCCGCTGGTGTCGACGCATCGACGAAATCCGGTCGTTGTTCCGCCGGACAGTGCGGCGCGGATAAGCGTGGTGGCAACGAAGCAGCCCGGGGGATCAGGAATTGCATCAGTGAATCTCCTTTACGCCCTCGGAAGTTCCCCGTCATTCACGACGGTCCAGATGGCGCCCAAGGATACAACGTATGAAGCAGAGATCCCTCAACAGCCCGCCGACACATTTGTTCGGTATTTTATTGAAGTGACCGATTCGCTCGGACAGTCGGTCAGACTCGCAAGCTCGGCATTCCGGACGGCAGGAGCAGACACATCGCAAGGTTTCTTCTTCTACACAGTTCTCAATCGACCTCTCACAATCCGGGATATTCAGTACACGCCCTACAGTAACGGTCGAAGTGCGTATCAGGGGGCTTCCGTCAGAGTGGGGGGAATCGTGACGGCGGATACGGTCCACATGGGGATCTCACCGCTTACCGCTTCGGGCGGCACGAATGCCTGGTACATCCAGAGCGGGAATCAGCCCTGGAGCGGGCTCTGGCTCGCGACGACTGATACGATTGCGCGAGCAGAGCTCGCGGCGTTGCGGAACGGCGATAGTATCCTCGTAACCGGGACTGTTGTAGAGAATTTCGATGTCACGCAGCTGGCTGCCATTCAGCCCGGGGTTACCGTGGTAAGTTCCGGCAATCCGGTTCCCGCTCCGGTTCCCTTGCCCACCGGGAATTTTGGGCCGAACTCCGCAAACGGCTCGCCACTTGCGGAGCCGTACGAGAGTATGCTTGTGCGCTTCGCGAATGCGAGCGTGGCGGATGTGTACCCCACGTATGCTGACCCAACAGAGTTTGCGGTTGACGACGGCAGCGGGCCGATTCTCGTTCGAAGGGACGGGATGAACAGTTTCTCAAACGTACCTGACGACACGGCAACGGGGAAGACCCTTCTGGTTTTTGGGAACCGGATTTCGCGGCTTGACGGTGTTCTCTATTATAGCTTCAACCGGTACAAGATTACGCCGCGTACAAATGCGGACTTCGGGCCGATTTCTCCAACCTCCGTTGAGCTGGACGCGAACGGCGGCGTCCCCGCTTCATTCGCTCTCGAGCAAAACTACCCGAATCCCTTCAATCCTTCGACGTCTATCGTATACGGGATTCCCCGGAGCGGCTTCGTGTCCCTCAAGATCTACAATGTCCTCGGGCAGGAAGTGCGCACGCTGGTCAGCGGTCCGCAGAGTGCAGGCCGGTACACTGCCCGGTTCGATGCCAGCACGCTTTCGAGCGGGCTCTATTTCTACAGAATTCAGGTCGCGCCGGACAGCGGTCCAGAATTCACCCAGGTGAAAAAAATGATGCTTCTGAAGTAGTCAGAGTTCGTCTCCGCCGGGAGGAAACCAATGCCTCCCGGCGGGAGTATGATTGAGCAAGGTCGAAAACCATTGTTGACCAACGCAACTCGATATAGCACATTGATTCTCCTTCTTCTGGGCTTCGGCAGCTGCAGGGAGGAGATGGCGAACCAGCCGACGTCGAACGCGACACCCACGACATTTCTCTGGTTGTTCCCTGAGGATGGCATTGCCACGACGATCAGCCGGCAGCATCTCCGCTGGTGGGGTGAAGATCCGGACGGCGTTCTTGCCGGCTTCCTATTTTCGTACGCAGTCGTTCGGGCTCCCGTGTCCGCGGTGCCGTTTCCGGACACGCTCCGATACACCTGGACCAGCAGGAACGACACGGTTCTTGCATTCCCTCTTGATACGCTCTTCCGGCAATACGCTGTCGCAGTTCGCGGAGTGGATAACACATTCCCGGCCCTTCCCGAGGGGAGCGTGGTCCGTCTCACGCCATTCGCATACTGGGACAAAAATGACGACGGGGTGTTTGGCGGTACGGATGTACAGATCCCCTCGCTCATCGGTGCAATGGACCCGAAGGGTGCCGTCCTAACCTTCCCGATCAGGAACTCACCGCCGGTTGTCTCTTTTGTTCCCAACCCGACAGATCCAAATGTTGCGCTCCGCCAACCTGATACGACCTACACCGTCGCTACCTTTGCCTGGACTGCGGAAGATCCTGACGGCAATTCCACGCTGTCCGGTTACCGGATCGCTCTCAATGATACGACACTTCCCGGGGCCTGGCTCTCCCTTCCCCTTCGGGATACGCTGATAACGCTTGTCGTTCAGAGAGCCGTAAGTGATGTGGCCACGGGGACGACAACTGCGAGAGTGTACAGCGGCTCATTTCTCGAGCGTCAATACCTTGGGGATGTTCCGGGGTTGAGTCTGGATGCAGAGAATGTCTTCTTTGTGCAGGCGAGGGATGTGGCCGGCGAATTCAGCCCGGCAATCCGGATGCCGTCCCCGGGGGGGCACTGGTTTGTGAAGAAACCCAGGGGGAAGGTTCTGCTCGTAAGTGACTACATTCGTTCTGATGCCGGATCGGCACTTGCGACATATCTCGCCTCGCTCACCGCTGTTCCAGGAGGTCAGTACAGCTCCATTGACCGGCTTGATATCGGCCTTGGGTTGACGGGGCCGGAGAAGCTTGCCGGACAGGCGGGGTCGCTTGTTCCGCCGTTCGTAGATCCTGCGTTGATCAGCACATTTCTTCTCTATGACATCGTGCTCTGGTACACCGACGAGTTTCCAAGTCTCGGGGTCGCACAGCTCTCTCTCTTCCCCTACCTGCAGAATGGGGGAAAGGTGATTTTTTCCACAATGTTTCTAAATTCGGCGGATCCGCGGGGGGCACTGAGGGATTTTGCCCCAATTGACAGCGTCAGCAGCACACAGCTTCCTCCGACCGTCTTCCCCTCCGCCGGAGATAGCAGAATCCCGGCCAACTTTGTGATGTTTGCCGACAGCGTCTCCTCCTCGCTGATCTATCCACAGCTGGCGTTCAACGAGTCCCCGTCCATCCACTCCATCTTCATGCGGCCGGTGTACCGCCGCACTGATGCGCGCTATATCTATCACCTCCAGGAAGATACCAGAGGCAGATACAGCGGCACGCCGAACATCGGAGTCGTCGACGGTCGACGAACGATCGTGTTTATAGGCCTGCCGCTTCATCTGCTGAACAATCCGCTGTACGGAAATCCGGGCGGCCTCACCACGTTCTTTGATGTTGCATTCAACAGAGAATTCAATCCCCTGCAGAAGGTGAACAGGAGGGCGTTCTGACGTTGCGTTTGACGGCCTTCATAGTATTGCTTGCGATGTGTCTGGGCGGGAGGCTCGACGCTCAGACCCCTGAGAGGGGGACGATTGCGGGAAAGATCACCGACGCGAAGTCAGGGGAGGGCCTCCCAGGTGCGAACGTCACCGTCAAGGGAACGTACTATGGTGCTACCACTGATCCGTTCGGTGATTTCAAGGTCGAGCGTGTCAACCCCGGGTCCTATACAGTGGAGGTGACCCTGCTCGGCTACAGAGCGATGACGTTCACCAACATCCGGGTCACGGCAGGAGGGACCACCGCGCTCAACGCCCGGCTCGAGGAGACCGTCCTGACGCTGGATCAGGACATTGTTGTGGTTGGAGAGAAACCGCTCTTTAATATTGAGGAGACACAGAGCAGGCGGAATATTGAGCAGGCGGATATCCAGGCTGCTGCGGTTCAGACTGTGCAGGGGATCGTAGCCCTGCAGCCCGGGGTTGTGTACGCCGACAACGAGATTCATATCCGGGGCAGTCGGTCGTATGAGAACGCCTACCTGATTGATGGTGTTTCGGTGCAGGACCCTCTTGCGGGAACCGGGTTCGGACTTCAGGTCAGCCCGCAGTCGATCCAGGAGATGGAGGTGATCACAGGGGGGTACAATGCGGAGTATGGCCAGGCGACATCAGGTATTGTGAATATTACAACCAGGGAGGGTGCGGACCGGTACAACGGGGCAGTTTCATACCGTACTGACCATTACGGTCTGAACCGAGATTCCAGGACGAACTGGAATACGGATATTGTGGACTTTACCCTGAGTGGGCCTGAGCCGATCACCCGGTATCTCCTTCCGGCACTTGGTGTCTCCATTCCCGGGGAGATCAGCTTCTTCGGAACGGTCTACTCTCAGTGGAGCGATGGGTATACCCGTTGGGTGGAGGTCATCGGTGCGGATAACAGACCGGTGGGGTATGAGATTCAGGCACCTCACAATATGTACTCGTCGATCTTCGGAGGGACCCGATTTGCGCCGAGACGCAGCAACAATTACTCGGGGATGGGAAAGCTGACCTACAAACCATCCGGGACCACGAAGTTCTCATACACCTTTTCGCAGTCGACCGTGATTGATCAGAATACCCAGGCGGTCCAGGTCACGCTTGAGCGGGTGGAACCCAATCCCGGCTATCAATATCTCTTCCAGTATATTCCGGACAGTGCAAACACCTTTTCGTTGCGGAATACGCAGCACCTGTTCGCCTGGACTCATACGCTCAGCACGCAGACGTTTTATGAGATCAGGCTGAGTCTCTACACCGCTCACGTCCGGGGCGATGCCAACGGGAAGGGGTTCGACCAGTATATCGAGCCGCAGGATATTGTCACGTATCCTGTCCGGTATTACAACGTAACCTCCGATACCGTCGGGGTGGTTCCTGGTGACGGTTTTTACGACCTCGGGTCCCCCACTTCATGGCGTGACCACTACCTTCGGGAGTTCACCGGGAAGTTTGATCTCACGACGTTCTTTTCGGAAAAGCACAAGTTCAAGACCGGGGTCGAGATGCGGTACCAGGAGATGCAAATGGCGGATCTTGTGCGTCCCTGGGTGAAGCCGCTCGGCTTTGACTACGATATTTACACCGTGTATCCGGCCCAGGGGGCGCTGTACGCGCAGGACAATGTGACGGTGAGCGGGATGATCCTGAATTTCGGTCTTCGGCTGGATTACTGGTTTCCCGGGAAATATGTTGATGACCTGGCGCGGGATACCTCGTCAGCCTACATTGTTCCGGTGGCTCAAAGGGAGGAGTATCTCAAGAGCAGCTACACTATTTTCGGGCGGCAGATGAAGGCCCGCCTGAGTCCGCGGCTGGGCATTTCTCATCCGATCTCGGACAATCAGACGCTCTTTTTCTCGTACGGATACTTCTCCAAGCTTCCCCGTCCGCAGTTTGTCTATTCGAAGCTCAGGCGAACCTCGGTGCGTTCGAGTCTGCCTGTGGGGAACCCGAATCTGGAGCCGGAAACGACCGTGGCATACGAACTCGGCCTGCGGAATCAGCTATCCGGGAACGATGTTCTCACTGTGACCGCCTATTACAAAGACATTTTTGACTACATCACCGAGAAGACCGTCCGCAGGCTCACCTCACTGGGGGGCGCACAGTACTACACGACATATCTGAACACCGATTACGCCCGGATCCGCGGCATCGAGGTGGAGTACAAGAAGCGTATCGGGAATTGGTTTCGCGGGGCAGCCTCCGGCTCATATTCCCTCGCGACCGGGAAGAGTTCGACGCCCAACGAGTCCAGCATCAGCCTTCAGCAGGGGGAACCGGAGAATATCAAGGAGAACTACCTGATCTGGGATCGTCCGCTGCAGCTGTCGCTTAACATGACATTCAACGTGAACAAAGACCAGGCGCTGTTCGGATTCGGGAACGGCATTCTTGACGATTACAGCCTCTTCCTGCGGCTCTTTTTCCAATCAGGCAGGAGATACAACCCCCAGATCTTCACCGGTCTCGATCCGGTCACCGGTAGGCCAATGTACATCAGTGACATAAACCGGCAGCTGGAGTCTGTGGGAGCCAACTGGTTCTACATCGATTTGAACTTCGAGAAGTACTTTAACCTGGGATTCGGCCAGCTGACGGCGTCGGTAGAGGTTCAAAATCTGCTGAATCGGCAGAATTCCCAGATTGTGAATCCAGTGACGGGTCATGCCTACGAATACGGCGACCCCACCCCGTCCGGCTACAATGATCCGCTCTACCCTCAGGTAAGCGGAGACATTTCGCCGTTTCCGTATAACCCGGCCCGGTATCTCAATCCGCGGACCATTCGGCTCAGTCTAGCGTTCCGGTTCTGACATGCGCACACCATGCCGTCATACGGTTGTGATTGTTCTGGCGCTTGCGATGAGCAATGCGGTGCCGGTGTCTGCGCAGCTCCTCCCGAATCTTGGTGGCCAGCGTGTCGGGATCTCGGCATTCCAGTTTTTGAAGATCGGAGTCAGCGCCCGCGGTGTCGCGATGGGAGAGTCGTTCTCCGCTGTCGCAGATGATGCCTCGGCGCTCTTCTACAATCCCGCAGGTCTTGTGATGGCGGCAGACAATCAGGTGCTGGCCTCCCATACCGAGTACGTTGCAGACCTGCAGCATGAATTCCTCGGCGTCTCCTACCATCTATCCGAGAACGACGTTGTGGGAGTATCCTTCATCTCCCTGCATACAGACGACATGCAGGTCACCACCGAGACACAACCGTTCGGGACGGGACAGACGTTTTCGTTTGGTGATCTCGCGCTGGGATTGACCTATTCGAGAAAGATGACCGACCAGTTCAGCTTCGGTGCGACGGTGCGCTACGCAGAAGAGACCCTCGACATGCTGACCATGCGTGCCTTTCTGGTCGACCTGGGAACCTACTACTGGACGGGCCTCGGCTCCGTCCGGTTTGCGGTGGTCATCTCAAATTTTGGCGGAGATGTAAGTCCTGCGGGGAGCGTTACAGGGTTGGACGGGAAGGTGATGAGTACGTTTCAATCATTCTCTCCCCCCACGATTTTCAGGCTGGGAGTGGCCTTTGACCCGATCAGCGGGGAGGAGCACCGCTTGACAGGCTCCTTTCAGTTGAATCATCCGAATGACAATGCGGAACATGTGCGGCTCGGTGTCGAGTACGGGTGGCGGCGGATGTTTTTCGTTCGGGCGGGGATCAAACGGACGCTTCGTCAGCAGTTGCTGGGGGAGGACCAGACGTCGGCGGAGAGTTGGGCTGCCGGAATGGGTGTGCGGTTGCCGCTCGGGCTCAGCAGTGTATCTGCCGACTATGCATATTCCGATTTTGCGCAGCTCGGGTCAATCCACCGCATCAGTATCGGGTTGGCATTTTAAAGGTACTCATGAGATCCTTTGTACGACAGATACTCTTCTGGTCAAGTGTCTCGCTTGTTCTTCCGGGATGTGAAGAGAAGCTGGATCTGGCAACTCTTCCACAGCCGGCGGAGGCGGCCATTGACACGTCGTACGTTCAGGTGTATCCGCCCTTTCCCGGGTTTGCCGGAGCCGAGGATATCCTGATTGGGCGGGACCAGCTCCTGTATGTTGCAGATACGCGGGCGAACCGCGTGGTGATGATGAACCGTGGCGGACAGATTCTGAGTACCAGAGAAATTCTTCATCCGCGTTCGGTGTCACAGGATACACGGCTTGATCTTCTCGTGGGGGGGGAGATTGTCGTGGCAAGCGGTGACACTGCGGGAGCGATCTTCCGGTTGAAGCTCGTCTCACTGTCTGCAGATTCCGCGCACCATCTCGAGGTGGCGCGTATGGAGACTATCTGGGTGGAGATCGAGCGGCCGCGGAGACGATTCCCCGGGCTCACCGCATTTGACGACAACACCTGGCTGGCGGTTCGGACGGGTCCGGACAACAGCAGCTTCATTGATCCGGACGCCCGGGTGCTGCAGTTTTCCGCCGCAGACCGATTCATAACGCCGGTCCCGGCCTTCTATACGCGTCCGGGCAGCGGGATCACCGACATCTATCACCCCACGGCGATTGCCTCATTTCCTTCATCGAGGGACTTCATTCTCACGCAGTCCGTTGACGCGGTAGCATACGGCGCGTTGTGGATGCGTTACGAAGATGTTCCGGAGTTCCAGGGGTGGCTGCCGCGATTTGATCCGGCGAACCCTCAGGACCGGTCGGTCGATTTCATCGTGCCGTACCGGTATCTCCTGCCCGAGGCCGTCGCCATAGATCCGGGGCGCAGGGATGTCTTTGTTGCTGATGCGCAGCTGGACAGCGTCTTCAAGTTTACCAGCCGAGGGAGAATCAAGTCGGAATCCTTCGGCAGCGTGAGAACGGCCGGCCTGATGCGCCGACCTACCGGTCTTGCGTACTATGAGAAGATGCTGTACGTTCTCGACGCCGAGACCGGGAACATTCTCCGGTATCGATTGAGCACGGACGTACCCCGCTGATTCCTCCGGGCGGATGCTCTTCTCCCTCATGTCGCCTCGTTTGCTTTTGCCCGCTGAAAGCCATACTTTTTGGCAAATGGTTCATGGCGGTTGCCTGATGGGTTTCCCCTCCACGTCTTCCCGTACACTCCTGTTGCTCTTCCTGCTTGCGGTGTCCTATTGGTCTGAGGCTTCTTCAGCCCCGGCAGGGGACACGCTGTTCGTCACGCCGGTCCTTGCAGCGGTCACCCCACGTCATCTCGACGGGCTTCAGCAGCGGCCACTGAGACGGCCCCGTGTCGGGCTGGTGCTCAGCGGAGGGGGGGCACGGGGAGCGGCCCAAGTCGGCGTGCTGAAGGTGTTCGAACGTCACGGCGTTCCGGTTGATTTCATTGCGGCGACGAGCATGGGATCGATTGTCGGCGGCCTGTACGCTGCCGGGTGGAGCCCGGACGAAATAGACAGCATGGCGATTCACACAGACTGGGACGATGTGCTCTCCCTGACTGCCGAAACTGACCGTTCTGATCTCTTTGTCGACCAGCGCCTGGCCGGGGAGCGGAGTTTCCTGACGCTCCGGTTCAAGGGGCTGGAGCTTGTGCTGCCGTCGGCGGTGTCGAGCGGTCAACGGCTGACGACGTTTCTGAACACGCTCACCCTGCAGGGAACATATCACCCCTCATCTTCTTTCGACGATTTGCGTGTGCCGTTTCGGGCTGTGGCCACAGATCTTATTTCGGGGAAGAGAGTAGTGATCGGGGAGGGGTCGCTAGCCGAGGCGCTTCGCGCAAGTGCCACCGTGCCCATGCTGTTCAATCCGATCGAACGAGATGGTATGGAGCTCGTGGACGGCGGCCTGGTGGACAATATCCCGGTGGACGTTGCGGAGGAAGCGGGATGTGATATGGTGATCGTCGTCAACACGGCAAGCGGGCTGCGCACTCGTGAGCAAATGGATGCTCCGTGGGAAGTAGCCGACCAGATAATGGGCATTATGATGCAGCGGGTGAAGGAGCAGCAGCTGCGCATGGCCGACGTTATCATTACTCCTGATCTTGGCCAGCATCTCTCATCCGATTTTCACGGCCTGGACACGCTTGTGGCGGCAGGGGAAGCAGCAGCGATGGAGAAGATCGATGAAATTTTCCGGATCTATCAGAAGAAGAAGACTGAATTTACCTCCGGCGAGCACGGGTTCTTCAGCCGGGAACTGCCGGACGCGGTCATACGCTGGGGCGGATCGTCCGCGCCCGATTCGCTGCGGCGCCACATTGAAAGCGAGCCAGGTCTCAGGCCCGTCACGATGCAGGATGTTCAGGAGCATGTCAATCTCCTGTACGAGGTAGGGACCTATTCCGACGTGCGAGCGGAGATCGTGCGTGACTCGGCCGGCACGACGGTGACGTTTCGCCTTATTACGCGTCCGACCGTCACGCGCCTCGTTCTGGCGGGTTGTAAGGAGGTCTCCGCGGAGGAGCTCCTGCCGGAATTCGAAAATCTCCTCGATCGGCCCTTTGATCCTGAGGCCCTGGAGCGGGATATTCAGGGGGCATTGCGGGTCTACCGCCGCCACGGGCTTTCACTGGCACGGCTTGATTCGGCCCGTTTCGACACCCATGATGGATCACTGCGGATTGTGTTTGACGACGGGATCATCGCCGGGATCTCGGTTGAGGGGGGGGTGCGGACCACCGACGCATTCGTTCTTTCAGATTTTCCTCTCCATGAGGGAGACGTGTTTAAGATCGAGGAGGCCCGCAGGGGAGTCGCAAATATAAACGGTTCGCAGCTCTTTGAGTATGTGTATCTTGAGGTGACGTACGAGCGGGAGAGGCCTCATCTCACGATCCGTCTCAAGGAGCGCCCGTCCCAGTTGATGCGCTTCGGGATCAGGGTTGACAATGCGCGCAAGCTTCAGGGGTCACTGGACGTGCGCGACGAAAATTTCAGGGGAAGCGGCCAGGAACTGGGATTCACGGTGCTTGGAGGGGAGCGGAATTTCGACGCGGTACTTGAGTTCAAGAGCAGGAGACTTTTCAACACCTCCCTGAACCTGAGTGCCAGCGGCGTGTACGATAGCTGGTCCTCTTACCGGTACGCGGACGGGCCGCCGCCGGGAAAGAACCAGTGGGAGCGGATCGAAGTTGGAGAGTACCGGGATATCCGCTACGGAGGAATCTTCTCCTTTGGCAGCAGCCTGGAACGACTGGGAAACGCGACCATTGACTACGCGCTTGAGAACGTCCGAACGGAGAATATCCGGAACTCCGAAGATCTCGAGAGCCGTTTTGTTCTCTCGATGATAAAGGTAGGGACAGTGATTGATACCAAGAACCGCTATCCGTTTCCCACCAGCGGGATGAATCTCGGCCTGAGCTTTGAAGTTGCTTCCAAGGCCCTCGGCGGTTCGGTGACGTACAATGCGTTCCGAGGGATGTATGAATTCTACTCGACAGTCGTTGGGGACCTGGTGATTCACCCAAAAATGACGGTTGGGTTCGCCGACAAGACCATGCCTCTTGCGCAGCAGTTCCGGCTGGGTGGAAGGGAATCCTTCTTCGGCTTGCGGGAGGACGACAGCAGGGGGCGTCAGATCTTCCTTGTGAATTTTGAAATCCAGCAGGCCCTTCCCTTCAAAATCTTCTTTGACTCGTACCTTCGCGCGCGATACGATCTCGGCACGATTTCGACGATCCCGGAGGCGTTGAAGTTCAGCACATTCCGGCACGCTCTCGGAGTAGAGCTGGCGCTTGACACGCCGATCGGACCGGCGATCGTGGCTGCCGGCAAGAGCTTTTACTTCAGCAAGGACCTCCCCGAAAACCCAATCCAGGAAGGACCCCTTCTCCTCTACTTCACGATCGGCTATCAGCTCTTCTGAGCAGGCATCATGCGTTTTATCGATACAAGTGGTATATTGGAGAAGAGACGATTCCCAAGGACCTGCGACATACACCCATGACGACAAAACCACCATCGAAAATCCGTCCGGCTCCGGAACGATCGACTGAGAAGATCGCGTATGCCAGTGTTGCCGGGATCCCGGCACTTGAGCCAAACGATCAAATCCGGCTTGGCTACAGCATCTGGCTATGGCTGACTCATCGACGAGATCCCCTCGACGTAGCAGTGAAGACTGCTGGAGCCCGGCTCCTGATCAACGAAGAGGAGGCGATACAGAGGATCCGCCAAAGTCTTCAGGCGCAGGGGGTTGAGCTCTGACGATCCCTGATGGGAGCGTTCCCGTATACGTTCATACCGCTTTCCGATCTGCTCCGGGTCCTCCCCGGTTCCGTCGGAATGACGTGGGGGATACCTGGGACTGGCGGACGTTTCCTGACGCGCGATACACCTCTGACCGTGTCGATGACCCCTCCCCTTTTTCTGGCTGCCGGGATGCAGCACCCTGCATTCCCGGAAATCGCAGAGACCGGATTCCGTGTTGGCGAGGAAGTATTCTAGCGGTCCTCCCGGTGTCTCCTGCTTCTGTATGGCACCGGCGCAAATCTCTCTCTCGGCAGCGTGTGTCGTCTTGGCTGGAATTGTGATCAAGGAGCATGTCCATGGATCTCGGGCTTCGCGGACGATTGCCCGGGGAGTCTCGGTCGGTGAGTACATCAAAGAACTCGCTCGCGATGTTCCCGTTCATCGCCTTGGCGATCCAGCGGCGCTGGCGAATGTGATCGTTTACCTCTGTTCCGAACGCGCGGGCTATGTCCGCGGAGCAACGATCGCGGTTGATGGGGGAATCACACGAGGGCTTCACTGATGGCAATCCCGACAGTTGTTCGTTTACGAAGTGCGGACCAGCCGCCTGGCAAGGAGCGGTTCGATTACCGCGGCCGACACCGGTACCTGGTCACTCTCCCGACGCACAAGGACGAACAGATTTTTGTCGCGCGGGAGGAGGTTCATCCGGTTTTGAACTCACTTCACGAATACGGCTGGGGGTCCCATTTCGAGGTCTATGCATACTGCTTTTTGCCCAATCGCCTTGTCATGCTGATACGGGGGAAAGAAGACTGGTCCGATATGAAACGTTTCCTCTCGGATTTCCGCGGGAAGACCAATGATGTGTGGCGCGAGGGTCATGGGCGACCGCTCTGGGCGCGCCGATACCTGGAGAGGGTTCTTCGAAGGAAAGAAGAGAGTCGGGATGTCGCGCTCACGGTGTACAATCTTCCGGTGAGCAATGGTCTGATTCGGAAGGGGGAGGAGTATGCGTGGCGGGGGTCATTTGCACTCGAGCACACCGACGGCCCCCTGCGGAAGCCCCCCCATCGCTCCCGCAAGGAGCCAGTGCGCCGAGGAAATCGCACACGCAATCCCTGAGCGTCGGTTCCGATTCAGGCCGCCTCAACGTTCTTCGTCTCGGACTCCTTGCCTCTTGATATTCCCGGGTCCCCGTCAATTCCTGCCAACAGATCTCGCAGAGCGGTCAGCAAAGTCGCGGCGGTGAACGGCTTCGGCAGAAAATGGCGGACCAGCGAGCGCTCGCCGTACGTCCGACTCTCGTCAGGCACCCCGCTCATCGCGAGAATCTTTACCTTCGGATTCATTCGGCGCAATGCCTGGATCGTTGCCGCACCGTCCAGATGTGGCATCATCATGTCGACAATCACTGCGTCGATCCTGTTCCCTTCCCGGGCATAGACCGAGAGCCCTTCTTCACTGTGGAGCGATGTGACAGCGCTGTACCCGTACGCGGTGAGCATCTCCTCGGTCATTGAGAGGACCATTCGTTCGTCATCGATGACCAGTATGCGTTCACCCTGGCCGTTCAGGTGCGCCTCGGTTTCCTGTTCTGCCGTCATAGGCGCCTCGGAGCCGTGTGCGGGGAGGAAGATATGGAATTCGGTCCCCCGGCCGACTGTGCTGTTGACCCGGATAAACCCTCCGTGACCCTTAATGATAGCATGTGCGGTTGAGAGCCCGAGTCCTGTTCCACGACCCGGTTCTTTTGTCGTAAAAAATGGCTCGAAGATTTTTNNAGAAGATAGGGCCCGGGGGTGGCATCAATGAGTTGGCGTGCTTCCTCCGGGTGGATCTGGCGATTCTCGGCTTTCAACGTGAGGAGCCCTCCCTGTGGCATTGCGTCCCGTGCGTTGACACAGAGGTTCATCAACACCTGATGGAGTTGCGTGGTGTCCGCTGTGATAGTCCAGAGATCCTTAGGTATCTCAAGCGACGTCTCAATGGACCGAGGGAACGTCTCGGTAGTGATCTTCACCATCTCCTTGAGGAGGTGTTTCGTCTGGAGGGTCGCAGGTTTCCCCGTGGCACCGCGCGCAAATGTAAGCACCTGGCTGAGAATTCCGGCACCTCGTTGCGCGCTTGATTCGATCGTATCGATCCATTTCCTCATTGAGGAATCGCTGGCGCGGCCACGGAGCAGGTGGGCGGCCAGCAGGATAGGAGAGAGGACGTTGTTGAGATCATGAGCGATTCCACCTGCGAGGGTGCCAATGCTTTCCAGGCGCTGCGCGCGGAGAAATTGTGCCTCAAGCTTTTTTCTATCGGTCATGTCTGTGTTGATGACGAGGATAGAAACAGGTGCACCGTCCTGATCTCGCACAAGGGTCCACCGGCTCTGGACGGTAACCTCGCCACCCGCCTTATTGACCTGGAGCATTTCCCCCACCCATTCACCGGTCTCAAGGACTTTCTTCTGTGCCTTGCCCAGCTCCGGTGTGATTGACCGGCAGAGCAGATCGAATTCGTTCCTGCCGAGGATTTCGCCTCTCGTCCACCCGTAGAGGCGTTCTGCCCCCTTGTTCCAGTAGGTGATCTGGCTTTCAAGGTCCCGGACCAGGATCGCATCCTGCGCATTATCCAGGAGGGCTGCCTGTTCAAGGATCTTCTCCTCGTCCTCTTTCTTCTTCGTGATGTCCTCGACAAGGCCTACACCGAACCTGGGCGCGCCCGCCTCGTCCCGGACGAGAGATACGGTCAGGCGACCCCAGACGATTCGCCCATCCTTTCTGATGTAGCGCTTCTCGGTCACATAGTGGTCGACTTCTCCGCGGAGCAGGGAGTCGTTCGAGGATGTACCGAACTCCAGATCATCCGGATGAGTCACATCCTGAATTGTCATTGTGGCGAGTTCTTCAGCCGTGTACCCGAGCATTTCCTGGAGTGCCCGATTTGTTGCGGTGAGCCGCCGGTTCGGGAGATCGGTGATCCCAATGCCGACCGCCGAGCGGGCAAACAGTGTCCGGAACCGTTCCTCGCTATCCCGTAGGACCTGCTCCGCACTCTTCCGGTTGATGGCCACAGCGATCTGCGTGGAGACAAACTCAAGCACGTCTTTGTCCTGGCGGGAGTACGCTGTCCCGTCCTGGTAGCACTGGACTGCGAGGGCTCCGATCGTCTGCCCTTCGGCGGTCCGGAGGGGAGTTCCAAGCCAGTACCGCGACGGGGTCCCGTTCATTGTGATCTGTCCCGCCGAGGCAAGCTGACGGAGGGTTTCGCTGGCGAGGAGGAGCGACAGCCCGTGCTGAATGACGAACTCCGTGACACCGGTGCCGAACGGGCGTGGCCCGAACGGCTTGTTTCGAAGATCGGAGTCGAACTCGTCGACAAAATAGGGAAACGTTATCGTTGTCCGCCCTTTGTCGCAGAGTGCGATGTAGAAATTCCGGGCCGGCAGAAGATCCGATATGATCTGATGCACCAGAGCGAAGAGCGCTTCGAGATCGCGGGCGGACGTCGCGGCTTCAGAGATGCGGTAGAGGGCACTCTGGAGCCGCTCTGCCTGCCGGCGTTCAGTGATATCACGGAAGACAAGGACTGCTCCCTGTATGCGCTGTTTCCCATCACGGATAGGTGCAACGTTAAGATTGACCGGTCGTTCGGTGCCGTCGCAGGCGACGAGCACGACGGGAGATTCAGGCCGGTACACTACTCCGCCGGCGAGCGCCTGTCCGACCGGGTTCGCCAGGCGGGCACGCCGCTCTTCGTCGATGACGTGGAGAATTGCCGAAAGCTTTTTTCCCATCGCGTCATTGCGTGTCATTGCGAGGAGGGAGAGTGCGATCGGATTTATGAATGTCACAGTGCCCTGATCATCCGTGGCGATGACAGCATCGCCGATGCTATTCAGCGTCGTCGAGAGCCACTGTTCGCTCTCCCTGAGTTTTGCTTCGAGGCGGTATTTCGTCAGGGCGATTTCGATCGTGGTCCGGAGTTCGAGTTCCTCAAAGGGTTTGAGAACATAGCCGTACGGTTCAGTTTGTTTTGCACGCTCGAGGGTTGCCTCGTCCGCGTTGGCGGTGACATAGATGATGGGGATGTCGTTTGTACGGTGGATCAGATCGGCGGCCTGAATGCCGTCCATAGGTCCCTGAAGCCAGATATCCATAAGAATAAGATCCGGCTTCTGGTCCAGCGCGGCTGCGCATGCCTCCTCGCCGGAAGCGATGGTGGCGGGGACGGCAAATCCCCACCGTTGAAGCCGCTCTCGCAGCTCCATGGCGATGATTTTGTCGTCTTCTACAACGAGTATGGACTCGCGTGCCAAGGTGTTCGCTATTCCTCTCGGTGAAGAGGGGAGGAGATCTGATCATGCCGCAAGCTCACGCACCCCCCGGAGCCCCAGGGTGTGGAGCCGTATGTAGCGCCCATCTATGTATCGCAAAGTGAGTGCCAAGCACTATGGCGAGTTTGATACCGTCGGCAAGAAAGAAAATGGGGAGATATAGGGAGTGGGGAGGGAGGTCTACCAGTTGGGTGGTGAATATTAGCCACTTGCGCGAGGCATAGCACCCGTCGAAAACGCCGAGAGGGCATCCTGACCTCCCCTCTGTGGAGGATTCTACATTGCAGCCCGGTACGTTGGGATGTCGAAGAGTGATTCTGATCCAGGTGCGAAATGACCCAGAGTCTTGAGAAACGGAAACGCGGTGGCGGTTGCGGGAGGAACTCTCACCGCCGACCCGTCACGAATGGCGGAAAGCATCTGCAAAGCGTTTGCGACAGCTTTCCCGCCAGTGGTGTTGTTAAAGATGAGAAAGATACTTGTGCAGGAGTTGCTGACCGCCTCGAGACGGCGTCTCAGTTCCTGGATTTCCCGGGGATTATAGAGATACTCATACCTGGTGTCCATTCCATTGAGGAGCCATCCCTTGTCGTTTCTTCCGTGCAGGCGTAGGTATGCGGGATCTCCGACCACGCGACTTGAAAACGGCATGAATTGGCGGATCCTCGGGAGGTCGGCGCTCACGGGAGAGAAACCGGCATCAGCGAGGAGGGAGGGCAGACCAGGTATATTCCATGACTGGTGACGCAATTCTGCGTGAAGGGGGAAACCCCGCATAAGCTCCCCCAGTTTGACGAGGTGAAACCTGTTGGCGCTCGTGTTGGTAAACGAATAAGGAAACTGAGCCAGCACTGATCCAAGGCGCTCTCGGGCGGCAAGCTCCTGGGATAGTGCCCGGATCCGCCGCAACGGTTCGGGCTGGATTACGCCCTTATGCGTGAATGCGGAGTGGAGTTTCACCTGGAACCGGAATTCACGGTTTCCGGCGACGGCCTCAGCCCACTCCCGGGCATCTGGCGCCCCGAGGGTGGCATCCCAGAAGGTCGACCGGATTTCGACCGTATCGAACACCTGAGCATACCACCCAAGTTTTTCGGCCGAGCTCAGGTCGGGACGCGGATAGAATGTCCGGTTCAGGACCTCGTGCTCCCACCCCCCTATTCCAACCCTAACGCGTTCATCTCTTCCCTGCATCGCGATCACCTCCCGAAAAAAGACTTGACAGACTCTCTGGAATTGTGTATTTTCGCTTCAGCAAGATACGACAAATATGTCGTCATGTCAAGAACAAAACGGACAAAAATGTCAACATGACTCCTGTGCGTGCATCCATCGGTGACCGCGTGAAAGAGGCGAGGATCAACAAGGAGCTTGACCAGGCATCGCTGGCAGAAAAAATCGGTGTTGTAACTCGAACGCTCCAGAGGTGGGAGAAAGGGGATCAGGTTCCCGACGGCGTTTGCATTCTGAAGATCGCCAAAGCGACAAATGTTCAGCCGACCTGGTTGCTTTCAGGCGAAGGAGAAATGTACCCGCCTCTTTCGCGGCCGCAGAATGTCTATCCTCTCAATTCCGCTCTGCGTCGCAACGTGAATCTTGTGGACCTGCCCCTTGTGTCCGCTGTTCCGGCTGGAAAGGTTTCCACAATGTTCCATCCGGATTACGTCGATACTTACGTGACGGTTGATGACGTTAAAGATCCGCAGGCCTTTGCCCTGAAAGTGCGGGGAAACAGCATGTCTCCGCGTATCGAGGATGGAGATATCGTGATCGTCAGCCCGCATCATGAGGTCCGAAATGGAGATATTTGTGTTATCCGGGTAAACGGCGAGGACACCCTCAAGAAAGTCAAGCTTGAGGGGGGGTACGTTCATCTCGTGCCGCTGAACCCTGATTTCGAGCCTGTGACCGTCAAGAGAAAAGATGTGGACTTTCTCTGGAAGGTTGTGAAACTGATTAAGGAGCTCTGACGAGCCTGAGCTGTCAGTGCAGAAGCGGAAGCGTCTTCCCCACGTGAGCGCTGCCAGACAGTCAGACGCAACGCCCGATGGATGCGGATCGGTTTTCGACGAAGTGTGTCAGCTGGTGTGTGCTGCAGCTGGCCGGTGGGACGAGCCGCATCGATGGAGGAGGGTTGCCGGGGTGTTTGTTTTATTCCCGCAGCGGGCTATGGATGCTGCGAGGCGGGTGAAGATGTCATGAGTTCCCCACCGGTGGACCTTTCTCCGCATCAATCGATTCTTCAGACCCCCCTCGTTGACCGAATGGTCAGGTCAAGAAATGCACAACCATTCCATCCCGGAGTTTCGGCTCAAACCAGGTGGATTTTGGCGGCATGATTTTTCCCGCGTCGGCGATGTCGAGAAGCTCGTCGACTGATGTCGGAAAGAGGGAAAAGGCCACACTCATATCGCCCGAGTTGACCCTCCGTTCGAGCTCTCTGAGTCCGCGAATGCCGCCGACGAAATCGATGCGTTTGCTAGTGCGTACATCCTCGATTCCGAGGATAGGCCCGAGGAGGTCTTTCTGAAGGATCGATACATCGAGCTTCTCGACAGGGTCTGTCGTAGCCGGGAGCGTTGGCCTTGCCGTGAGGGTGTACCAGTGCCCGCCGAGGTACATACCAAATTCGCCTTTCCGTGACGGTCTGACCGCCTCCCCGGCACTCCGAGTGTCGAAGGCATCCCGCACCCGCTTAAGAAATGCCTCAGGAGTATGCCCGCTCAGGTCTTTGACGACTCGGTTGTAGTCCAGGATACGAAGCTGCGTGTGGGGGAACAGAACCGCGAGAAAGAAGTTGTATTCTTCCTGGCCGGTGCGGTTGAGGTCAGCCTCGGCCATTTCCTTACCGACGCGGGCTGCTGCTGCGGACCGGTGGTGACCGTCGGCGACGTAGAGTGAGGAAACGCTGCTGAATTCCGACCTGATTGCCTGAATTGTCCCGATGTCGCTCAGGACCCAGAGCTGATGCCGTATGCCGTCGCTGGCGACGAAATCATTTTCGGGCACTTTGACACGGACGCGGTCCACGATCGCATCGAGCGGGGGACGTGATCTGTAGGTGAGGAAGATAGGTCCTGTGTGGGCGTTCGTTACGCGAACGTGCCGGGTTCGATCGTCTTCCTTGTCCTTGCGGGTGAGCTCGTGTTTCTTAATCGTGTTGTTGAGGTACTCCTCAACCGACGCACATCCAACAATGCCGTATTGCGTATGGCTGCCCATTGTCTGGGCGTAGAGATAGAATGAGGGAGTCGCATCCGATTGTAGAATTCCCTCGCTAATGAAACGTTGAAGGTTTTCCCTGCCCTTGTCATACACTCGCGGGTCGTAGAGATCCACGTCGGGAGGGAGATCAATTTCAGGTTTTCCGACGTGGAGGAAGGAGAACGGGTCATGTGCGGCTTGCGCGCGCGCTTCCTCCGAAGTGAGGACGTCGTAGGGTGGGGCTGCGACGAGCGCAGCATACTGGGGAAGAGGGCGATATCCTATAAACGGTCGGAGCGTGGCCACGTGGACTCCTGATGGGAGATGTGCGGGGATCCGACGAGAACGGGGGGCGCCGTGCGACTGTGTCGCCCCCGTTCCTCGCACTTTTCGATGGTGTGATCGAACCGGATCCCGTAATGGGCAGCCTACTTCAAGGTCGGGAGAATCCTTTCGATGGCGGCGGTGACTTCCCGAACGTCTGCCATCGTCAGTTCACCCATATGGGCGATCCGGAATGTCTTCTCTTTCAGATC
>DKBG01000203.1 GCA_002451155.1 Ignavibacteria bacterium UBA6906
GGCCACAGGAGAATTTGCGAAGAGTCGTCATCCGGCGGTCGAGGTTCCGGGCAGGGTCGTCTACGAGACGGCGATGCCAGACGGTCCGAAAGTGACATTCAACCACCGGGAGCACATCGATATGTTCGGCCTCTCCTGCGCTGATTGTCATTCTCAGGAAAGCTGCATCCGATGCCACGACCGACGAAAAGGGGAGGCCGGAGAGCGGAAACCCTCCGGTGGAGGTCACGAGATGTGTTCGTCCTGCCATGACACGGGGGCACGCTGCGAGACATGCCATGGAGCCGTCGCCAAGGAAGGGTTCGATCATCTGAAACGGACCGGTTGGTCCCTGGGCCGCTTTCATGCGACGCTGAAGTGTTCGCGGTGCCACACCAAGAAAGGGTCCTTCTCAGGATTGCGTGGATCCTGCCAGACGTGTCATGGTGAGTGGCGCCCGGATACATTTCGCCACGCAGTTACAGGGCTGACGCTGGATGCGACGCACAGAGAGCTGGAGTGCGTGAGTTGTCATGCGGATGGAACATTTTCCGGGGCTCCGGGCTGCGACGGCTGCCATGATGGCTTCCAGTACCCGAAGAAGGTCCCGGGCACGCAGCGTGTCCGTAACACTCGCTGATCGGAACCAGACGTCTGTAAAGGTAGACGATATGTTCAGGAGACTTGCATTTCGATTGATTGTGGCAGTAGGGCTGACCGCGCTGCTCATCATGGGTATCTATTCGACATTCAGCACGCGCTGGCAGAGTGAGCGATTGCAGGCGGAGGTGGAGAGGCACGCCAGCCAACTGAGCGAAACAGTGAAGAGGAGCACCCGCTACAGCATGCTGCTGAATCAACGGGAGCATGTGCACAAAATCATCAACGACGTCGGCAAAGATTCGACGATCCAGGAAGTGCGGGTACTGAACAAGGAAGGGACGATCATCTTTTCATCACGATCGGAGCATATCGGCCAACTGGTCGACAAAAGAGCGGAAAGTTGTTTTGCCTGTCACGCGGCCGATCGCCCCCTTGAACGTCTTTCGCTCCTTGAACGGACACGGGTTTTCCGGGTCCACCCGGATTCCGCCAGAATTCTCGGAGTGATCGCACCCATCTACAACGAGCCCGCCTGCTGGACGGCGGACTGTCACGCTCACGCACAATCGCAGTCCGTCCTGGGTGTGCTGGACATAACAACCTCGCTCGCTGATGTGGATGAGCAGATAGCGCTCAGTGAGAGGGCGAACGCGGTCTTTGCGGTTTTTGCCGTCATCGCGCTCAGCATCATTATCGGATATTTCGTCCGCCGCTGGGTGGGGACTCCCGTGAACAGGCTCATCGCAGCCACCAGGGAAGTGGGGAGCGGGAATCTGGGATACCGCATTCCTCACCCCGGGGAAGACGATTTTGGAATGCTTGCGCGAGCATTCAATACAATGACGGACAAGCTTTCCGAAGCGCGCCTCCAGCTATTCCAGTCGGACAAGATGGCCTCCCTGGGGCGGCTTGCAGCCGGAGTGGCGCACGAACTCAATAATCCTCTCACCGGAGTCTTAACGTACAGCTCGTTTCTTCTGAACAGGGCCAAAGACAACGATGAGCTTCGCTCCGACCTCGAGGTCATCGTACGGGAGGCGACACGCAGCAGGGGGATTGTAAAGAGCCTCCTAGACTTTGCCCGTCAATCCGTCCCGAAAAAGTCGACCGAGAATTTGAACGAGATCATCAGCCGGTCCGTTGCCGTGCTGCAGAAGCAACTGGAAGTGAAGGGAGTGCAGGTTGTGCAGAACCTAGATGCACACCTGCCGGCAGTCAGGGTCGATGCAAATCAGATCCAGCAGGTGATCGTGAACCTGCTGGTGAATGCCGCCGACGCGATCGGGGACGGTTCGGGTTCAGTAACTCTCACAACCTCCTCGGTGAGCCTGCCCCCGCAGGGCGTCGCGCACATCAAGCGAGCCTTCTGCCCGAAGGGGCACGATCTCATGGACAGCGAGGTGAAGATTGACGGCCTTCCTTCGGTGAAGGTCGGGGCCCGATGGAGCGGGCACAAAGAGGCCATACACCTGGATCCCGTGTACGGAAGCACCCGCCACCAGTACGGGGCAGACCTTGCTCCCGGCCAAGAGGCGGAATTTCTCTGCCCGCGATGCGGCGTGTCGCTCCTGGAGGCGGGCGCGCGATGTCCGACCTGTGCCGCTTCCGTGTATGTGTTCCATGCGCCTCCGAGGGGTTTGATTCAGGGGTGCACGCGGAGGGGATGCGGGTGGCAATACTGGGGGGCAGTGGAAGCGGAAGGGTACAGGGAGTATGTGGAAATGACGGTGTCCGACACGGGGTCCGGCATATCCCCCGATGATTTGAACAAGGTATTTGAGCCATTCTACACGACAAAAGAACAGCGGGGAACAGGACTCGGATTGGCGGTCGTCTGGGGGATTGTGGACAACCACAACGGTACGATCGGCATTCGAACAGAGGTTGGCAAAGGGACCAAGTTCACGATTCGGCTTCCGATCGACAACGAACGGTGATTCGCGCTATGGACAAAGAGTTCGACGTGATGATCATCGACGACGAGCAGGTCGTCCTCGAAGCGGTCACCAGGGTCGGGACAGCCCACGCCTACCGCGTGGATGCTGCCGGCGACGCTGCGACAGCACTCCAGAGACTTGATCAGAGCAGGTATCGCCTGATCATCTGTGACATCATGATGCCGGACGTCGACGGATTCCAGATTCTCGAGGCAGTCCAGACCGGGCACCCGGAAACGTCCGTTATCATGACAACCGGCTACGCCACGGTCGAACATGCGGTCCGCTCGCTCCGTGGGGGGGCAGTGGGGTATCTCGCCAAGCCGTTTACTGAAGAGGAGCTGGTGAGCGCGATTCTGCGAGGTCTCAGGCATCCGAAGACTGCTGGGGGGCAGATGGTACATGACGCGCCGCCCCGGGGGGACCATGTTGACGGCCCGCCAGGCGATCCCTCCTGGTATCGTCTCGGGTGGATCAGCTGGGTGCGACTTGAGGAGCGCGGCTCAGCGTTTGTTGGCGTCACGGGGACGTTCCTGGGGACCGTCGGAGCCGTGCAGCGGATAGAACTGTTCGAGGAGACCGAGGAAATCGTGCAGGGGACCTCCTGCGCCCGGGTCATCAGTGAGGATGGGTTGTCCCATGACGTTCTTGGCCCTATCAGCGGAACGATCCTGGAGCCCAACAAGGGCCTTCATGGCGAAATTGCGCGGGTCCAGAGTGACCCGTATCTGAAAGGTTGGTTCTACCGGGTCATCCCGGCGAATCTGGGCTACGAGCTGCAACAGCTGACGGCATGGTCGGCGTGCTCGGGAGAGCCCCTTCATTCACAATGAAAACCCTCGGGGCGTGCAATAGGGACGAGTCTGGTTCAGGACCCTCCGCTCCATCGAAAAAAGGAGAATAACCATGGCGCTGTTTATCCTTGCAGTCGTGATTTTTGTCGCGGCAGACCTTCTGCTCCGGCTTGCACTCAAGACGTGGAAGGAAAAGAAGCTCCGCGCGGAACGGGAAGCGGCGTTGCGGACAAGCCTCCGCCTCGACTTCTCGCGGGAAGCGAAAACCCTGAAACGGGTCACGGTCGAGAACCCCAAAGCGCGTATCCTCTGCGTCGATGATGAGGCGGTCGTGCTTGACAGTCTGCGAAAGATCCTCGTAGTCGACGGCTATTCCGTCGACACCGTGATGACAGGACAGGAAGCGCTGGGGCTCGTCCAGTCCCATCACTACGATTTCGTGTTTGCGGATCTCAAGATGCCCGAGATGAGCGGGGAGGACGTCGTGAAGAGCGTCAAACACCTTCGTCCGGATATTGACGTCATCGTTGTCACCGGATATGCCACTGTGGAATCAGCCGTGGAATGCATGAAGTACGGTGCCATGGACTATGTCCAGAAGCCGTTTACGGAGAATGAGCTGATCGACCTGACTAAGAAATTCCTGATCCGCCGGACCGATCGGATCCGGACGGAACTGCGGCCGAGGGTCGTTGTGACACGGTTGCCGCTGCCTGAGCACCTCCCCCTGTCGGAATTTACGATCCCGGGAGGAGTGTTCATTTCCGAGGGCCATTGCTGGGCCCGGATGGAGGAAGACGGGACAGTGAAGGTAGGTATGGATGACTTCGCGCAAAAGTTGATCGGTCCGATCGATGCAATCGAACCGCCAAACCTGGGAATGATGATCAAGAAGGGACAGACTATTTTTTCAGTGAAGCAAGGATATCGATCGATTCCTTTCAAGGCTCCGGTGAGCGGACAGGTAGCTCGGGTGAATACGGCGCTCAAGGGGGATCTGGAAGTGCTGGAGGGACACCCCTATGATCGGAGCTGGGTTTGTGTGATCGATGCGGACAATCTGGACATCGAACTCCCGGAGCTGAAAATCGGCAAATCCGCAGTTTCCTTCTACCAGGATCAGCTGGAGAACGTTCGCGCGTATCTGAAGCCTCGGGGAGGGAACGGGCATGACGGGTCCGCGCACTCGGCGGAGGACCTCGATCATCTCGGGACCATGGCGGAGTTGACGGACAAGCAATGGGATGAAATGGCGCGGCAGTTTTTCGGAAAATAGGCGCGCTCACGCTTCACAACGGGAGGAATCAACCATGAATCGACGGACCTTTGCCCGGACTCTCGGAGTGGCCGGAGCCTCGTTGTTGCCGTTGCATCATCGCCGTGCGGTTGGGGAAGAACACCGGAAGGAGTTCGTGGGCGTTCTGGTGGATACGACTCGCTGTGTCGGTTGCCGCAGCTGCGAGTTTGCCTGCGCCGAGACGCATGGCTTTCCCGAGCCGAACCAGGATGAACGTGTTCTCGACAGGGAGCGGACGCCCTCTGTGACCCAGTGGTCGATTGTCAACCGGTATTCGACGGCGGGGGGGGATGTCTTTGCGAAGAAGCAGTGCATGCACTGCAATCAGCCAGCCTGCGCATCGGCCTGCCTGACCAAGGCAATGCTAAAGACCGAGGAAGGTCCGGTGATCTGGCGCGAAGGGAAATGCATGGGGTGCAGGTTCTGCATGGTCTCATGTCCGTTCGACATTCCGAAGTTTGAGTATGACAGTCCAATCCCAAAGATTCAGAAGTGCACGCTGTGCTGGGATCGGCTGGAGCGGGGGAAAATTCCCGCGTGTGCGGAGGCGTGTCCGGCTGAAGCCATCACATTCGGAAAGCGCGCAGACTTGATTAAGGAGGCGTACAGGCGGATCTCGTCGCAACCTGACCAGTACCACCAGCACGTGTACGGGGAGCACGAGGCGGGGGGGACAGGGTATCTGTATCTCTCCGCCGTTCCATTCGAGCAACTGGGCTTTCCACAGGGCATTGAATCCACAGCCTATCCAGAATTGAGTAAGGACTATCTGTATGCGGTCCCGATCGTCCTGACACTCTGGCCGGCATTCCTTCTCGCCCTGAGCAACGCGACCAAAAAAGAGAACGAACCAACAGACCACGAGATGCACCATGAATAATAGAAACGGATCACTGGCGCTTCTTGCGGGTGAATCGCGTCGGTTTGCCCGATTCCTTCTCAGTGAGCTGAAGCCGAAGGGAAAGCTTCTGACACCGTTCAACGTGATCGCCGCGTGTATCTTGTGTGTGGCGGCGGTTCTCCTGACAATCCGGTTCTCCCAGGGCCTGAGTTCGACGACGAACCTTTCGCAGGACTTCCCCTGGGGGATATGGATTGGCTTTGATGTCATCACCGGAGTCGCATTTGCCGGCGGAGCATATGTCGTCACATTCATGGTCTATGTCCTGAGGCTGGAACAGTACCGTCCGATCGTCAGGATCACCGTCCTGAACGGCTTCCTTGCATACCTGTTTTACGCGGGGGCGCTGCTGTTCGATCTCGGCCGGCCGTGGAACGTGATCAACCCGATCATCGGCAACTCCTTCGGCGTGAGCTCGGTAATGTTTCTTGTTGCGTGGCATTTCCTCCTTTACATGATCACAGAGTTCATCGAATTTTCGCCCGCGGTGGCGGAATGGCTTGGATGGAAGCGTGTACGCAAGGCCCTGGCTTCGCTCACGCTCGGGGCAGTGATTCTGGGGATTACGCTCTCCACGCTCCATCAATCTGGCCTGGGCGCGCTCTTTCTCATGGCGAAGACCAAGATCCATCCGTTATGGTATTCGGAATTCATTCCGATACTGTTCTTTGTCTCGAGCATTTTCGCCGGACTTTCCATGGTGATCCTGGAGGGCAGTGTGAGCCAGCGGGTCTTCAGAAGCCAAATCACGCCGCACCATCGTGCATCGCACCGGGGGATCGTCCTGGGGCTCGCCCGTGTGTGTGCCGGAACGATGTACGTCTATTTCTTCCTCCGGGTCCTGGTGTTCATCCACGGACAGCAATGGACGTATATCGCCACGCCGATGGGGTACTGGTACCTCGTTGAGATGGTCGTGTTCGTGCTGATCCCGGTCCGATTATACACTCAGGCCGTCCGGTTCGAGAATATTCCGTTGATTCGCGTGGCATCGGTTCTTACCCTGATCGGTATTGTGCTCAATCGTCTGAATGTGTCCGTCATCGCTTTCAAGTGGTATGCCCCGGAGCACTACATTCCGTCATGGATGGAAATTGAGATCACGATGGCCATTATCGTGGCGGAGCTGATCGTCCTCCGGTGGGTGGTGAACAGGATGCCGATCCTCCGTTCCCTTCCGGAGAGACCGGTTGACGGTGCAGCGCATGCCATAGAGTCCTTAAAGGAGCAACCGCAATGGACAACTTCTACGTAGACATCTTTTCGACCAAGGGCCTGGAGTATGGTCTGGTCATCGTGTTTCTGATTTCTCTTGTCATCTTCTGGCGCATACTCCAGAAGCCGGCACCCTCTCGCGTTCCGGGTTCCGCGGGAGCAGCAACTATCCCCCGCGTGGAGTGGTTTGCCATGGCCAACGGGCTTTACTATCACCAGGGGCACAGCTGGGCCCGTCCGGAGGGCGAGGACCTTGTCAGTATCGGGATCGATGACTTCGCGCAGCGACTGCTCGGGAAGGCGGATGCGGTCCGTCTGCCGGCAGTTGGGGCATCGGTTGGCCAGGGAGAAAGAGGCTGGATGTTTCGATTCGGGACTCGCGCAATTGACCTGCTCTCTCCCGTTGGAGGAACCGTAGTGGAGGTCAACACCGAACTTCTCTCGTCACCCGGAATTATTAATGATGACCCATATGGAAAGGGCTGGATCCTGAAGGTGCGGAATCCCAAACTCCCGGCCAATCTCAAGAATCTTCTCCGCGGGGGACTGGCGTCCTCCTGGATGGAACAGACGGTGTCTCAGTTACGGCAGCGGATTGCTCCAGATGGAGTCCCGGTGCTTCAGGACGGCGGCGTCCCTGTTGCGGGATTCGCACGAAACGTTTCTCCCGACCACTGGGACGAGTTGGCCCGGGAGTTTCTCCTGACGTCATAGCCGCACAGGAATGCTGAGGAGCCATGACGGGAAAGGATGGCCCGGCCATGGCTCAGTGTCCCGAGCGCATTTCTCCCTCTCCCGGTTTCCCACTGCGAAGGGCATGGGAAGTTTTCCCCATGCCCTTCGTTGTTGACCAAAAATGCAACAGTTTTTTCCTAGATATTGGAAAAGAAGTCGTACCCGGGGGACTTGTGGGGGAGGAGGGGCGAAAACAGGGTAGTCCTGGCCTTCACAAATCTGAGCCCCGTGGCACGAAATATGCCCGTTCGGTCGTAGGGAATAGTACGACCTCTCACAGTCTCCCGTATGAAACTTACACGCTCCATTGCCTTTCGGGTATTCCTCCTCATCGCGGCCATACAGACCATTATCCTGCTCGCGCTCACCTACGCGTCGGTCCGTGTTCAGCAGACAAACCTGATGGACAATGTCCGTCTGGGCGCGATGCGTGCGACGGACATCATTGCACGGTCGACACGACACAGTATGCTCCTCAACCGGAAAGATGATGTCCAGAGTATTATCCGGTCGCTTGCCGGCGAGCCCGGGATAGAGGGCGTCAGGGTGTATAACAAAATGGGCGAGGTCGTGTTTGCGACGAAGGAATCGGACATCCAGACGAAAGTGGACATGAAGGCGGAAGCCTGCGTCACCTGCCACGTGGGGGGAGGTCTTGACCATGCGACACCGACGAGTGCCGAACTCTCCCGCATATTCACAAATCCGAATGGCGACCGTGTGCTGGGGCTGATCACGCCGATCCGAAATGAGCCCCAGTGCGCCGTTGCAGACTGTCACGCGCACCCATCGAACAAGACGATCCTGGGTGTTCTGGATGTCAAGATGTCCCTGGTAGCAGTCGATGCGAACCTGGCGGCGAGCCGGAACCAACTCCTTTTCCTTTCTGCCCTCTCCGTCGCGGCCGTCGGGCTTGTCACGGGGGCATTCATATGGCTCTTCGTCCGGCGGCCGGTCAAGAAACTCATGGTCGGGATGGAGATGGTGTCCTCCGGCCTTCTCGATCATCGCCTGGAGGCGAGGACCAGCGACGAAATCGGTCAGCTAGCAACCACCTTCAACGAAATGACCGAAGACCTTTCGCGCGCACGGCGGGAACTGACTGCATGGTCCCACACGCTGGAAGAGAAGGTCAGAGAGAAGACGCGGGATCTGGAGAAAGCGCACAAGCAGATCCTGAGAGTCGAGAAGATGGCCTCCCTCGGAAATCTGGCCTCCAGTGTGGCGCACGAGCTAAACAACCCCCTGGAGGGAATCCTGACGTTCGCACGTCTTCTCATAAAGAAGCTCCACCGGTCTTCACTTCCCCAGGAGGAGATCCAGGACTACACCGCGGACCTTAAGCTCATCGCTGACGAGTCCAAACGGAGCGGAGAGATCGTGAAGAACCTGCTTCTTTTTGCACGGCACGGCCTCCCCGCGATACAGCAGGTGCGGTTCAGGACAGTCCTCGACAGATGTGTCTTGCTGGTCAATCATCACGCGAAGATCAACGATGTTGAAATCCGCTCCTCCTGCGGCGAGGAGGATACTCTTGAATGCGATCAGGGTCAGATACAGCAGCTTATGGTTGCCCTGATGATGAATGCCGTCGAGGCGATGGCTCCCGGCCCCGGGAGGCAGGAGGGTGGGGTGATCGATATCGACGCGCGCTGGTCGGAGCGGCGGGACGCGCTGGTCATCAAGGTCAGGGATACGGGCCAGGGAATGTCGGAGGAGGTAAAGGCCCATATCTTTGAACCATTCTTCACCACGAAATCAGAGAGCAAAGGAGTCGGCCTCGGTCTGGCGATCGCGTACGGGATCGTCGAGCGGCATCACGGCTCAATCGAAGTGGAATCAAACCCCGGCGTCGGAACCACCTTTACCGTGATCCTGCCCACGAGGCAACCGAAGGCAGAGTCGGACGATTCTCCCCACGCCAGGCCCGAAGGAGCATACCCATGAACAAAAGCGCCATTGGAATTCTTGTTGTCGATGACGAACTCATTGTCCGCGAATCGCTGACCAAATGGTTTAAGGAGGACGGATTCAGAGTCGATTCGGCGGAGAACGCAGCGGCCGCCCTGAAAAAACTCCAGGCCTCGTCCTGGAACATCCTCCTCGTCGACATCCGCATGCCCGGAATGGATGGCCTGGAGCTTCTGCAGAGAGTGAAGGGGATCAACAGGGAGATCGTGGTGATCATTATTACCGCCTTTGCCTCCGTTGACACCGCAGTGAAGGCGCTCAAGGAGGGGGCCTATGACTACATCACCAAGCCGATTGATCCAGATTACCTCGATCACCTGATCGAGAAGGCGCTCAGGCAACAGGAGCTCACGCTGGAGAACATCCGACTGAAGGAAAAGGTGACCGAACTCAGCTCCGCGGAAGAGATAATCGGCGAATCTCCAGAGATGCGCAAGGTAATGGAGCTCGTGCAGACCGTTGCACCCACTGATACCACGGTGATGATCCTGGGGGAGAGCGGGACGGGGAAGGA
>DKBG01000042.1 GCA_002451155.1 Ignavibacteria bacterium UBA6906
CTCCGTCGCGGCACACCGCGAGGCGATGCAGCGGGCGAAACCAGGCATGTACGAGTTCGAACTCCAGGCAGTCTTCGAATATGTCTATACCACCAGCGGTTCTCCGCGCTACGGGTATCCCTGCATCATTGGCTCCGGCCCCAACAGCACGATTCTTCACTATGCACGCAACACCCGCCGGATCCGAGAGGGAGATCTGATCTTGATGGACTGCGGTGCAGAATACGGGTACTATTCAGCCGACATCACACGGACGATCCCGGCAAACGGAACATTCTCACCAGAACAACGGCAAATATACGACCTGGTTCTCAAGGCACAGGATGCTGCGATGGGCCGGATCAAACCGGGTATCGTGAAGGCCTTACTGGACACGGTCATCGACGATGTCCTCAGCGAAGGGTTGATGCGACTTGGATTCATCAGGGAAAAGAAAGATTTCAGAATTTTTTCGCTGCACGGGTACGCGCACTGGATCGGGCTTGATGTCCACGACGTGGGGGGATATCTCGAGAAGGACGGATCACCCGTAAGGCTGTCTCCCGGGATGGTGTTCACTCTGGAGCCGGGGCTTTATATCAGGCCGGGAGTGTTCGATACGCTGAAGGCACACGGATATCAGGATTCGGAGGTCGAGCGCATCAAGGAGAACGTTACCCCCTTTCTTGGAATCGGGGTTCGCATTGAGGATGACATCCTCGTCACTGAGACAGGGTACGTCAACCTGAGTGCGGCGGCGCCACGGACCCCTGACGAGATCGAAACCCTCATGAAGAGATCGGCCAGGACAGGGCTCATCAGATAGAATCCCGCACCACGCCGGAAGGATTTTAGGGATTTCCAGATGAGGATGGGGTGCCCCGGTTACCCGGCGTTGCTTCTCAGCACCTTTCCGGGCAGCAGATCAGTCTGTTTTCCGCCGTCGATCACCGGAACGCCGTTCACAAGCACGAACGGTATCCCGTCCGGGAACTGATGGGGGTCCACGAAGGTCGCACGGTCCCGGATCCGCGCATAGTCAAAGAGCACTATGTCCGCCGCGTTACCGGGTGCAAGCACGCCGCGGTCGGAGAGACCGAGCTTCGCCGCCGGGAGAGATGTCATTTTCCGTATCATGTCCGGCAGGGACGTTATCTTTCTCTCGCGTTGATAGAGAGCGATTGCCCGGGGGAATGTTCCGTAGCACCGTGGGTGTGGACGGCTCGTCGGGCGGGAGGGCGAGTAGGAACCGCCGTCTGATGCAACCATGGTGTTCTTCCAAGCCAGGACCATTTCCGTCCCCGCTTCATCCATGCCGAACCCGACCATTCCAACACGGGTCTCTTCTTCCCGGAGAAGCTGGACGGCCACCTCAAACGGATCGATGGACTGTTCCCCGGCGATCGCGGCCAGAGTTTTTCCCTGCAGGTCCTTGTTCTGCTCCGTCGCGACTGATGAGATCAGCACTGCATCCCAGGACCCGAGTCCCTCGATCCTCCTGAGAACCTCCTGATTCATACGTGCAAGCGCATCCCGATCCTGGAGGCGTTCGAGGAACATGGCTGTTCCACCCTCCCGAGCCCAGAGCGGGAAAAGGGCGCTCAGATCGGTATTGTAGGCGACGTAAGGATAGCGGTCCGCGTGGACGTCCAGCCCCGACGCAAGCGCCTTCTCAAGGAGCTCGATGGCCTGTGCCTGTTTTGACCAGTTGCGCCTGTATTGGGCTTTCAGGTGGGACACCTGGAGCCGGGCACCGGCGTCGTTCGCGATGGTTATCGCTTCCTGGATCGCCTCGAGCAGGCGGTCATCTTCGTTGCGCATGTGGGTGGCGTAGATTCGCAGACGGTCGGGGACAATCCGAATGACCTCGCTGAGTTCCGCGGACGACGCAAAGCTTCCCGGTGTATACTCCAGTCCGGTGGACGTCCCCCACGCGCCCTGTTCAATTGCGCGGAGGGCCTCCCGCTGCATGGCGCGGACCTCATCCTGTGTCGCGGGCCGGTTTTCCATACCGACCACGACTTCACGAAGCGTTCCAAGGCCCACAAACGTCAGGATATTCTGCGTGGTCCCCCGTTGCTCGAGCAGCGTCAGGAACCCGTCGATGTCCCGGTAGGGACATTCAAACCCGAATTCCTCCCTGAAGAGGCGGACTGCACGCTGCAGGGACGGTCCGCCGAGCGGTGCGGCAGAATCGCCGTCCATCCCGGTCGCTTCCGTCGTGACCCCCTGATGTACTTTGCTTTCCGCTCTCGGGTCACGGAAGAGCTCCGTATCCGTGTGGGAGTGGATGTCGATGAAGCCGGGAGCGACTTTAAGCGCAGACGCGTCGATTGTTCGCCCGGCCGTGGCATTCCCGAGATCCCCCACTTCGACAATGCGCCCGCCCCGAACCCCCACATCCGCCCTCCACTCTCTTTTTCCCGTTCCGTCGAGCACTGACCCTCCGGCGATCAGGATGTCAAGAGCAGGCCGCGCAGTAACCGTTTCTCTCCCAGCCGCACACCCTGTCAGCACCGCACCTGCACTGGCTGCGGCAGTAGCCAGAAATTCTCTACGAGTCCACGCCGCCCGCACATCGGGCTGTTCTTCCAGCGGATGTTTCATCCTGGCCGGCCCTCCGTAGGATGGGAGGAGAGGAGGAGAAGATCGTTCAGCACACCGTATGCGGTATCATAGAGCGTAGGGCGTTCCTGTGTGATCAAAATCGGACACATCAAGTCCGTCTCGATGCGCAAGATCGACCCGCTTCCCTGTACGCCCGCGAACGGATGGTTCAGTGGAAGGGTTGCAAGCTCAACACGTCCTCGTACTCGCGATCCTTCGCGCCAGCCGCGACCAACTAGGCGGAGAATCTTCCCCTCTGCACGGGTCTTCTTCACTTTTGCCGGCGTCAGACCGGAAATCCCTTGCCGGACGATATCGGGAGGCGTGAGCGAGGCATTCATGAGCGCGTTGGCGAGTACGGACACCTTTGCCGCGGCGTCCCATCCGTCCAGGTCGTGCGCCGCATCCGCCTCGACAAAACCTTCGCGGCGAGCCTGTTCGAGAGCCCCCTCGAGATCCGCTCCATCTTCCATTCTGGTGAGAATATAGGTCGTCGTGGAATTCAGGATTCCAGAAAATCCTTTCACGACGCACCCTTTTAGTGACGACTCCGCCAGCGAAAACACGGGAGCGCCGTCCATCACGGTGGATTCGTAGAGAAATCGGGCGCGGTTCTTCGCCGCACAATCGCGCAGTTCCCGGAACGCAAAGGCGGCCGGCCCCTTGTTCGCCGTAACCACCGATCGTCCGCGGGAGAGGGCGGTCTTGACGTACGTTGTGGCCGGCTCCCCCTTTCCCTCGATGGAGAGGGGCGTGAGTTCAACCAGAACATCATACTCGAGGTTCGCGAGTGCCTCTGTGGCAGTGACTCGGAGGAACTCGGGGTTGGCGCGGTCGAACGATCCAGTTGACCGGATCTCGGTCACGGCACGGGTGAGGTTGATTCCGCGGGGATTCGCGAGCGCACCCTTTGTCCGCGTCACCAGTCCCGTCACCTGCACATCAAGGGAATTCAGGCCGGGAAAACGAGGCCGCTCAACAGTGAGAAGAGAGGCCACAGTCCGGCCGACGTTTCCGAAGCCAAGCAGAAGGACCCGCATAATCTCTCGGTTTCTGTCTATTGTTTTGCCCCGGCCAGGTGACGGACCCCTTCGAGCAGGCGGTCTATCTCTTCAGCCGTTGTATACAGGGAAACCCCCACGCGCGTCACGCCGCCGCCATCCAGCAGCCCCAGAACTTCCATCGGCCGGATCGCGTAAAAATGGCCGTCCCATGTACAGATACCCCTCTCTGCCAGGAACGCGGCGACCTCCTCAGCCCGGCGGTCTTTCATCGTGAATGACACCGTCGGGGCACGCAAGGCGGAGTCGAATGTCTGCCCATGGACAGTGACACCGGTGATTGCCGAGAGACCAGCGTGCAATCGCGCGCCGAGCGCCCGCTCATGACCCCCGACGGACTCCATCGCGCTGACAAGTTTTTCCCGAAGCGGCTCTCCGTTCCCAAGACTGGCGAGATACGCAATCGCTGCCTTGACGCCCGCGAGGGCCGCATGGTTCTGTGTGCCGGTCTCAATTCTGAATGGAGCCCGCGGATCCTGGGTTCGCAACCGATCTGTCTGGAGCTGTTCCAGCAGGCCCTCACGGGAGTAAAGGATGCCGACGTGGGGGCCATAGAACTTGTACGCGGAACAGAGGAGAAAGTCGACGCCGGCGGTGAGCACATCGATGGGAAAATGGGGAGCATAGTGCACCGCGTCGACACAAAGCATCGCCCCGCGGGCGTACGTCAGCGCACGTGCGCGGGTGACATCGTTGACCGTCCCGAACGCGTTCGACGCCCATCCCATCGCCACAAGACGTGTTCGCTCCGTCATCAATGAAGCCAGGTGTTCGTAATCGAGCGAGGCGTCCGGTGTGACCCTGATCTCACGGACGATGACCCCGGCCTCCCGCAGTGCAAGCCACGGACCCCTGTTCGCCTCGTGATCGAGTTGCGTGATCAGCACTTCGTCCCCCGGCCGAAAAGACCGGGCCAGCGCCTTGCTGAGAGAGAAGGTTAGCGTCGTCATGTTCGCGCCAAACGAGACGGTCCGCGGATCTCCGGCTCCAAGGAATGCCGCCACGGCGTCGCGAGTCTCCTCAATCAATCGGTCGGTTTCCCGAGCCGTCACGAATGTTCCGTGGGTGTTCGCATTCATCGTCGCGTAGTAACCGGAAACGGCGTCGATAACCTGCCGGGGGACCTGGGTCCCGGCGGGCCCGTCGAGATAGGCAAGCGGGAAGCCGTTCCACTGGCGGGAGAGAGCTGGAAAATCAGCCCGTCGCGATTCAACTTCCCGAAAGTGTGATCCGGCAGGCGTCTTCATGGCTGCCTCCTCAGAAGGGTCGTCCGACTCTCACGGATTTGAACTGCTCAGCCGGGAATTCCTTCTCCAGGAGATACCGGTAGTAGAAACGATAGGTTTCTGATCTGTCATGGCTGGCCTTCGGCCCTCTCCATCCGTGGCGGCCGTTCGGATAGAGCATAAACTCAAAGTGCTTTCCGAGATCCTCTAGCTTGCCCACAAGCTGCAGGCTGTTCTGCATATGGACGTTGTCATCCATCGTCCCGTGAACGATGCGCAGGAGGCCCCTGTACTTGTCTGCGTGAGTCATCACCGACCCGAAGGCATATCCTTCCGGATTCTCTTCTTTGGAATCCATATACCTCTCGGTGTAGTGTGAGTCGTATAGCTCCCAATCAGTCACCGAATACGATGCAATGCCGTGGGTAAAGTACTCTGCCCCGTAGGTGAGCGCCATACAGGTAACATACCCGCCGTAACTTCCTCCTGTGATACAGACTTTTGTCGTGTCAACGTAGCCCTGCGCGCGAAGCCATTTGATGGCCTCAATATAGTCATTCATCTCCCACTTGCCAAGGTTGCGATGCATCAATGCCGCTCCCTTCTTTCCGAAATGGCCGGATCCCCGATGATCGACCGACATCTGAACCACGCCTTCCATCGCCAGCCACTGGCTGGTGAGATCCCGCCAGCTGTCAGAGACAGTGGCCGAGAGGGGGCCGCCGTAGATGCTGACCAGGACCGGATACTTTTTGGCGGGATCGAATCCGGTGGGGAGCATGAGACTTGCGGGCAGATCATATCCATCGGATGTTGTAATGCGGATCATTTCGTTTTTGGCAAGTCTGTACCGGTCGAAATCCGGCGTCTTGCTGTCACCGAGCTCCTTCAAGAGTTTCCCCTTGTTCGAAAAAACCGCCAGACGCGTGGGCGTGACCGAATTGGAATACCGGGTGACAAACGCTGACCCCTCCGGGCTCATCGTAATGGTATTCGTGAAGGTACCACTGGTGATTCTGGCCAGGCCAAGTCCGTTGAGGAACACCTTGTACAGATCAGTCCGTGTGGAGGCTTCTTTCTTCGCCGTGAAATAGAGCACTCCCTCCTTCTCATTCAGGGTCTTGACATCGTCCACCGCCCAGTCGCCGCGTGTGAGTCTCGCGCGGAGCTTTCCGTTCATGTCGTAGGAATACAGATGAGCCCAGCCATCCCGATCGCTTTTCAGGATGAATCCCGGGTTTTTCGTGAGGAACCAGATTGTCTCACAAAATTCCACCCAGGATGGCTGCGTTTCTTCATAGACGGATGTCTTCCTACCGTTCTCAGGGTTCACGCCGTAGATGATGAGTGTATCCTGGCCGCGGTTCATCCATTGCACGAAGGCCTGCCTCCCGTCCGGCGTCCAGAACGGCGGGCCGAAATACTGATCCGTCTCCTGGTCAAAATCCGCCCAGGTCACCTGTCCGCTGTCCGGCAGACTGACAATCCCGACGCGCACTTCCGGGTTCGGATCTCCGACCTCAGGATAGGGCGTTTCTTCAAGGTTGCCATGCTGTCCGTCGGCATCAAAGAGGGGAAAGACCGGAACCTTGGAATCGTCAAACCGGTAGAAAAGAATCCGTTTGCTGTCGGGAGACCACCAGAATGCGCGGTACTTGCTGGCCCTTCCCAGAATTTCCTCGTAGTACACCCAGGACGCACGGCCGTTGTACACTCGATTGCCACCGTCCTCCGTGAACCGAGACTCTTTTCCTGTCGCAAGCTCGATTGCATAGAGATCATTGTCACGGGTGAAGGCGACTCGCATGCCGTCCGGGGAGAGTGTAGGGTTCTTCTCTTCCGCCGGAGATCTGGTGAGCCGCACAACCTTTCCCGTTTCAGTGGCAAGAAAATAGAGATCGTTGTCCGCGCTGTAAATCAGACGCGTGTACGATTCGTTGTTCGAGGAGGGGGAATTTGCCCGCACACCCCCGGGAAGAGAATCGGCAAATTGTTCAAGGTCCCGGTACACCTGTTCGTCGCCGGTTCTCCAGTTCAACGCATAGACCTTTTGACGCTCATCGCCCCGGTTTCTTTTCGTCACCAGAACCCGATCTTCGTCAGCCCAGCCCGACACCGTGGGGAGTTGAGCCAGAAGCTGCGGTTTGCCTTCCTTGAAGATCTGCTCGAACGTCAGCGTCGCCTTCTCCTGTGCGGTTATCGAGCGAAGGGAACCGATCACCAGTAGCAGTGCGACCGGAAGCATGCCGATCAGTCTGACGCGATTGCCCATACACGTATCCTTCCTGAGGGTGGGTGCACTGTCGTTGGGTTCATTGAGACACAAAAGGAGAGTTATCCGGGAAATCGTGGCAACGGGAACACCCTGTCAGGGAAAGCATACAGGACGGCGTCCTGGGCGTCCATATCCTTCTGAAGATATGCGATCAGAGCTCTCCGACCTACTCCGGGGCTCACAGACCGCTCAGCACGACCATCGAAATTCATCCGGCACATGGGGAGGCACCCGGATATTCTTCTCTTCCATCACACGCTTGTATATGCATGCTTGTTGCGCATTTCATGATACCCGATCTCGTTGCCTTCACGCGCTGCCCACGGACTCGGAGACCGCGACGGTACTGTGGGGAGGTAGACCCCGCCGATATGCCTGGCATCTTCACAGATACCCGGAATGTCCCACTGCGACACCGGCGGGCCAGCCGGGTGATTGGATCCCCCGCCTGAATATTCCCTCGAGCGATCCGGGGCCACGAACGTTCGCTCAGGGAGCGGCTTTCGTCAATTTCCCTTCACGTGTAGCAAGATCCCAGATGTCAAGGAACCCAAGTTTGATGATGTTCGTCATCTTCGCCCAGTTTACTTTCGACACATCATCAGTGGGAAGGTGGTAATCAGGATGCATGGCCGCCATGAACCCGATGATCGGCACATCCTTCTGGGCGAATGATGCGTGGTCGCTCCCGCCACCCGGACGTTCCGAGCCCCGGAAGCGAATCTGGAGACCGAGGTGATGATCCGTATTGTTCTTTTCCGTCACCTCTTTCAGTTCGGGGTACCCCAGTGTGTAGGAGGCACTGCAGCCAACGCCGAGGGAATCCTCCTGTGAGTTTCTGGCAATCATATCAAAGTTCAGATACATGATGATGCTCGTGAGCGGGACGGGCGGATGCTCCGTAAAATACTCAGACCCGAGGAGCCCTTTTTCTTCTCCGGTCCAGGCCGCAAAGATGATGGTCTTCGCCGGCTTTGCGCCGGAGGCCGCACATGCTTTCGCTATCGTCATGACCCCGACAGTGCCGGACGCATTGTCGTCAGCACCGTTCCAGATATATCCTCCGGCCATGCCGACGTGGTCATAATGTGCACCCACCACGAGTACCTCGTCTGTCCTTTCGCCTTCCAGAACACCGATCACGTTCCGTCCCCGAACCACGCGGGTCATCACGGTCGTGCTCAACCGGAGGGACTTGCCCCTGACCTGCCGGGATTGAGGTTTCATGGTCTCCGCTGCCCGCCTGTCAAACGCCGCGAGTGATATCCCGCTTCCCTTGAGGATTTCTTCTGCAACGCGCCGGGTCACCGCGATGACCGGCGGATCGCCGCCAAGCGTATCGGCCGGCAAGGAGAGCCGGATGCCATAGCCGCTGGAGAGGGGGACATCTCCTTCATAGTATGGCAGGTTCACGCGGAATGGTATGTTTGCGATCCATGATCCCGCCGGATCAGATTTCAAATTTACCTCAACGATACATGCCGCACCATGGCGGGCTGCGAGGGTATTCTTTTCTCTGTCGCGCCGGAATTCCTGTGCGGTGGAATCGGCCCGGAACTTCTTGTATGCAGCAGAGGAAGTGTCGGTGTGACCGGGGAAGCCTGACAGGCGAAGGATGGCTTTCCCCCGGACATCGACATTGGCAAACTCATCATACGCGTTGTTCGGGTCACTCATCCCGTAGCCGACGAACACAACCGGCGCTGACAGGTCCAGGGCAACGGAAGGGACACTGAGGCTGAAGTCGGTCCGGTAGTTGAAGGTGAGGGTCCGACGCTCAGTTCCGTCTCCCGAGGTAAGGGCAAGGAGTTGTGAATCCCCCGGCTTCGACTCGATGAAATCGATGTTCTGGAAGTAGGTCTGTGTTTTCGGACCGCTGCTCCGTCGCCTCATTCCAAACCGGCCCTGTCTTTCCGCCTCAAAATCGCCTCCCGGCTTCAGCCCGTACACCTGGAACATGCTTGCGATATAATCAGACGCGAGGAATCCGCCCCGCTCGATTGTCGATCGTCCCTCCGTCCAGTCCGAACCGAGAAATTCAAGCTGTCCGCGGACGGCTTCCCTGGTGATCGCATCAAGCCCTTTCTGTTTGGCCTCCTGGGCAGGGAGGGAGGTTGAACAGAGTATGAGGAGAATGGACACAAAGAGGCGTATTCCTTGCGCGCGATGCATACTGGTGGCTCCTTGCAATGGGAATCCTTTGAATCCTTCCGCCTCCACAGAGGGACTGAGCCCACGGTAGGGGAAGGGGAAAGAACGGGTGCCGGGCAACAAGGCGGGCTGCGTGGGGGCAGAGACAATACCGGGCTATCAGTATTGTAGGCAATCGGCCGAACGGATGCAACTCGAATCCGGGAGTCTTTCATCTTACTCGCCAGAATGCTACCTTACTGCGGGGAGAGGGAGCCAATAAAGAAAGCGGTTTTGTATCGTGGTATGTGTAGACGTCCCCGCTCCACCGCGCCTTGTCTCAGCCGCGCGGGCGAGAAGCGAACCTTGCTGCAGGACGCAGCCCTCTTGTCCCCACCTCAGAGAACCCCTGTATTCACCGGGACAGATTAAGGAGACCATCCCCATGTGGCTGGCGATTCCGTTGATCGTGCTGTTCGCGATCATCCTGTACGAATACCGTCTTCGCCGACCTGACCAGTTCATTCTCTTTGAGTCGAAGGGAACGATCGGCTTCCGGACGGCCCGCTGGTATCCCCGGCATTTCAGTCTTGCCCTGCCAGGGACTACTCATCTCCTCGAGCCGAGAATCGAGGCAACGGCAAAGGGGAGTATCCCCATCACCGTCAAACTCGCCCTTTCGGTAGCTCCGTCCCGGGAGGCGATTCCCGCTCTTGTCCGGGCCGGCGGATGGGAACCGGGCGCTGTGATCCGCGCAGCGAAAGAAGTTGATACGCTCCTCCTGGGGCAGATCAAGGAATTCACGGAACAGGTGCCCGTCGAGGATCTCTCCGCCGAGAAGATCCACGCCCACCTCTCAAGTCGTCTCCCTTCCATCGCCCGGACGTTGGGACTCGAGCTGATCGCGCTCACGGTACAGTCCGTTGACCCGGTGGACTCCTCGATCGCGGAGGCGATGCGCCAGAGGGAGTCCGCCAGGATTATCGAGCAGACGGAGACGATCAATCAGAAAGCCCGTGTCGCCGCGGCACAGTCCAGGCTGCGTGCCGACGAGCAGATCGCCTATTTCGAGCATGAGCTAGAACTGAAGAAATCCGATCTCAAACGAGCGGAGCTTGAGAAAGAGTCGGCCATCGCCCAGCGCCGGGTGGAGGACGAAGTGGCGCGCGGGAAGATGAAGCTCGCGTTCGACAGGGAGGAGATGGAACTCCTCAAGGATCACCCCCAGCTCCTCCTGCTGACTCCGCAGGTTGCGCGTCTTGCCGAGGCGAGTCAGGCACTACGGAACGCCAGAACGGTGGTTTCACTCTCCCCAGGCGAGGCGGAGCAGGGATCCGGCCTTCTGAACATGTTCGCGCTCTTTCTTCAGAACCTGGTACAGGCAACCGCTCGCCCGGGCGAGAAGAAGTCGAAGAACACCTGACCGATGTCTGAGGCGGAGCACCGGGCTCCGCCGCGCTTCTCCAACCAGACCAGGCCTCCACCGTCACGATGCCGAACGATCCGCTGGAATACTTCCTGTTGCGCCCAGTGCGGGCCGCAAAGGTTTCCGAAATCAGCGAAACCACTGCGGCTTCTTCCGTTGCCGCTGAGGAGCGGGTCAATTTTCACATCGGCAACCCGGTCCAGGATGAGCGTCTATTCGCACTGTTCCGACGCCTGGCGCTCGGCATCGATCCCCACCGCAGAGATCTCGACGGATACTCGCTTGAACAGCTTCTGGGGGAGCTCGAGTTGGAGCGGAAAGATCTTCCCAAGCTTCAGTTCCTCGACGCGCTCATCCGGAAGAGCGCTCCATACATGCCTCGCGGGGGATACCAGCGAAGCAATCCAGGCGAACTGGTGACTCTCTTCGCGGAGTGGCTCACACAGAAACAACCGGAACCCCTTTCCTATGACCTGGGCAAGGAGTCTGGTATCCGAGAGGTCATTCTTGCTACAGGTGGAGTGCAGGAGTCCCTCAGGATATTCTTCCTGGCGCTTGCACAGTACATGGTCCACCTCCCGGCACGAGTGCTGCTCTGGTCCCATCTGCTCCCCTCCCATGTTCGAGCGATCGGCGAATTCCAGTTTCGCGACATGCCGCAGGATGAGCACGGGGCCCTCGCGGCTGTTCGGTCAACATTCGCCGAGGGATCCCCCTGTCCGACGTTCCTTATTCTCGGAACAACGACAAAGGAGGAGACCCGCCGCGCGCTGCGACAGCTGGCACTGGAGCATCCGTTGGTCATTCTCGAAACCAACAATGCACCGAACCACCTGTCGCTCGCCCGTGAAGCAGGAATGATGCGTCGCGTCGTGCGGTTTCTTTCCCCGGCAATTTTCTTTCCCCGGCTTGAGAGGCTCTCGACAGTCTTTGTCGCGGGGAATCATGATCTTATCAACATCCTCGAGGTTGCCCACTTTCAGCTGAAGGGGACGCCATCCGCGTCAGAGGCCGAACTCCTCACCTTCATCCTGACAGAGGCGCGTCCAGAAGGGGCAGCCGGCGGGGACCATCTGGACGGCGCCCTTCTCCCCGACCAGTCGGGTGGAAAGCTCCCGACACGTCACACCGAAGCGATACGGGCACGCATTAATTCGCTCCTGGCCTCACGGACAGAGTCTGCCACACGTATCATGACGCGGGCGGCAGTGAAGGAAGACGGACTCCTCCAGCGTTCGCAGGCTGTGTTTGCCCGCCGCTTTCCCGGGCATGACGCCTTCGCCGGGCGTGACTACCCGGAACTCTGTGACGAAGTTCTTGCGTCCGCGGCACAAGAGTCCTGGCAGGAGGAGCTCACCACCGCATTGCTGACGCAGTTCGTAAACCACCATCCGGAATATTCGTTCCGTCACTGCGTTGTTGTGAGCGGCTCCTCGCGAACCGCTCTGGGCCTTCTCGGCTCTCATTGCGGGATCGAGGAGGTCATCATCCCGGATCTGAGTTGGACATACGAACATTGTTTCCGGACAGTCACAACAGTCCCGCTTACCGAAACCTATGCGCTTGATGTCCCGCGGTTGATAGAGACGGTGCAGCGGAAGATTGCCGATAATCCCGCCTGGAATCTCACGGGAGCTGTTGCCCTGAACAACCCGCACAATGCGACGGGCCAGACATTTGATCAGGATGACATACGACGTTTGCTCTGCTGGCTCCTCGAGCACCGGGTGACCGTTATTGACGACCTTGCGTACCAGAATGTTGCCGCGTCGCCGGATCTCAGCGGTCCATTGACGCTCCGCCAGATGGCGGACGACCTCCTTCGGAACGGTCAGATCTCGGGAGAGCAGGCAGAGTGTCTTATTACGGTTCATTCTGTCTCGAAAACAGATTCACTTGCCGGATCCCGGTTGGCCATTGCCGAGATCCGAAACGAACGTCTTCTGGCCAGGTTCCGGCAGGTCACTGCGTCGATTTTGCCCAACGTGGGGGCTATCTTCCTTTCATACCTTTTCTACCGTCGCCCGGTTGACGATGTCCGCCATTACTGGAAGCTTCGGAATAGTATCTTCGACACCAGAATGCACGCCCTCGAGGAGGCGGTCGAGAATATCCCCGCCGCCCGGAACCGCTACGGGATCACCATCCGCCGTCCAACCGGAAGCATGTATCCGCTCATGGTTATCTCCCGGCTTCCAGCAGGGCTTTCCCTCGACTGGCTTTCCGCCGGACTGGCACGGCAGGGAATCGGATTGCTGCCACTGTCAGCCTTTGCACGCACGGAGGATGGTTTCGAAACCGGACGAAAGACTTTCCGGTTGACGCTGGGAGGAAGCGACAGCGCGGATCGGCTCCTGCCGAAAACCAGGAGAGTCCTCATTGATCTCAACCGGATGATCGCCGATGAGGAGTCCAGGTACAACAGACGCGTGCCGTCAGGCCGGACCGGCCGGTCGGGTTCTCCAGCAGTGCATACGGAGGTCGCCGCACGGTGGGATGCACTGTTGCAGAAGGTAACACAGGAGTGCGCTGCCGCTGCGCGCACGCATCGGGAACGAACATTCGGGCTGACCGGCAGGGCCCCGGAGGTGAATAGTTTTCTCGATCGCTCGCTGCCGGAACGTTTACAGACCGTGCGGCAGCGTTTTGCCGACCGTGCCGCTCATGTGGCGGATCTCCTTGCCTTCACGCGGACGGATGGCGGCAAGGAGCTCGTACGGGTCCTCGAGCGCGAATTCTACAAAGACCATCTCACATCACGGCAGCAGCGATTTCAATCAAGGCCGTACGACCGGACCGTTCACCCGACCCAGATGTACTCCCTCCGGGCGGAAATGCTCTGGGATTCTGCGATCGAATCCATCCTGGCACATTCGGATACGCCTGGAACTCTCCCAAAGCAGATCGCACGCGCCCTGTTCAGGGAATATGCGGGGATGGACGTGGCAATCGGCTCTGCTGATGAAGGGGACGAACTGCTGTGCGACCTGGACCGGCTTATCGCGGCGGAAGATTTTCTGTCCATCCACGGGGAAGCCTCCTCTCCTTCGTTTCTTTCCTACTGGGGCGACTGGGATGGAAGCACCCGTCCATCCGGCCAGGGGCACAGACTGGTGGCAACGATCCTCGTCGCGAACGTTGAACGCCTGGCCCGGCTGCTCAGAATGCTCTACGATCAGAATCGCTCTCTTGCCATCGACCCCGCGCTGCTACGGGACATGGAACAGCTTCCGGTCCGTTCCTCCCGATTTCGAAAACTCCTCGATGAAATCACGATCCTGACCCATCAGCTGGAGCGGAGATATAAGGGGCTTCTCCCGTTCCATATCACTCCGAGCCGGCTCCGGAGGGTGGGCATGCAGCTCCACCTCGCCCGCGATCCCCTGACCACACTCTGGCAGCACAACGACCGTCTCGAACGCCGGATGCTTGCGCTCCGGGAGGAGCGCAAGCGCGCGCTGCAGTATTACTTCAGTCTGAACAAACAGCTGCGGAAGGCGCTGCATTCACACCTCCCATCGCTCCGCTCCAGCCTCGGGAACCCGGACCTCGCGATTCGCGCGGCATCCTACCGGGACCTCTTGCAGCGTTTCGTGATCACTCCACGGATCCACCAGAACATGGTCACCGCTCAGGATCCGTTCGCCATTGACACGACGGTCCACAACATCATGGAGATCAACGAGATCAGCGGGGCATCAGGAAATCCGGGAATGATCCTTGCCCTCCAAATCAGCATGTCCACCGAACCGGAGGCCCTGATCACGCTGGACCGGAAGACCAGGGCGCAGAGGGACAACGTGTTCCGCGGCCGCCCGGACCTGGAACTGCCCGGGGTCTGGCTGATTCCGCTCTTTGAAGATCTGAACGCCGTCACCGCGATCCCCCGCTACCTGGACAAGATCTGGGAGTATGCCGTGCAGAGCCGGCGGCTAAGCCAGGAAGTCTCCGCCCGATTCAGAGAGATGGTGTGTGAGGTATTCATCGCCGGCTCTGACCTGAGCCAGCAGGTCGGGCAGACCGCCGGCGCTATGATCTTTCGAGAGGCGAAGTACCAGATTGTCCGCTGGCTCGCGGACAGAGGTCTCGTCAGTGATGTGCGGGTGAAAATGGGGTGTGGCGAACCGATGCAGAGGCAGGGCGGATACTACGCACCCGCGTCAGGCAGGCCCGCCTTCATCCGCTCACGGGAAAACGATGCGCGACTGGCGCGCCACGTCCGGGAATCCACCCGGCGGAGCACCCGGTATGCAACAACACCCCTTATGGGTGTGTTCTCGGGAGGGGACCTACGCACATTTCAGAGCGCCGTCTCGGAGCAGCTCCGCTCGCTTCCGGTGAAGGAATATGCGGACCTTCTCTACCACGTCCGCGCCGCACAATACTTCCACTCCCACGAGCTATCACGAGCTGCCGAGCCGTTCGTCGAGACGCGATTGAAGTTCAGCGCGCGGGGAGAACAGGAAATTGAGCGTCTCACCATTGGGCGCCGCGATCCGCTCTTTGAGGAATTTTCCAAGAGTGCGACAGAGAATTTCCGGACGATCGTTTACGGACGCGAAGAAGATGTTGTGGGAATACATCTGATTTCCTACTTCATCGCGCGGACTACGCCCTCACTCAGGGACAGACCGACCTTCCGCCCCGGCAAGGGTGTAGCCGAAAGTCAGGGCCAACTGATCATCGGACGGATCGCCGAGACCATCCCCCTGGCAAAGCACGGAAGCCTCCTGCGGGCCATCGCCCACAATCAGGCACAGACGTTTCTCCTCGGCATCAACCAGCTTACCACCGGCCTGTTCCGTGCCCTCGACACGTTCGCGCAGACGCAGTTCGTGGAGGGGAAAGGTGAATACCTGATCGCGGACCGGGTGCTTCCAAACCTTCCGGTCTACGAGATGCTCCACACGCTGCGCCTGTATCAGGACATGGATCTGACGTATCTGAAGCAAATGGAACGAGCCTTCCCGGCGGGGAATTCCTGTTTCACTGTCCTTCGCGAAGATCTCGATTCGCTCCGGCGCTACGTCGGACCGCTGCAGAAGGAGCTGATCCGCCGGCACGGGATCGCGGTCGCCGACTTCTTTGAGGGGGACCGGTTTATTGCCGACCTTCTGCCCACTCTCCGTCCAGACCTGGCTGTCCTGATGCAGCCGGACCTTTTTAACAGGAGCTATGACCTGCTTGAGGGACAGATCGACGGACCGGTAGACGAGAACTGGAAGGGAGAAATGTGTCGACTACTTGCGATGCCGGAGGAAGTTGCACTCTGGCGCGGCCGGGCATGGGAACTCCTTGAGCGCCCGGTATATGGACGGCTCGAAAGCTTTGTCGAGCTCGCCCTTGCCCTTTCCTCTCTCCCGGGCCGCCTGGACCAGCGGGAGAGTGAGGGCCGTGCCTCCCTGACTCGCAGACTCCGGGGACAGCCGGCCATGCAGGAGTTTCTCACGTCCACTCAAGATGACTCCATGCGCGAGTTTCTCGCTGCCGCGTTTGAGTACCTCTCCGGCCTGTCACGAAACCGCATGGAAGTACCAACGAGTGTCATTAAAGCCCTCAAAGACATCGAGAAGATCATCGGGATCGAAGAACAGGCACTTTCGACCCGCGAGCAGGACCTTCTTCGCTTCTTCCTCCTCAAGATCGCGCGACTCTGCGGCGAGAACGGTTGAGTGGCGCTGAGGATCCTCCTCTTCTGGAGCAAATCCGATCCACTGCCGGGTCAGTCCACCTGAATCTCATCCAGAAAGAGCCACGCTTTCTTTCCCGCACCCGGATGCCACGGCGGGCAAACCCTGATGGCCCTGGCCGTAATCCGCACGTATCGTGCCCAGGTCGGCTCACACACTTTCGCCAACCCCTTAATAAACGGCTCTTTTGTGTCGAGCGGAGTGTCATTCGTGAATTCCGCGACGTGGAGATACGATTCTCCGTCGCTTGATACCGCAAACGACACCGCCGCGGGCAGGAATACCCAGCTGACAGAGTTCTGGAGGAAATTTACTCCGATCCGGGAGACTTCCTGCGACCTTCCGAGATCTACGACTGCCTCAACATCGGTTCCCTCAAATCCCTGCCAGTTCCCGTCGCCGAGGTTACGTGAGCCGAAGACCCCGTTTGTAAGACCCAAGCTCCCTCCCGCCGTATATATTGCACTGTGGGGTGGTGTCAGTCGGACGGCTTTCCCCGTCGCGCGGCTGAACCGATAGTGAATCGTGGACGGGGTGCTCAGACATGATTTCCCTTCGAACGCGGCGGCGCGCAGCGTCGAGGTACTGGCAAGCCGGACCGGACCGACATACTCCGGAGATTCCGGTGTGGGTTCGGTGCCGTCGAGCGTGTATCGCAGGTTCGCCCGGAGGTATTCGCACTCGAGGTGAACATCGAGCGCCGGGATCGCGGGATCAAGCAGTGCTTTCGCGTTGACGGAAAAAAGACTCCGTGCACTGTTGATCCGGTGAGCAGCAAGCCGGGAAAAATGCGCCGGAAGCCGGGAAGCGAAATCCTCCCATGATCTCCGGTCCTCGGGAGACCAGAGGACCTCTGCAAGCGCACAGAGTCTCGGGAGTGCCATGTACTGAACGCGCTCAAAAGTCTCTATGTACTCCGTCCAGACATTTCCCTGGGCACCGAGGATGTGCTTTTGTTCGGCAGCCGTCAGCCCTGGGGGGATCGGCTCATACGTGTAGACTTTGCGGATCGTCGTGAAGCCACCGATGGCGCGCGGCTCAAGTGCCTGGTTCCCCTGATAGTAATCAAAGTAACAGTGCGTGGAGGGCGTCATGATCGCGTCATGCCCCTGTCTCGCTGCTGCCAACCCTCCGTCGATCCCCCTCCACGACATGACGGTCGCCTCCGGCGCAAGTCCACCTTCAAGGATTTCATCCCATCCAATCACGCGACGGCCGCGGGAATTGAGAAATTTCTCGATGCGCGTAATGAAATAACTCTGCAGTTCTGATTCATCCTTCAGGCCTTCGGCACGGATCCGCTCCTGACAGCGAGGACATTCCTTCCATCGGGTCTTCGGGACTTCGTCGCCCCCAATGTGGACGTATCTCCCCGGAAACAGGCCGCAAATTTCGGACAGGACATTCTGGAGAAACTCAAACGTCCGGTCGTTCCCCGCACAGAAGACGTCATCATAGACACCCCAGCGCGTTCCAACATCAAACGGTCCGCCTGTGCACGAAAGTCCAGGATACGCCGCCAGGGCCGCCAGCGAATGACCGGGCATCTCGATCTCGGGGATGATCTCCACATACCGTTCCCGCGCGTACCTGACGACATCCCGGATCTCATCCTGCGTATAGAATCCACCGTAGACCGACCCGTCAGGGACTGCGCGCCACGCACCGACGGATGTCAGGAGGGGGTACGTCTTGATCTCGACCCGCCATCCCTGGTCTTCTGTGAGATGCCAGTGAAAACGGTTCATCTTGTGCATTGCCAGGATATCGATATATTTCTTCACCGAATCGACCGGGAAGAAATGCCGGCCCACATCGAGATGCATTCCCCTGTATCCGAAGCGGGGGTGGTCCTCGATGACGACACAGGGAATGCTGGTCCAGTGTTCTCGCTCCGACGCGTCCTTCTCCGGCACCCCGGCTGTAAGCAGCTGGCGGAGGGTTTGAATTCCATAGAACACACCGGGGGCACCGGAAGACGTTATGCGCACGCCCCTCGGCGTCACCGTCAGATTGTACGCCTCGGTTCGGTCTGCAGCTGAGTCCTTCTTCACCGAGAGGTGAATGTCGTGAGCCCGACCAGCGCCGATGACGACCCTCAGCGGCACGCCGGTTATTGCTCCGAGCACATTCGCCGCATAGGAGGCCACCTGTGCGAGTTCACTGTCAGGCGAGACGACGGCAATGCGACTGTCGGGACGCACGCGAAACACACTCCCATGAACAGTCATCCTGGCCGGTATCGGAATCACCGATAGGGCCGGGGGGGGCTGGCGGTCACCGGAGGTGTTCGCGATCGCAAGACCTGCAGAGGCAACGAGCGTCAGGAGCGCTGAACGGAAGGTGTACATCGGGCTCTCCATGGGAACAATTCACAGAACATGAACAAATCGGTTTCATTACCAGCTCAATCACGCCAGAGTTTCGAATCTTGCCGAACATGCCATCGCTGCACGTGCTTGCCAGCCAGGCGAAGAGTCACTGCAGCTTCGTATCCATCCGGAGCAGCCTGGAGCGTCACCTGACCCAGCCGATCGTCTCCGGGGGGTTGACGAAAGCGGAGATCCTTGAGACTCTCCGCCCAGGTCCCGTGCGCCGTGCGGTAGTCCCGCTGAAGCTCGTATATCTGCATCAGGAGTTCTTTCGCACCCCACGCGGAATCTGCCAGGAACAGTCCGGATGCGTCATCGGCGAACTGCACATATCCCCAGCGTTCCGGCCGATGCATGTCAACGACTCCCTGTGGTGACCAGACCCAGTTGTGCTCCGGCCGGCCCGGGATCTTCCTGTAGTGCCCATCCTCTATCCGGACATCCCATTCCACCCGGGAGAAGTTGATTCTCCAGCTATCACCAATCTCCGGAGGCGCCGGGCAATGTGCATAGGTCAGGAGTGACTGCCAGGGAATCGCCAGCTCGACACTCCAGCCGGTATCGACATCGGAAGCGGCGTTGAGGGTTCCTGCCACGTGAACGGCAGTCCTGAGCCCGACAATATCCCACGAGTCAACTGGGGGTCCCCCATCGCGATACGGTTTCGGGAGGAAAAGATCCCACCCTGTGTTCAGGGCGTTCATCTCAAACTCATAGTATTCGTGGTTGTCCCCGTTCGGGTCGATGAAGACCTCGAAATCGTTATCCTGAAAGATCACCGTATCACGTTGCCGCAGGGTCGCCCACACATGAGGCTCCTGAAGTTCCGCGGCCACGTACAGATACTCACTGTCCCAGAGCATTTTCACCCTGGTCCGGAATGTCGGAGGTGGCATTCCCTCCCCCTCAATGTCAACGAAATTGTCGGTCCACAGAGCCCGGGTCCAGGCAGACTCGGAGAGTCTGCCATCAATCGTCAGCGGCTCAGCGGCAAACAGGCATAGATACCCTTTTGGGCGGGTGGTGATCGGCTGGCCGAAGGCGGAATTCATCCCTGCAATGATGAGCAGAGAGAGGGTAGCGAGACAGAGCCGGGCAGTAGCGCTGCGGCGGCGGACGAGTCTGGATTTTCTCATCTGTCCGGGGCCGCGATGTTGTAGACGGAGACTGTTGAAAGAGTGGGGCAGGCGCGCGATTGGCGTATCGTGACGCGGATGCAGGATGTCCGAACCGGGGGGAAGAGGAGAATTCGCCTTGCTCCGACCGTTGTTCCCTCCGCGACGGTTGTCCATCCCCTGTTCCCACGGACATCGATCCCAAACGCTTCGATTCGCTGACCGAGGGAGATCTGTTCCCGGAGAAGGAGAGCGTTAATCTCCCGCTCGGCGCCGAGATCTATTTCCACCCATCCCGTGTGGATGGAGTCATCGGTTGCCCAGTACGTTTGGGGACGGCCATCTACTGTGCGAACGGCGGCATACTCCAGATCACCGCCGCGGGTATTCGAGGCCGTGGCGGGGCGTCCTGCTGCCAGATCCTCTCTGAATGCAAAATCGAGGTATGCGCGAAGGGCGTGCAGCTGCCGCGCATCGTTGTCGGGTATCAGTCCGCGCCGATCGACGGGGATGTTCAGCAGAAGATTCGCGTTGCGCCCCACGGAGGCGAAATAGATTCCGACCAGCGTTTTGAGGTCTCTGACGAGCGAATCCTCGGCGGCGTGATAGTACCACCCGGGCCGAATCGATACGTCGCATTCCGCAGGGACCCAGGCATCCCCATCGGCATGTCCGCTGGGAAGTTCATGAAAACGTTCATAGCCGGGATAGACTTCATCGCGTCGCAGAAAGGACCAGTTGGTCTCGCCCGCGGCTCCCTGTTCATTGCCCACCCAGCGGACATCCGGACCGGCATCACTGAAGATGACTGCCCGCGGCTGGCATTCCCGCACCACCGTGACAAACCCTGGCCAATCGTAGACCTGTCGCTTCCCGTTTGGTCCTTCTCCGCATGCACCGTCGAACCAGACTTCGAAAACCTCTCCATATCCGGTGAGGACTTCACGCAACTGGTTCTTGAAATGCTCGTTATACGCCGGGGAATCACCGTACCGTGGATCGTGCCGGTCCCAGGGAGAGAGGTACACTCCGAACTTCAGCCCGAATTCCCTGCATGCGTCCGAGAGTTCCCGAAGCACGTCGCCTCGCCCTGAGCGGAACGGGCTGTTCCGGACCGTGTGCTCTGTGAAGGCCGAAGGCCAGAGACAGAATCCGTCATGGTGTTTTGCCGTCAGGACTATCCCTCTCATTCCGGCTTCTTTGCAGACACGCGCCCACTGGCGGCAATCAAGGTCGACGGGATCAAATAGGGCAGGCATTTCTGTGCCGTCACCCCATTCCCGGTCGGTGAATGTGTTCATGTTGAAATGGACGAAGGCATAGTACTCGAGGTCCTGCCAGAGAAGCTGACGTTCCGAAGGAACGGGGCTAACGGGGCGCGGTGGGTCGATCCGTTCGCCCCCAGGTGCACCCGCCCGGATACATGGAAGCAGGAGCAGCAAACCGAAGCAGAAGCGCAGGAGATGTTTCAGCTGACTCTCATCCGCACCGAGCGATGCGTCGGATCTTCCTTCCATCGCGGAGGTTGTCCTGCTCTCGATCGTCTGAACCATATTCTCATTCCCCGTGCCAAACGGCATACCGCGTCTGATAATGCATCAATATCGGAGATTGAACGCACGGACGCAATTCCTGTTTGAGAGGGCGGCCGCCTGAAACACAACGGGCTCTCCGATGGAGAGCCCGTATCCGAGTGAGGGGACCGCCGCCTACTTTGGTTCGCGCGGTTTCGCTTCCTGCATTTCCCGGGTCTGCGCTTCCGACCCTTGCTTTTCCCGCATCTCGTTTTCGTACCGGTCCTGGAGGAAGGTATAGAGCTTCTGCTTTGTCTTTGGATACTGAGACAGCTGAGAGGAGGTAAGAATCGATCCTACTTTTTGTCCGAATTCCATGGTCACCTGCTTGCGCATTTTGGCGACCATTTCAGGCTTTCCGAAATACTGCTGTTCATATTTTGCCATTTCGGAATCGGATTCCTTGAGGAACTGCCGTGCCTTCGATTGCTGGTCGGGCGACAAACGGAGATCCGTTGTCAGGAATTGAATGAGTTTGTCCTGCATGTCAGCGCGTGTCTGCGCCTGAGCCACCGCACCGGTCAGCAGGAGACCTGCCAGGAGAATCGCGGTATGTCGCATGATATTGTCCCCTTCCCCGAGTAAGAAACCTGTCTGATGTCAATCATCCAAGATACGGCCGGGGAGGACCAGAATCAAATGGGCAGAAAGCCATTCCCGGACACTCTCCGGCATGCGACCTTACGGTCGTGGACCTGTAGCAATATTCTTGAGGTATCGCTGAAGGTCTGCGATGTCATTTCGGCTGGTCAGGTCCGGCACATGTTCACGCAGGGGTATCGTCTGAACCGAAGCGGTCCCTGCCCCGAGCATCATCATCACTGCCGTCGGCAGTTCCTTCTCTTTGCGCAGCGGATGATACGGGACGGCTTCCAGGAACGGGAGTATCCGGTCGAACACAAAGCGCCAGATGTTCATGCTCACGCCAACCCTGCCGGTCGCCTCCCTTGTCTGCGCGATATGCGCGGCATCGGGCTTTTCGGTGATCGTTCGAAGCGTACCGTCAGGATTCGTCACGATGACGGCAAAGGCTTCGATCCGTTCACGGCTAAACAGAAGGCCTTCGCGATCATAGTCGATCATTGCACACTCAGCATTCGTGGTCCTGAGCAGCTCGAATGCTGCACGAGAATAGAGGTTGTCGCTGTTGCAGACCGTGAACTGCTGGCCTGCCCAATCGGGTCTTGTGCGGAGCGCCTGCAGCAATGCATCCGCTGTGCCGGCCGGTTTTGAACGCCCGGCAGGGACTTCCTGGACGGCATAGGAAATCTCCATGCCTCGATACGGGTTGTCCCGTTCCCTCGCCCCGTAATGCGCCCGAACTGATCGGTCCTCAGGACTGACAACAATAACGGTATCAGTATATCCCGCTGCCACCGCGTTCTCAAGAAGGTAATCCATGAGGGGACGTCCGTCGACACCGAGGCCAATCATCGCCTTTGTCTTTCTGTCGGCCTGGCCTTCCAGGTCGGCGCCCAATGTAACTGATGCGGGCACCTTCATCCGGGACGCAGCACCTCCCGCGAGGATGACAAGGTTTCCTTCGTTCATGGCCCATTCCCCTCCTTCCTGGCACTTGTCCCCGCGTCCGGTCTGATTATGTAGGCCTGTCCACCCACATCTTCAATCGCGCGGCGGACCCTGTCGGGGTTGTCCGGAGCGTACGCGAACATGCATCCACCGCCGCCGGAGCCGTTAATCTTTCCCCCCAGCGCTCCGGCAGAGATCGCAGCTGAGATCATCCTGTCAATCCGGGGGGTTGAGATACGGAGGACTTCACGAAGGACCGTCTGGTGTTCGGTCAGAAGTTCTCCTAGTTTTCGATGGTCAACTTCGACCCGCCCGAGCATCTTTCGCGCCTCCTCAGTCATCGAATGGTTGCGGATAGTTCCGAGCAACAATGTTTTCTCATCAGGAGTGAGGTCGGCCGCAACGCCTTCGATATCCTCAGCGGTGGAATTCTTCAGCGTGAATCCGGGATACTGAGAATTCAGCCGGGCTACAAGTGATCGCACGCCCTGTTTTACCCGGGCTAGGATTCCCTTGGTATCCTTCGGTTCCCGGGAATCCCCCAGGACGAATGTGCCGAGGTCAGCCTTCAGGCGACGGACCTGAACGAGGGGGTCGAAATCGATCACGATCACGCCTCCATATGCCGTAGAGAAATGATCCATCATCCCTCCGGGCTCGCCGAACTCCAGCACTTCCGCCTCATGCGCGAACCGGGCAATCGCATCCGGTCCGAGATCCGTCGACTGATCGCTCATGCGGGCAAGAAAATCGATCCACGCCACAACGAGAGCTGAGGAGCTTGAGGTGCCGGAATTTATCGGAATTTCGCCGTGCACAGTGCATTCGACGCCGCGTGAAAAAGAGAACCCCTGGCGCAGCAGCACATTCACCGCGCTCTTGAAATAGTCCCTCTCTTTGGAATACGGAAGCCTCTCTCCCAGAACAAATGTTTCCCTGCTGCTGACGTCAGGCAGGTCCACCACCGCGGCCCGGTCACTCCTGTGCCTTCCCTCAATAGTGATTCGCAATGAGATCGCGCAGGGGATGACCGGAAGAGCGAGGTAATCTTGATGCTCTCCGAACAGGCAGATTCGTCCGGGGCTTGTCACATGCAGGTATTTTGAACCGGGCTTCATTGAGGAGCGGGGGACTCGCGCCGTTCAATATCTTTGTTTTCATTCCAAGTTTCAAGGCGGACGGAGAGGAAACGCAGCAGACAGAACGAGGAGATTCGGAGAACATTCTTGGCGAGCGATGTGTTCATTCGGCGTCTGTGCGGTACTCTCCACAGGGGGACAGATGGAATTCACTCCTTGACATCCGCCAGCATTACTCCTATAATTGTTCTCCGCCCGGCCCGGCGGGGCGTTCGAGTCTTCCGGCAAGGGGTGGATCAAACCAGAACAGACAGGAATCCTTATGGAAACCCGTATCTCCCTTCGATACGCTTTATTCGTCTTGCCGGTGTGTTGCCTCCTCTCCTGCAGCGGGTCCACGGAGATCACCCAGAGCTGGCGAAATCCCGACATTGAGCCGGTGGCTTTCAACAACGTGCTTGTGATCGGGATGAGTGACGACGCGATCGCCCGGGGGAATGTCGAACAGGCCGTTGTCAAAGAACTCCGCGGCGCAGGCGTCGCCGCACAGATGGGCATGGAAGTCTTTCCCCCCATGCTGTTCAAGGAGAAAATGGACAGGGAGAAAGCAAAAGTGCGGATCGCGGGAGCGGGAGCCGACGCCGTACTGCTTCTCACCCTTCTCGACAGCAGGACAACGGAGACCTACATCCCCGGTGCAATGGTCTACACTCCATCAGCGGGCTCCATGGCGATGTACGGCTACTGGTATGATTCATGGAACGTTGCGTACACGCAGGGCTATTACATGAATTCAAAGGAGATTATTGTCCAATCCAATCTCTACAGGACCTCCGATGAGGCTCTCCTCTGGGCGGGGAAGTCTAAAGCGACAGATCCCTCCTCCATGAGCAAGTTTGCGCGTCTTTATTCCAGGGTTATCGTACGGCAGATGGTTTCTGACGGAGTTTTTGCCCCCCGACCAGACGCCAAATGAATCCTAGAATCATATTCAGATCACGGCAAACCTTCAATCCAGGGCGCACATGAAACCACTCTTCCTTATTCTCCTCGGCAGCATGATGTTCGTCCCACAGAACCCCCTGTTCAGCCAGCCCGGCTGGGCCCTTGACAAGGGGAGCGTCGCGGTCGGCGGAACCGCTTCCGTGAGCGTCGCAGGAGGCTTGATCCAGGGGTTCAATGACAAGACAACGGTGGATCTGAAGCCGTTCGCCTACTGGTTCACGAGCCCGAACGTCGGCGTCGGTGGAGAGCTGTACCTGAGCAGTTCCTCCCGCAAAGACGGCGAGTCATCTACGACGATTGCCATCGGACCGAGCGTGCTCCTGGCGTTCGCCGACTCGAGCTACACCTGGTATCCATTTCTGCAGCTGGGGGGATTGTTCGCATCAGTCTCCGAAAAGTCCCCCTATGTCGAATCAGGGAACCAGAAATCAGGAACCGGGTTTGCGCTGGAGCTTGGCGGAGGCGGGACGTACATGCTGGGCCGGAGGGCGGGGATAACCGTACAGCTCTACTATCAGGCTCAGTGGATCACCATCGCGTCGGAGGCGAAGACCGGCAAGCTATACGGGATGCGTGTTGGTGTTACAGGATTTATCTTCTGAGCAGCCGTCTCTCCGTATCCCCCCCAGATGAAAGAACCCCGCACAGAGGCGGGGTTCTTTTCTGCAATAACGAGTTGCGCATGCCGTTAGCGCACCCTTAGATCACGAATATCAAACCTCCGGAGAAGCTGAACTGGGCGATGGGGATCCCCGCGGTGATCGCCAGGCCGGATCCCCCTGTTCCCACGTACAGTCCCCCACCACTGAAGACAATCGGAAACAGGGCCTGAGCCTGTACACGTATCCCGATTACCTCCGAGAAGTAGAACTTCCATCCACCCCCGAAATACATCGCCACGCGCCAGGTATCTTTTGCTCCCTCAAAATCGGGCTTCGCCCACCATCCGCCCAGCCCCACGGAGAAGAAGGGCGTGTTCATTTTCAGGGGTCGCATCTCATGCGAGTATCCGACCATGAAGTACTGGAAGAGAATATTGAATTCAAAATTGTTGACAGGCTCGGTGTTCGACCTGTAGCCGGAGCGGCTCTGGTGCGCAACATAGAAAACTTCGAGCTGGCTCGCCTTTTTCAAATCGAGATTGAACGCGACGCCGAAGTCAGGACCGCTGGTGGTCGAGACGTAGCCGTCTGTTACGCGGATATCGGTGTTGACCATATACCCGGCGAACGGAGAAATCTCAAGATTCTTCGGGATCGGGCCGTAATAGACCTGGGCGGCCGCTTCGGAGAGGCCCGAACTGAGCAACAGGATGGGGACCGTGAGTAGCCGACCGATGGAATTCATACACAAATCCCTTCTTGTCCGATCGTCACCATTTTCATCGGGGAAACGCTGGCGTCAACGTACGAAGAAAACAGGTTGATATCAACGTCGCGATGTGACAGGGCACACAGTCGGCATCAGCTCCAAAATGAGACGGCCCGGATCATGTTCCTGACGGAGAAATGATCCGGGCCGCAAGAATACAGACTGTTATAGAGAGAAGCTCAGGCCTCCTGAAAAATTGAACTCGGCGAAGGGAATCCCTGCCGATACGCCGAGCCCGGCCCCGCCTGTCCCGACGTAGAAGCCCCCTCCGTAGAACACGAGGGGAAAGAGTACCTGGCCCTGGAGCTTCAGAGCAATCTTCTCCGAGAGGGAAATCTTTGCTCCACCTCCCAGCTGCATGGCTGCCCGCCAAACGGACTCCAGCGACGCATACTTCGGCTGAGCCCAGACGGCGCCACCCCCGACGGAGACGTACGGGTTCACTTTTGCCATCGGCTTGATTTCACGTACGAAGTTCAGCATGAAATACTGCATGGTCACGTCGAACCCGAAATCATCGTACCTGCCCGATTGCGAAATGAAGTCCGAGGTCGTGCTGTGATAGAGGTACTGGAGCTCTACCTGCATCCCGCGTTGAACATCAAATGCGATCGTCCCGCCAAACGCGGGATTATCTCTCGTGTTTACATATCCGTATGCCACGGTCATGTTTGTATTGAGCATGTACCCCGCATAGGGAGTGATCTCGACCGATCGCTCCTTCGGCGCGTAATAGACCTGCGCTTCAGCTGCAAGCAGCGCGAAGTGCATGAGACACGCTGTAAGGATGACAATTCTCTGTATGCTTTTCATCAAGAAGCCTTTAGTGGTTGTTCCTGAGCACCTTCAGCCGCACCGCCTTTGCCGCGCGGATATTGTAGCCATTAAAGCCCTGAATGTCAACGAAGATTCTTCTGCGGGTCCCTTGAATTTCTGGATCCGGTCAGCATATCTTATCTGTATGCATTTCCTCCCCAGCAGATTCCTGTCCACCACCCGGAGGCTGCAGCTCAGACGATCCAGCCTCAGCGTTCTCAGCTTCATCCTCTGGACTACTCCTCTCCTGCGCGGACAGGGAACGGACTCACGAGAGTCCCTCCTGCCCTCGATGGAGCGATACGCGTACAGTAATCATCGCTTCACGATGGAAGGAGGGTATGGGATACTGCATCTGGGCCAGAAAGAATTCTCCGGTTCGATGCCTCAACTCGGAGCCGCGGAGGCGCGATGGGGGTTCAGCGCGGTCACCCCGCTCAAACATGATCTTGCCCAGCTGGATGAGCGGTTCGCTTTCGGCGCCTATATGCGGCCGCAGTGGGCAGCTTCAGCGGGACCGGAGAACAGCGTACAGGGAGATCTCTGGCGATTCGGCTTCGGAGCCCGCGACGGCTACGGCTACTGGCCGGGCAACATCATCATCCTGCCCTACTTTCTCTGGACCCTTGAGTGGTCACACTGGCATCCTGACGCGGCAGGACTCCCACCGGCTGACTCGGCCATCGTCGCCCGGTATGACAGCCGGCTTTGCTTTGGCATCACTTCCGAAAGCGGGCTCAAGGTTCAATTCGGACGGCATATCTCGATAATCGCCGGATATCAATTCGGTCTGATGTATCCCCGATTTGTCTTTCCGGAATGGGTCGCGAGCTTTGCCATCATCGCAACCGCGGAGGGAGTTACCGGTGTCTTCACTTCGGGGATCCTCCGGGATGCCCCCTGGCTCACGCCGGTCCTCCATGCAGTGCTCAAAGGGGCCTTTGCCTACGGGTACTACCAGCTCACGCGGTCAGACATGAACTGGCCGCTCCATTCAGAGACCCCGCTGACCTGTTCGGGATTGAAACTGGGGATCAGCATCCGCTTTTGAACCATCAGGCACGTCCCGTAATCGAGTCCAGACCAGACGCACAACCGGTGTGCCTCTCGCAGGAAGCACACCATCATCCCATCGTTCAGTCGTCAATCCGAATCACGAACCTGTCCTCTACAGATCAGAAACGGCTCCAGACCAGGCCGACTCTGAAGACGAAATACTGCTGTGTATTGTCTTCGTTTCCATAGGCAGTCTGCCCGGAGTCAAACGCGTGCGTGTAGCTAGCCGCGACCATTCCGTCAACGTCCCCGAGAGGGATGATGACGCCCACTTCCGGCTTCAGGGTGAAATGCCAGTTATAGGTGGTCAGCGAATAGAGTCCGAGATCCCATCTCTGGTCGATGTACGTCATCCCGGCCCCCAGTCCTGCGTACGGCCGAATTTCTTGTCGATCCTTCGAGAGATAGTACTGCGCCGTTACGAGCAGCGGCAGGGCATTCGTCCCTCGTACCTGAGTTCCGCTGATTGCCCCGTTCGGCAGTTGAAGCAGATCCGTTGATTTCACGGACTGTATATGCCACCCGAATTCAAAGCCGATAGAAAATTGACGGTCGAGAAACCGCCGGGCTTCAAATGCCACGCCACGCCACTGGAGGCCGTCGATAAAGTCCGCGGAATTGCCGACCGGGAGAGTAACGTCATACGTCAGGCTTGTCATGTTGCTGTACTGGGCGAGCGACGAGTTGCCGGCAACCAGGACAAGGGTGAGGAATAGGATACTCAATAAGTGTTTTGTCATTGCGAAGATCCTGAGTGTGGAATTCGGCTCGATTTGCTTAATTGGTCTTGAGATAGGGCGACTGCGCGAACGCCTGGTCGATAGCCTCTGTAATCCTGGTTGCCGGAGAAGAGGTGGCGTTTAGAAGTCCGTTCGCCGCGGCGAACCAGACGACTGGAAACCGTCTCTGAGAGTCCCGCTGTGCCGGGTCGAGCATGTTCACGTAGAGCGTGCCGGTGGAGTACGATCCCACGCTGACAGTCGGCGGATAGTACCAGCCGCCCCATCCACCATACCCGGGATAGTATGGATACCAATAGTTGTAATAAATGGTCGTGCTTCCTGAGGCGGCGACGATCAAGGCAACGTCCGCCGGGTTTGTCGTATCCACAGCCACCCGCTGGTATCCGAGCGCTTGCATGTGGGCGGCCACTGTAGACAGGATTGCCTGGTCATACTTGCGTGACAGCAGCTTATTGGTGCCGGTGAGAGTATCTCCATCGAGATGGATCACCGTGTCCGGCATCATGTAGGTATCGTAGGCCCCGAAATTCGTTCCCGGAGCATACCGGGTCATCACAAGATCGTAATCCGTAGCGGAGAGATTGTAGTCCGGATAGCAGGAGCTGAACAGGAGTGCTGCCCCAACGGCTGCATAGAGCATCAATAGCTTGCCACGGTTTACCGGGCCGACAAGAAATGATAGTCGCATTCTGACTGTCCTTCTGAAGTGGTCAATTGTTAGAAATCCTGCAGGGCATTATCTCCGTTCAGGGAGCCCACGCAAGGAACAAGGCTCACCCGACCTGGGGAGACATTCATAGAACACACTCCCGCCAAACAGGGTTCCATGTTCTCCCGCGAGGAATGCCCCCCGGCGCAACCGTACCCGGGGGACCCCCATGCAGGCCGTCCACCCCCCGAATGAGACGGGTACCCACACGCCTATCAGGGAGAGCTACACTTTCCCTTTTGCCTGTGCCGCCACCGCTTCCGCGGCTTTCTTCACCTTCTCGGGATCTCCCAGATAGTAGCTGCGGAGCGGGCGACAATCGGCATCGAGCTCATATACCAGAGGCATTCCGGTCGGAATATTCAGTTCAACGATGGCTTCGTCGGATACATTATCGAGATACTTCACGAGGGCCCGGAGGCTGTTTCCGTGTGCCACGATGATCACTTTCTTCCCGCTCTGGACGGCCGGCGCGATTCCGTTGTGCCATGAGGGAAGGAACCGCTCCACCGTATCCTTCAGGCATTCGGCGATGGGGAGCTGGGCCTTGGAGAGCCCTCTGTATCGCGGATCGCGGCCGGGGTAGCGTTCGTCGGTCTCCTCGAGCGCCGGGGGTCTGATATCGTAGCTGCGCCTCCAGAGCTTCACCTGTTCTTCACCGTATTTTTCCGCAGTCTGCGCTTTGTTCAGCCCCTGCAGCGCACCGTAATGCCGTTCATTCAGCCGCCAGTCCCGGCTCACCGGGATCCACATCTCGTCCATCTCGTCAAGGATAATCCAGAGAGTCCTGATCGCTCGTTTCAGGACCGAGGTATAGGCAGCATCGAACCTGAATCCTTCTTTTCGAAGAACCACACCCGCTTCTCTGGCCTCCGTCATTCCCTTTTCCGAAAGGTCAACATCGGTCCACCCGGTAAAGAGATTTTCTTTATTCCAGGTGCTTTCACCATGGCGCACAAGAACAAGTTTATACATACAGAAGTCTCCAGGGTAAACGGTCCCGCTGCGGCACGCTTGATACTAAACATATGCTTTTCGGATCGATTAATCCACAGATGCGGAGGTCATCCGGAGCACTCCCACGACCAGAAAGCCCCGATCGCGCAAGAATCGCGGGTCCGGGTACCCGGACAGACCAAAGGCCGTGAATCAGAGAAGCGAGTAACTCAGACCGACCGAAAGCGCTTCTTTCAGCTGGGTCTTCGGTGTCACATCTGGATCACTGATGATCTGAACGTTAAAATTTACCGTGACCACCGTGTTTACTTTCATCGCAACTGTGTTGTCCCACCTCGCATAGCCGCGGCCGAGACTCGTGAACGGGAAGAAGGTCTCGACGCGGCTGATATACGCCATGTTCTCAGCAAACGGCCACCTGAAATCCGCAATCGCTTCGAATCCTCCCCGGACCCTCGTCTTCTCGATCTCGGGTGTCGAAGGATCATCGGCGTACTGATTGAACTGGTCGGTGATGACCTCCCTCATCCCTGCCCCGAGCCGGAGCGTGAGCATGCTGGTCGGCTCGTACGCGACACCGACGCTCTGGGTCATGTAGCCCGGGTCGAAGAATTTCGAGACCTGAACCCGCGCGGTATCGCCAGAGTACTTGTACCCCGGGGCAAACTGGGTTCGCAACGTGAAGGAGGCATACGGATTCACCGTAGTCCCCACGATATAAATCAACAGGGATTCAAAATAGATTTCGTCGTCCGTTTTCCGCGAGTCCTGGCCCTGGAGCTTGTTCTGCCCGTAGGCAAGCTTCAGGTAGTTGCTCCACTGTGTCTTCTCGGCACGATGGAGAGCGTTCCCGCCAAACCAGAGGCCCCACGCCAGAGAATTCTGACCCCCGGAAGCCCAGTTCTCGTACGCAACCTGGGACAGATTCAGCCCTGTTGTCGCAGCGAGATTCCATCCCATCACCTTGGTCGTGTCATGGCCTTTGGCAGATTCCTCCTGGAATTTCTTCTCCTTTTCGTCACCAATCTTCTGACCGAACCCCATCGGCACAAAGAGAAGGACCATCAACACTACAACCACATGCTTCATCGCATACCTCCACGTTAGAATGTACGGGACACTGGTGAGCAACAGAATCTCTGAGGGACATCCTACAGCGCAGGAAAGGGATACACACGGTATCTCTTCACGCATCCCGTCCGGGTACGAGCAGTCAGCACATCCCACTACTTGATGAACCCGTCCTGCCGGAGTGAGCGGGCAACGATTTTTGTAAGTGGAATGACTATATCCGTCGCCTTCTGGGGCGCCAGAGACTCCGAGACAGCACTCCAGACAAGACGTGTACTCTTTACGTCATAGAGGTTGGATTCAACATAGAAGACTTCATCCTGCCGGATGTATGACGGCTGCAGATAGTATGTGTATGTCATCGCATAGTAGCTGTACATGCCGTAATAGTCATTCGGAAGATTGTAGAACACCTTCTCCCGGCTTTCCCGGTTGATCTCCCGGCTGATCAGGACCGCATCGATCCCGAGGGGAAGGAATTTCGATTCAAACAGTTCCGGGGTCAGCTCTTCTGTCTTTTCCATGACGTCCATGCTGCGGATCACCGTGACCTTGTCCTTCGCGAGATCTTCCTCAAGGGTCGTTTCGAACGCACCCCGCACCCATTGATCCTTCACGACGGCCATAACGAGGAGTTTCTTGAACGGCTTCCCCGCAAAGCCCTCATCCGCCCAGCTCTTTGTAACCTGGGTGCCCGGAGAGCAGGACAGGCACCAGAACGCTGGAAGGCACAGGCATAATGATAGAATTCTCTGTCGTTTCATCTGGTTCCCGACGGTGTAAGTAGCACGATGCAGTGAACGGAATTAGCGATCCATTCTACATACTTGGCGGGGGAATGTCAAGCAGAGACCAGGCTGACACGCGAGCCCTCCCCTTCCATCAGTCCGGAATGCTGCTGACCTCGCGGGCCGCATCATCAAGATCTTCCGGCGTATCGATTTCGATGCACCGCAGCGGTCCCACATCGACGGCCGCGATACGGTCTCCTTCCTGGATCAGCCGTTGAAAGGCCGCTTCGTAGAAGAGATTTTCCTGACCGTCTTTCCCAACCATCCTGTCCAGCAGGCGGTAGAGTCTCGAGACTGATTCCTGGCTGAACCGTTCGATTCCGATTGATTCTCCCGCCGCCCGGGACGGGTCGACCTCTTTCCCGATTTCCCGCACCCACACGCCCGACCCGGTCAGGACCTTGATCTCCTCCGCGCCGAGCCGGCGATCCGTGCGGAGCGCGAGAGCGTTGACGTAGGGGGCGGTCAACAGCAGCGCAACGATACGCCGGTCAAACAGAATGTCACTGTCGAGCAGGAGCATCTCATCCCCCACGACTGCCGACTTCGCAAGCCAGAGGGAGTAGATGTTGTTGGTTGCCTCGAACCGCGAATTATGGACGAACGTCACACGGAGGTCCGGAAACGATCCGGCGAGAAACGTCCGCACATGATCAGCGAGATAGCCGGTCACGACGACGAGATCCCGTATCCCGTTCGCGATCAGGTTGTCAACCGTACGCTCAAGAATGCTCCTGTCACCCACAGGCAGGAGGCATTTCGGAGTATCATTAGTCAAGGGGCGAAGCCGCGAGGCCACCCCGGCTGCAAGGATCAGGGCGCGCATTACGGTTCACTCATACCGAGACGGGAGTCAATCCCGTTCTGCACCAACTTCAGCAGAATCGCGGCGACGTTGCCGATCAGCACGATCGCCCAGAGATAGAGGTCCAAGCGGTTCACCAGCGATGCGACAATCAGAAGACTGATTTGGGTGGTCGGGCCTAGGAACGTCCAGAAAAACATGATCCGTCTGTTTGCCCGGACAAATTCCGCACGATCCGCGCGCGGGCGCCGTGCACTCAGCTGTTTCTGCGTAATGAGCAATTGTTGCAGGCCGGAATACCGAAGATAGATCCAGAGAAGTCCTCTGAGGACTGGTTTTCTATTCTCCCGGCTGAGCAGATCATACTCGCCGTGAAGGTCGTCGAGGTCTTTCTTGAGCACGCTGGCCCGGTCACGAGTGATATCGAGATACCGGTTCCGGTAAAAGTCGAGGAGCCCCGACTGGATTGCGTTGCTCAGTGCGGCTGCCACAACACATGTCCAGAGGAGAGCAGGAGTTTCGGACCGGCTGGCATAGCCGAACCCGATGCCCAAATACACTGCAATGCTTACGATGTAGTCCGAAATGCCGTCCAGGATACGTCCGAGCCGGCTTCCGTTCGCCTTCATCCGCGCAAGCATGCCGTCCGCACAATCCAGCACGTTAAAGAGCACCAGGAGCCCCGCAGCGACCATGAACGCGGTTGGGGATTCCAGTACGTAGACCGCGCCGGCGAGGATACCCAGCATTCCCGCCAGGACGGTCACCTGGTTGGGCGTGACCGGAGTGAGGGCTGCGAGTCGGACGAGGAGAAAGGCGAGGGGACGAAAGAAGACCAGGTCAAGAATTTCCTCGACCTCGACCCCCTTCAGCGTACTCTGATACTCACGCAGCAGTGAGAGAGCCGACACGGTCTATCCGAAGAATTCTTGTATGGCGTTAATCACCAGCCGGTTTTGCTCTCCCGTCCCGAGGGTAATGCGAATGTGAGAGTTGAGCAGAGGTTCGTCCATAAACTTCAACACGATTCCCCGCTTCATGCAATGGTCCTTCAAGGGACTCTTGATTGCGTTCGGGATCTCCACAAGGATGAAGTTCGCTTCGGATCGGTACACCGTACATCCGGGGAGAGACCCGAGGTCCCGATAGTAAAGTTCCTTATCGCACCGCATCTGATCCGCCACCCGTGCATAGTAGTCGGGAGAGTCGAGGGCCGCCACCGCCACTTCTTCCGAGAGCCGGTTGAAGCCGAGATACCGATGGGACATCTTTTCGAGTTTCTTCAGGCCCTCACCCACAAAGGCGAATCCGATGCGCAGGCCTGCCAGGGCATAGTATTTTGAAAAGGTCCTGACGATAAGGATGTTGGGATATTCCTCGAGAAGCCGGCGGACCTGAAGCCGCTGACTGTTGTACCAGTACGCCTCATCGAACACAACAGGGACGTCTTTGAGGACCCGCAGAAGGTCGTCCATCTCCTCAGGCGACATTGCATTACCGGTAGGGTTATTTGGCGAACTGATGAACACCACCCTCGGTCGTTCCCGCTCATAGACCTTCATCATACCGTCAATATCGTACGAGAACGTGTCTTTTCCCTTGATCAGGGGATATTCGATATTCACTCCTCCCACTTCGCTCGCAATTTCCTTGTAGTACCACCAGGAATAGGAAGGAATCATAAGCTTTTCACCGGCCCCCAGAAAACAGGCAACCGCCTGTTTCAAAAGATCTTCCGCTCCGTAGCCGAGAAGGATGCCTGATTCAGGGACAGCGAACTCTTTAGCCAGCCTTTCCGTGATGATGCTTTTCACTCCCCGCGTGTGCACTCGGGTATAGAAACTCATAACGGTGTGGTCCGCCCGACGAAGCGCATCAAAACATGCTGGAGCAGGGCCGTAGTTGTTTTCGTTCCGGTCAAGATAAATTGGAGACGGTGTAGGAGGAACACCACTCACTGCATCCTCATAGTCGGTGCATGATTATACGGGTTTGGGGATTTCAACAGGGCAAGAACCAGGGTGAGATCTCACCCTTTGCGCATGTTAGAGATTCAAAATCGAAAGATTTCACCGGAAAATCAAGGATTGCGAACGCAAGGCTACGGGACTCTATTTGTGCATCAACAGGCGCTGTTCACCGATTTGCAGGATGACAATGCGTTCGGTGTCGAGGCCGCGGCGTGCCGTCTCAGTCCGGAGAACTTCCAACGCTTCTCCGGGATTGTCCAGCGACTCAGTGAACGTCTCATAATGCATCGGAACCATCCACCTCGCACCGAGTTCACTCCAGGCGTTGAGAGCGTCGGAAGGGTCGAGATGGCGGATGCGAGTGTACTCGTGAGGCTTCATCGGAGCGATCGGAAGGAGCGCGAGATCGATACGGGGGAATCTCTTTCGTGTCTCAACGAAAAGTGTTGAATCATACCCCGTATCGCCTCCAAAGTACACCGTTCTGTCACGGTACTCAATCACATATCCCGTATAGCTCTCCCGCATCCAGGCCCCGTCGATTCCGTACCGCCACCCGTTGTGAAGGACTGGAACCGCGGTAATTCGCAGGCCGTCCCGCTCCCAGGATTGCCAGGTAGAGAGCTCGCACATGGGAAAGTCAAAATTCGGCAGATAGACCAATCCCTGCGGAGGAACGAGCAGCTGACCGACCTTCGGCTCAATCATCTCGAGCGACACGGGTGAGAGGTGGTCGATATGCATATGCGAGATCAGGACCGCATCACAATCCGGCAACGAGTCAGGGGCCAGTCCGGGCTCGACCAGCCGACGTGAGAAGAAACCGACTGTCCGGGTAAAAACCGGATCGGTGAGGATGAATTTTCCGTCGATCTGAATCAAGACCGTCGCATGCCCGATCCAGAGGACAGACAGCCCCGCGTCGCCGCGCCGCGGATTGCCAATTCTTCCCGGGATTGAATCCGTGCTCCCGAAGAATGCAGCGGTGTTCCGACCGATAGCCGAGCCGGTGGACCGAACGGCGGCACAGCCCGCAATCACACCCCCGAGGGATATCAGCAGGGCCACGAGCCCCCACCAATTTGTACCCCAAAATTTCTCGCCGTTCATTTTCCCCTTCGCAGTCAGAAGTATCGAAGAGCCACCGTGACGCTCCATGGTGAACCAGGGAGCCCGGGGGAATGACCCACCTGAAGGCCCACAATTCCAAAAAACAGGTAGAGCCCCGCCTCATACGCAACGCTCTGCTCTGCTCCCTGCCGGGCATACGAGCAGCCGACCGACCCGGCCAGGTCCTCGCCGAACCCGCTCAACGGTATGTAGCCTCGCAGTCCAGCACGAACGAGCCAGGGACCACCTGATGTCCCGGAGGGAAAGAAAATCTCCGGATGAACGAAGAGTTCGATCGATCCATTATACCGGATCATGGGTTCGACAACCAGAACACGCCAGTGACTGAGACGCCGATTTATTCCCAGCGAATACAGAAGCGGGGTAACCTGCCATCTCAATCCGAACCTGGTCCCTTCCCCGGATCCGAAGTACCACTCAGGGCTCGGGATCAGCTGGGCGGCCGCCCATGGGAGAGTAACCTGCACGCCCGGTGGCGTAACCCTGGCGAGGGAATCTTCACTCTGTTCCCTGCCTTGCGATCTGGCTTCCGCTACAGGTCCTCCACTGCAGACAGCGCAGAGAAGAATTGCCAGAAAGACCGGAAACGAATTGCGGGGGAGCACACACGCCTCACGACGGATTCAAACACGGCCAAAAGAAGAGTTGCGTTACGATAACTTAGAAATTGAACGATTGAAAGTAAAGACAGATCACAGGCCTCGGCATCCTGATACCGCGCATTGAAACTGATGTACGGAACCCCTATTATTCATCGATTTCATCCCCTGAATCTGAGTGACTCCAGAACACGACAACATCACCCGGCAACCCGCACGAAGACTCCGAACCAACGTCATTCGGGCTTCAGGCAGGTTCATACGGCGGTTTCTGATAGGGACAGCGCTATTCATCCTCCTTCTTGGGATCCTGTTGCAGATCCCGCCGGTTTCCTTGCTGGTGGCCCGCTCGGTGTTGAACCTCGTCAACCCCTGGCCCGGGACCGTGGCGTCGATTGGCTCGGCCGGAGGCAGCTGGTTTTCTTCCCTCTCGCTCACGAACATCCGAATCGCAAGTGCCTCGGATTCGCTGTTCATCTCGATTGACACCCTGCGGGCCTCGTATGACCTGAGCGCGTTGCTCGGCGGCACGCTCCATTTTCGGCAGCTCTCCATATCCCGTCCGACCGTCAGAACCCGTCTCCTTCCGGGAGGGAACCTGGTCCTCCTTCAACCGTTTGCCTCATCGGACACAGCCAGCCAGGACACATCCGAGGGGCTCAGAGTCCGCGGCGATACTCTTCAACTGACAAACGGCGAGTGCACACTGTTGTTCCCTTCCGACACGACATTCCGACAAATCGAGGTTCATGATATTCACCTTCGGGGCGATTCCATCCTGATCGGGGGCGGCATTACAGCCTCCATAGATACTCTCCACTGCCGCGCGGCGATTGAGGGCCAGCGCGCGGGCGAATTTCGGGTCGACGCCGCAGGCACCCTTTCCGGGAGTTCACTTGATGTCCGTTCGCTCTCGATTGCGTCCGCGAGAAGCCGGATCGTCGGGAGGGGGTACGTTCCTCTGCCTTTTTCGCCGGTCCATTCCCTCCCCGGTACGAACCTCAGGCTCTCAGCCTCGCCCGTCTCGTACGCGGATCTTCACCTTCTTCTTCCCGGATTCGGACCAGAGGGAGAAGCCCGGGTCGATCTCGGAATCGCTGGAAACGGTGATTCGTCGTTCACCAACCTCACCCTCACGTTCCCCGGCGGGGGAAACATCGGGCTGACCGGGAAAGCCCGTGCGATGCCAGGCAGAATTCTTGCGCTGGACTTCACGGGTGCGAGCGAGAGGTTCAGTCCGTCAAGTCTCACCGGACCGCCGGATACCTCTGAATCGCTCCGGAGCAGGTTCAGAGTCATCGGCGCCGGGAGTTCTCCTGCTGATTTTTCCGGTTCAGCCAATGTTGAGGTGCTCCCCTCTCGTGTCGCGGACATGGGACCGGTCGAGGGGACACTGAACGCAGAGGCCCGTCAGGGCAACATCCGCGCGACAGTTCGAGGGGACGTGGGCCCGATTCTGCTCAATGCCGACGTGCGCCTCACAACGTTCGATCCGGTTCCTGAATATGCCGTTAAGGGTACACTCACCATTCTCCATTCAGACAATCCTGAGAATCTGCTCGAACGCCTGGGGGGGCTTGTATCAGAGTTCTCCCTTTCCGGCAGGGGATTTGACCCCGATTCAGCCCGGGCACATGCAACCCTGAAAGGGACGTGGAGTGCAAACCCCTACTGCACTTCCCTTCTGGTCCAGGGAACTTTTGTCTGCGACACCCTGCGTGCGAGCGGAGAACTTGGTACCGGAACTGGCTTTGTGCGAACGACTGCCGAGGCAATTGTGAGAGAAGTTCCTCTCTACAGGATCCGTGTCCCCGAGTTCCGGACCATCTCGCTTGCCGTCTTTGGGAGCACGATCCCTGCTACGAGTCTAACAGGATCACTCCAGGCTGAAGTCTCGGGAGCATCGCTTGCCGAGCTGACCGGAACGGCATCACTCAGACTCGATTCTTCACATTTCGCGAGCATTTCAGTGCAGGACCTGCGCACAGATATCACGATCGAACACGGACAGGTCCGGGCCACCGCGTCTGCCGCGAGTGACGCCGGCGCGATTTCGTTTCAGTGCGTGGCTGATCCCTTTGCAGCCTCCCCGTTTCTGACTCTCGAGGAATCAATGTTCCGGGGCATTGATCTCGGAAAGATTCTCGGAACGGACGATCTGTCAAGCGATCTGAACGGGAGCGTACAGATCCATGCTGAGGCCAGATCGATGCGTGATCTCTCCCTCGTACTGGATGGTTCGCTGCAGGACGGAGGAGGGGCAGTACAGGCCGGCGCGCGGGTATCGCTTGACAGCTCGACGGTCAACCGGCAGAAGATACGAGATGCAACGATCGCAATGACGCTTCTGGACGGAAGCCTTGAAACGTCCGTTGAAATCCGGACCCCAGATGGTGGGTTGACAGGACACGCACACGCGCGGCCTTTTGACCAGACTCCCTCACTCTCGGTTCCGGCCTTGCATCTGAACCATCTTGATATCGGGGCCCTGACCGGCCGGAACGGCCTGCGCACCGATCTCACGGGCACACTCGCAGGGGCACTCCAGGGGGAATTGATTGAGAGCGCGACCGGGAACCTCTCGGTTGACCTCCTGAATTCGACAGTCAATGCTGCCACGCTGCAACGGGGCTCGCTTCAGGCCACGATGGAGGGTGGGCCCCTGTCAGTTCACGGCAGAGCGGACTTCACAGAAGGCCGCGTGGCCCTTGAAGCCACCGGCCGCGTGACCCGGGGAGGCATGCGCGGGAAACTCTCCCTCGATATTTCCTCCAGCAATTTCGCGCCCCTGCTTGACGCCGACAGTCTTTTCCCATCAGCGCTCGTCGTGCGCGGTTTGCTCGAGGGAACCTGGGGGCCCCCGGCAGAAACGGATTTCAGGGCAACCCTCCTTGGACGTGGTTCATATCACGATTTCAAGGTCGACACGCTCGTCTGCGGGCTTTCGGTTCACGGGCGCACAATCGTAATCGATACGGCGCAGCTCATCACAAACGTCGGATCTCTTACGGCAGAGGGAACTCTTGTGTCCTTCGATTCGATGTCCAGTTCGTACTCGGATCTTTCGTTCTCTGCTTCCGCATCATCGTTCCAGCCACTTGAGCATATTTTGGGAATCCCCCCGACACTTTTGCGCAGCGCAACCGTGTCGCTCCACGCTTCCGGGCCACCGGAGATGACGGAGATTCAGTGAGCTGCCGATCTTGACATCGCCGCAGCTGGTGACCTGGCAATAACTTCCTTGCAGGCGTCAATGGACGGGCGATTCGGGCCCTCTCTGAAACTCGAATCAGTACAAGGGAACGCGGAACTCAGCGGTTTCCAGTACGGTGCGTTCGCCCTGGAAAATGCGTCAGTCACGCTCCACACGATCGAAGGCAGGCATGAGATCGCAGCGTTGATCCGGTTCGACAGGCATTTCTCCGTAAGCCTGGGCGGGACTGCTTACACGGACCCCGACAGCGTGACGGTCCGTATCGATTCTCTTGTTGCCCGTAGTCTTGACCAGACATGGGTTCTTGAGCGGCCGGCAACGATTTCGTATGGGGCGCGGTTTATTGTCCGGGACTTCGCTCTTCATGCCGGGTCAAGGGACCTCATAATCGATGGCATTCTCGACCCACAGGGCGAGCAGAATTTTACGGTCGTAGCGGATTCGATGAACCTGGGAAATTTTGCAAAGGTGTTCGGGCGCACGGACCTTGAGGGCTTGCTGTTTGCCAACCTACGAATCGAGGGTCCGGCTGGCGGAGCCCATGCGTCGGGCCGGATCTCGGCCCGGGTCCGGGAAGCCGGACGGCCTATAGGGGACTTCTTGGCAAACCTGGACTGGCACAGACAGGTGCTGTCCATCGATGGGAAGATCGACCAACCCGGCGGGGGAATCCTGACCATCTCCGCAATGCTGCCGGTCGAACTTTCTCTCCGTGGCGCTGCGGCGGAAGGGAACCCGGAGTCGACTCAGACAAAGGGAGACGGATCAGTCGACGTGTTGTTGACTGCGGACAGATTCAATTTCAACTTTCTCAGGCCATTTCTCTCTTCCCGATCGATCAGCTCGCTCGAGGGAATCCTTACTGCGAACATCCACGCGACGGGATCACTCGGCTCTCTTATGGCGACGGGTGGAGCATCGATTGACAGCGGCCGCATTGGCATCTCCCCTCTGGGAGTAGTGTATAGTGCCGTCCGGCTGCGATGTACCGCTCAGGGCAGAGAACTCCGTATCGAGAATGCAGAGGCCGCATCTGGGGAGGGGACTCTCCGTTGGAGCGGAACGCTGGATCTGGATGATCCTATGGACCCCAAAATGAACCTCGAGATTGCCGCGCAGCAATTCCTTGCCGCCCAGACTCCGGTCACGAAGGCAAACCTCTCGGGGTCATTACAGGTGGAAGGCACGGTGTCGGCGCCGACAATAACGGGCAGTCTGCTGATTAATGAATCCTATTTTGTCATTCCCGAAACCATAGGGAGCAGCAGCGTGGAAGCCGTCAACCTGACTGCGGACGATTATGCAATGCTGGCAGAGCATTTCGGGTACAGACCACGCGTTGTTGCTCCCCGGCATGAGCCGTCCACGGTCGAGCCGACGCTCGACCTCACACTCGAAATTGCGCAGAACACGTGGATACGCAAGCGCATCAATCCTACACTCGCAATCGAACTCAATGGGCGCGTCCGGGTCCTGCGAAGTCCGGGGCAGCCCATACGTCTTAGCGGCACACTGAGGCCAGTGACCGGGCGGAGTTACGTCGGACAATTCGGACGGCAGTTTGAGATTACGGGAGGCGAAATCGTCTTTGGGGGGATACCGCAGGACCTCGAATTGCACATTGATTCCGAATACAAAGTCCCTTCCAAAGGCGGATCCGGTCTTTCCGAGGTTGTGATCCGGATGAAGGTGCAGAGCAGACTTGGCCGGTTCACCTTCTCGCTGACCTCCGATCCCGCAATGGACGAGTCAGAGATCCTCTCCTATCTTACAACGGGCCAATCCCGGGCGGGCGCGCTCGCTAACACGGCAGACCAGGGTGGGCTTGCCGGAGCCATGGCACTGGAGCAGCTGGTGGGCGTTGCAGGAGGTCTCACGGAGGGCTCAGTCCCGATCGATGTGTTCCAGATCCGCCAGGATGGGGCGAGGGGAATTACAATTGTTGCCGGGAATTATGTAAATCCGAAGACGTACATGGGAATCCGTCAGCCCATTCTCATCAATCAGGGAACGCAGGAAACGTACTACGACACGCGGACTCAGTTTGAGCTGGAATATGAAGCGCAGCCCTGGCTGTTTCTGAACTTCCAGGGCGGAAGCAGCCGACTGCTCCTGTTCCTCAAAGCCCGACACGCGTACTGAGCCATGCCTCCCACACCGACAGGTCGACGGACGGACAGATGCCCTGGCAGGGCAGCGGCCCGGGAATTTGGCCCGGCATGTCTGCGCATCACGGGCTTGCTCATCGCCGCGACCCTGCTCCATGCGAGTCCCGGCCTGGGGCAGGAGACTCCGATACGGACCGATTTGATGACCCAGGTGAGTGAGATCCGTTTTCGATTCGTCGAATCACGGAGCTTCACCGATGCCGATCTCCATTCCCGCATCGCGCTGACGGAACGCGGCCGGTTCGTGGGCCTCCGAAACTTCATCTCCTTTCTCCCAATGATTGACCCGGTGGGGGACCATCCCTTTGACCCGATTGAGCTCCAGCGGGACGTGGTACGACTCCGTCACTTCTATCGGAACGCAGGATTTCTCTATCCTCGAATCTCCTATGACCTCCGCCTTGACCCGGAGGATAATCTCATCGACATCACCTTCGTCATTGATGAAGGACCACCGATTCTTCTCAAGGCGGTTCAGGATTCCGGGATCGGATCAGCGGGACACCCCGACCTTCCCGACGAGGTTGCCGCACAGTGGCGCCGATCGCGTTCGCGCATCGTTCCGGAGATCGGCAGTCGACTTAATCTGTATGATTTTCCAAGAGTCGAGGCTGCGAGCATCGCCTGGTTCAGAGACAACGGCTACCCGTTCGCGCGTGTCGAAACTTCACCGGCTATCGATACGGCAGCCCGTTCGTATACCCTCGTCCTGCACGTTGACACCGGTCCCAGATCCAGGATCGGCACAATCAACGTAACCGGCGAGGAATCTGTGCGGCCGCGTATAATCCTCCGGGAACTTCCGTTTTCCACAGGAGACTACTATTCTTCAGGAAAGATGCTGGAAGGACGGCGGGAAATTCTCTCGCTCGGTCTCTTTCGCCGGGCAATTGTGACGATTCCCGAGGGGACGCTCCCCGCCGACACCATTCCCCTCTCCGTTGAGGTATCCGAAGGCCCAGCGCGGGTCATTGGCGGATCGGGAGGGTTCGACTCCCGGGGCGGCCTGACTCTCCAGGCAGAATGGCTGCACCGAAACTTCACGGGAGATGCGCGGACGTTCTCCGTGTCCGGACTTGCACAGACGGGTGTCTGGGCCACCGAAAGAATCCCGGAGATCCTGTATCGCGGCGCAATAACGCTTACGCAGCCCTACGTATTCCACCGCAGACTATCCCTTGTATTCGGACCGTATATCGAATTCCGGGACGATTATCGAGACCGATCCAAGGGCCTGGGTTTCACCACGAATCTGATCTACCAGGTCGATCCCCTTCGATCTGTCGCTCTGCGTTACACAATTAGCGACCGGAAAATCGAAGAAGCGCGGTTTGGCGAATACACGTCGGGTGCGATCGATATCCTTACACTCCTGAGCAATCTGGCAAAGGGAACCCGGGTTCTGAAAAACAGTCTGGCGGCACAGGTCTCATACGGATCACTAGACGACATCTCCGTCCCCCGGGAGGGGTATCTGCTTCGACCCAACGCGGAAGTCACGTTTCTTCCCTCCTTGAACAGCGTGGAGTACTTCCGTTTCGATCTCCCTGTCTATGCATTCTACCCTCTGAACGATCAGTTCGGATTCGCCTCACGACTGACCGTCGGTTCCATCCTCCCGTTCGGCAAAGGACTGCCCCAAGGTGACGAAACGACTACGGAGAAGTTCCTCCAGCTACGAGATGTCGTTTTCACGGCCGGCGGTCCGGAGGACGTACGCGGATGGGGGGCACGCCTCCTTGGTCCGAAATTTCCCGACATCAGAGTGACAAGCCTGAGCCCCGACACGACGGTTGCGGTCGACGGGTATATTCCTCTTGGAGGGTTGTCGCGGATGACCTTCAGCTGCGAGTTTCGCATGCCGTTTCCCGGACTCGGCCAGGCGGGAGGGATCGCAGTCTACTTTGACGGCGCACGCGTATGGAACGCGAAACCCGAATTCAAATCGATCGGTGCGTGGGGGGATGAGGACAAATTCTTCTACGGAACGGGGCTAGGGGTACTGTACCGCCTTCCTTTTGGGACCTTTCGATTAGACCTCGGATACAAGTTGAACCCCTCCTTCCAGGATTTGAGGGAGGCATCGGATGTTGTGAAGGCCCTGGACGAGGGCACCCCACTTTCAGATATCCCGGTTTACAATTCGAAGCGGTATCATGTACATTTCTCGATCTCCGTAACCTTCTGACACTGCCCGGCCTCCTTCCATCCGGGGGAGAACCTCCCGAATGCATTCTCCTCCCCGCAGAGTGTGCTCACTGGCCTCCAGCCTGCTCCGGATAGATGACCCTGTGGACGATTGCTGCAAGCGCGCCTCCGGCAAAGTTGGCCACGAGGAAGATCCAGATCGTGGACCAGATCGATAGGCCCATGACACTCATCCCGGCAGCAACGGCCGGATTGAGAGCGGCCCCGGAGATCCCGGTGATCGCGTAGGCGGAGGCCATCAGCGTGATTCCGATTGCCAACCCCCGGATGCAGTGCTCATCCCGTTTCATTGAGGTCACCGTGCTGAGGACGACAAACGCCAGTGCAAACGTGAACAGCAGTTCCGCCAGAAGCGCTTTTGTCGGCTCCGGGGTCAGGAGCGGCGACGTAGCACCTCCACGCATAAACACAACGAGGAGGCCGGCAAGGCAGGCGGCGACTATCTGAGCGAGAGCGTATGGAAGCAGCCGCCGGGTTGGAAGTATCCCCCGGATCCACACTGCCAGAGTTACCGCAGGATTGAAGTAGCCTCCGGACATGTCGCCAATGGCACAAATCATCACCGCATAGACCGCCCCGATCGCCAGTGGTGCAAAGGGACCCACGCTCGGTGGAACAATCGTCAAACCCACCACCAGCGCAAGGAAGAAAGTTCCGATAAACTCTGCAAGGGCGTTCTTCATCCAAGCCTCCAGTAGAATGTGATAGTGTCCGACCAACGACGAGAAAAGGAGTGACGCACACATCGCAATTCAGTCCCGGCCGCGACGGACGCCAGAGCATGAGTTCTTCTTGCTTCGTGAGCGGGAACCAGGGCGTTACGCAGTGACCCCAAGGAAGACCTCTGCTGGAGACGGTGCGCATTTGGACGACGCTGACCGGACTTCAGGATCCGGACCAGGGGACTTCTTCCCGGTCTGTGGTTCCGCTTGCTAAAGCGGATGTACGCAGACTCATCGGGCCCCGGGCGGAAGGTGCTCGTCGAAATACCGGCTGAAGAGTGTATAAAGATGGATGGTTGTATTTTCCCCTTCGGAGATGCCATGGGTACGGTTGGGATATGACATCATTGAAAACTGCTTCTTCTCCTTCACGAGGGCATTGATCAAACGTTCGGCGCTCTGGTAGTGGACGTTATCGTCTCCTGTGCCATGGACCAGCAGGAGGTTGCCGCGGAGCCCTCCTGCGTGGGTGATCGGTGAGCCGTCCCGGTACCCCCGTTCATTGTCGGGGAGAAGGCCCATGTATCGTTCCTGGTAGATCGCATCGTACAGCCGCTGGTCGCTCACGAACGCGACAGCGATGCCGGTCTGATACAGCTCCGGGTACCGGAACAACCCGTTCAGGGTCATTGATCCCCCCCCGCTCCATCCCCAGACTCCGATCCTGGTCGAGTCAACGAACGGCCATCGTCGCATTGCCCGCACCGCCGCCGCCTGGTCCTCCGAGGCGAGGATACCGATCTGGCGATAGATACATTTCCTCCAGGCTCTTCCGCGCGGTGCGGGCGTCCCTCTGTTATCAACGCTAACAACGATGTATCCCCGCTGGGTCAGTAGAAGGTGCCAGAGATAGGTGTCCCCACCCCACCGATCCAGGACCGTTTGGGCTGCGGGCTCGCCGTAGACATACACGATCAGCGGGTACGTCCGGGTTGAATCGAAATCCGGGGGGAGCATTTTCCAGCCATCGAGGAGCACTCCCCCGCCAATATCGACACGAAAAAAGGAGGAGGCGCCCCTCTTCAGCCGGTCCACGGACCGTCGGGCCGCTTTGCCGGAGACCACCGTGCGGACGACCGCATGATCGGGGAGGCGTACAAGTTCCACGCTCGGGGGCGTGCCGAAGGCCGAGAATGTATGGAAGGCCCACGCGCCGTTCGGGGCGATATCGTATGTGTGCCAACCATTCTGGTCCGGGGGAGTACACCGCTCGACTGCCCCCCCACCTTTCAGGGAGACTCGATACAGCGAGCGGCGCGTTGGGTTTTCCGGCGAGGCGGACAGGTAGACCCATTGGCCTCGTGCGTCGACACGATCCACGGAGAGGACATCGAATGGTCCCGGCGTGAGATTCGCGATCATCGCTCCCGAACGGTCATGAAGGAAGAGGTGGTTCCACCCGTCCCGTTCGCTCAACCAGAGAAACGCGCGGCCGCCGTTCACCCACTTCATCGAATCCACGACTTCCACCCATGCGCTATCCGAGTCGGTCAGGATCGCACGTACCTCGCCCGTCCGTCTGTCTCCGATCATGAGGCGGTTCCTGTTCTGCCGTCGATTGAGGTACTGAAAAGCGATCTCATTCGAATTCCCGGCCCAGTCCATCCGGGGGATGTAGTTGTCGCGGGGATCCCCCGGAACATTCATCCAGAGGGTCTGTCCACCTGCAACGCTGACCACCCCGATCCGGCAGGCGGACAACGTCTCGCCGACTTTGGGATAGGGAATCGGCGTGATGAACGGGTAGAGCGAATCCGTGTTATTGATCAGATAGAAGTCTCTTACCCCTGTCGCATCGAGATGCCAGTAGGCAATGTGCTGTCCGTCCGGGCTCCAGCGAAACCCGTCCCGAATCCCGAACTCTTCCTCGTACACCCAGTCAAATGTCCCGTTGATCGATGTCTGCGATCCGTCACCAGTCAGCGCGGTTATCTCCCGTGTCTGGATATTCTGAACATACAGATTTCCCCCACACACATACCCAAGCTTATCACCGGCGGGGGAGAACTTTGCGAACATCAGCGTTGAGGGTTTTGCATCTCCGCCAACTTTCCAGAGTGTCCAGTCCGCCAGCCGGAGTACCCAGTAGTCTCCCCGGCTTCGCACCCGCCAGACACGTTTACTGTTGGTGTACAGAAGCAAGAGTTTTCTATCTGGAGACCACTCGTAGTTCTCAGGATTCAATGCCGTTGAATCGCCGGCGGGGCAGAGCCGCTCGGCGGGAACAAGGAGGCTGCGCGCACCCGTTGCTGTTTCATACCTGACAATATCCCTTCCCCCTTTCACGCTGACCGAACGCTCAACGGTCGTGTAGGAATCTCCGTCGTCCAGCCACCGAACCTCCCCGACGCGGCCCGGACTGAACTCCCTGGTGCCGAATATTCTCTGAACGGTCAGTGCGGTGGAATCCGCTTCCTGCGCAAATGCGGCAGTGGGAAGAAGAACGCCAGCCCCGATCAGGAAGAACCACTTTGGATGCATGCAGTACTCCTGTGTGTGTCTCTCTCACGAAATCGTAAGGAGCGGTTTCCCGAGTTGTTGTTCGTCGACACTGATGCCCAGCCCCGGTCCTGCCGGAACGGCCAGGCGTCCCTCAACCCTCCGCGGCGCATCGGGGGCAAGATGGATGTCGTTGTAGCTGTTGAAGTCCGTTGACGTGAAGAAATATCGTGGCTGCGTGCTGCCAACCAGGTGGGCGATCGTTGCGGTGGTAACATCACCACCCCAGCTATCCTCAAGGGTCATGGCGATCCCGAGCGATTCGCAGAGATTTCTGAGCTGAGCCGCCCTGGTTAATCCGCCGACTCTTGAGATTTTGATGTTGACCAGATCCATTGCACCATCCTGATATGCCCGCACTAACGGCAGCACACCGGTGATCACCTCGTCAAGGACAAACGGCAGGTTCGTGTTCCGCCGAACTCTGAGACATTCTTCGTATCCGGCGCACGGCGCCTCGATATAGACATCATCGTCTGCCAGCGCCCTGACAACCCGCAGTGCTTCATGGGAGAGCCAGCCGGTATTGGCATCGGCGACAAGGACATCGCCGCTCTGCAAGACGTTTCTCACACGTTTGACCCGTTCAACATCCTGGTCCGGCTCGCCGCCAACTTTCAGCTGGAAGCGGCGGTAGCCTTCCGCCCTGAAGCGCGAGACATCCGCGGCCATCTCCGCAGGACTTTGCTGGGAGATTGCGCGATAGAGCGGGTAGCTGTCCATTGTTCGTCCCCCGAGGAGGGTGCTCACCGGGACCCCGGTTGACCGGCCCAGGATGTCCCATGCCGCAATGTCGATGGGAGATTTTGCGTAGTGATGGCCGCCGAGCGTGGCATCCATGATGCTGTTGAGCTCGCGGATCCGGGACGGATCCCGCCCGAGAATGACTTCGCCCAGTTCCTGGAATCCGGCCGGCACCCCCCGCGCGAACGCATCCATGTATGCAGAGCCGAGCGGACAGACTTCTCCGTATCCGGCGATCCCGGTATCGGTCGAGATCTTCACGATGGTGGTAAGAAAGGTGGAGACAGCGTGCCCGCCGGACCAGGCATAGCGATGATCAAGAAGCCGGTAGGGAATCTGATACAGATCCAGGCGTGTGATTTTCATTTCTCGCGGTCCGATAGTATGGGGGAGGCGCGTGTGTGACAGGGCAAAACCTCAGCGAAAATACTGATCCTTGGTCCTCGAATCAAGCTCCCATCAGACTCTGGACAGATTTCGTCCAACAGCCCTGACCTTGGATGCAGTCAGCGAAACACCCCGGGGCCGCCCCCTTGGGATTCGCCTGTCAGGTGCCCTGCACTGGGCGAATGGATTATATCCGGTTTTTTGACCACATTAGACCAGGCCCGTCGAGGCCGAATGACTCGAGACACTTTAGACGGAGGTTCTATGAAACCGCTTTCCGTAAGTGTTGCTCCTGTCGCTCTCTCCGTTCTGCTGTTTAGCGTTTCGCTCGCCCAAACGACCCTCCCCCGCCAGGAAAAGCTCGTTTTCGAGAACCAGTTCGTCAAGGCGTACGAGGTAACCATCAAGCCAGGCGAGTCCCTTCCTCCCCATGAAAGCGGAAACCGGATCATCTATTCGCTCACAAAGTACACCCTCCGGTACAAATGGGACGGCCGCACATCAGAAGAGAAGCGGAAGGCAGGCGATGTTCATTTTCATCCTGCAGGAAGACACAACGAGGAGAACGGCGGCACAAATACGGCGAAGTTCATCCTTGTGGAACGCCTGGAGACTCCGCTTCCGCCGGCTGAGGGGACCGGGATCGATATGGCCAAGGCAAATCCGCACAACACAACGGTGCTCTTTGACAGAGATATGGCAAAAGTCTTTGATGTCACCCTCTATCCCAAAGACGCGATCAGCATGCACTTCGGACTCGACCGCCTGATCTACAGTGTCAACGCGGGGACGCTTTCCGTGACGAGTCCCGATGGAAAGAAAACCAATATGTCATTCAAGGCAGGCGGCTATCAATGGGAGCCGGCCGGCCTGCACGCGGCTGAAAACGGGGGAAAAAACGCTGTCAAGCTGGTCGTCTTCAGCTTCAAAAAGTAGCTCCGGGGCACCCCGCGGGCGTGGACCGCTCCACGCCCGCCTGGGAACCCCTTCGGGGTGCCCTCACTCAACACGGTACTCCCCGCGCAGGCGGATATCCCGCGACGAACTTCCAACCAGAATATCAAACTTCCCAGGCTCCACCGTCCAGCGTGTTGTTGTGGGATTGAAGAACGAGAGCGCTTCACGCGGAAGGTCGAACGTGAGATCAGTCTTCTGTCCTGGCCGCAGGATGATCTTGCTGAACCCCTTCAGTTCTTTCACGGGACGGGGAACCGAACATTCCGGATCGCTGACATAGAGCTGGACCACCTCTGCACCCACGCGCCGGGACGTATTCTCAACCTGCAGTGAGACGCGTACAGCCAGGCCCGAAGCCGTTGACGCAGGAACGATTCGCAGATTGCGATACTCGAACGTCGAATAGGAGAGCCCGAATCCAAACGGAAAAGCCACATCCAGGTTTTTCGCGTCGAATCCCCTGTACCCCACCATCACTCCCTCTTTATAGTTCACCGTTCCCGCGTTGCCCGGATAATTGCCATGTGCGGGTGACTCCTCCCACCGTTTCGGAAACGTCACGGGGAGCTTGCCGGAAGGATTTGCCATTCCCGTGAGCAGATCAACCAGGCTTTCCGCCCCTTCCTGGCCGGGATACCAGGCGAGGAGGAGTGCCGGCACCCGATTTAGCCACCGTGTCATGAGTACCGGCGCTCCGGCATTGAGGATCACTACCGTCCTCTTGTTGACGCGGAGCACGGCTTCGATGAGATCGTTCTGGGCTTGCGGAAGCTCAAGGGATTCCCGGTCGAATCCTTCGCATTCCAATTCGTCATTGAGGCCGGCAAAAACAAACGCGATGTCCGCGTCCCGCGCAGCCTGCACCGCTTCCGCAAGCGGCTTGTCCGCGTCGCTGCGCCAAGCGAGCCGGGCAGTCGCCCTGCCGCCGGCATCAAAGTACTCCATTTTCAGCGGGTAGGGACGGCCCCCGCGAAGCGTCAGCGTCACCGACTGAGTTTTCGGTCCACGGCTGTGCCAGTCATCGATGAGCAGCCTGTTTTCAAGCGCGAGGCGTACACCGTCGTCGGTCCGCACGCTGAGTTCATACCGCCCGTCCGCCGGGGGGACCAGAACGCCAGTCCACCGGACCGAGAACCCATCGTTCGGGAGCGTGGGTGCCGGCGCGTCCTGATTCCAGGTGAAGTCGATTTTTGGGTCGACACGTACAAGGACGGGGGTTCCTTTGCAGTCCGGGTTTGCGAAATATTCTCCGAGTACGCCGATTCCGCTGTTTCCGGGGCGAAGCGACGCAGACTCCACGGTCATAAAATCCTCATCAGAGAAGAGGCCGCGGGCATAGGTCACACGAAAGGAACCGCCCGCGCGACGCACAAATACCTCCAGAGGTGAGAGAGCGCCAGTCGGTTCGACCCGGGCGCTCCCGCCTCCTCCGACCACTGCCACAGATGCGTTCGGCCCGAGGACTGCGATGGACCGCACCGAGCGAAGGTCAAGCGGGAGCAGGTTCGCATCGTTCTTGAGCAGCACCATTCCTTCGCGGGCAACCTCCCGCGCCGCGGTGCGCTGCTGTCCACCCGACACTGCCTCCTCACGGGGCATCACCGGTTCATCACACATGCCGGTCCAGAGCATCGCCTTCAGTATGCGAGTCACCTTTTCGTTGATCACCGATTCATCCACCTGCCCCTGCCGGACGGCATCAAGCAAGGAGGCGGTGAAGTATTTCCCATCAGGCATTTCCAGATCCAGCCCAGCCTGGGCGGCCTGAATGGTCGAATGCGTCGCACCCCAGTCAGAGACGACGAACCCCTGAAACCCCCATTCTTTCTTCAATATCCCATCGAGCAGCCATGAGTTCTCTGTACAGTAGAGACCATTCAGCTTATTGTAGGCTGCCATCACCGACCATGCTCCCCCATCCTGGATGCCAGCCTTGAAGGCGGGAAAATAGATCTCACGCAGCGTCCGTTCGTCAACGTTCGCACTGACGGTGAACCTGTCGGTCTCCTGGTTGTTTGCGGCGAAGTGTTTCACGCACGCGATGACCTTTTCCGACTGGACCCCGCGCACGAATGCCACAGTCATCACGCTCGCAAGATAGGGATCCTCGCCGAAGCTCTCGAAGCTCCGCCCGCCCATCGGGACACGGACAATATTGACGCAGGGGGCCAGTACCATCTGGCGTCCCTTCGCTTTCGCGTCCAGTGCGATAGCAACAGCCGCCCTCTGAATAAGGTCGGGATTCCACGTAGCCGCCATACACGCACCTGCCGGGAACGCGGTCGCCTTTCCCCAACGCACCCCCTGAGGTCCGTCAGTCATCCGGAGGGGGGGAATTCCCAGCCGGGTGACCGGCTTCGTTTCGAACCCGACGCCGGCCAACATGTCAATCTTTTCCTGGAGCGTCATCCGCTCCAGCAGGCCTTTTGCGCGCTGGCTGATGGCATCGCGATCGTCGCTCCCCGGCGGTGGTTGCCCGCCCCGGGCTACGCTCCCCACACCGACAATCAGGAGAACTGTCAGGGATACCAATTTGGTGCCCATAGTTGCTGCTCCTTCCATCCGGACAGGATCAGTTCCTCCGCTGTGATTCAGCGGGGGAGCGTCCTCATTACCGCATTCGTTTTTGAAACAGCACCGCAGCGATGATGATAATCCCCGTCAGCATCAACCGGCTCTCCTCCCCAACGGCATTGATGCTGAGAACCTTTTCAAGGTACCCAATGGTGAGAATCCCCAGCGCCGTCATCCAGATACTCCCGCGTCCGCCGCGCAGACTTATTCCCCCGATTACCACAATTGCGATGGCACTCAATTCATACGTGCTTCCCGCTTCCGGATCGCCCTGAAGCTCCTGCGCCGCCTGACAGATTCCTGCGACGCCGCAAAACAGACCACTCAGCGCGTAGGCCAGCAGTTTGACGGCCGAAACCGGAACTCCTGCCAGCCAGGACGAATCCTCGTTTCCCCCGACCGCGTACGTGTACCGCCCCCAGCGAAGTCGATCCAGAAAGATCCAGGAGAGCAGGACGCAGAACATCAGCACCAGCGTCACGACAGCAATATTGTCGTCAAGAAGCCTGGAGCCGATGGTGTTGAAGATCTGCGGGACATCCACGTATTGGTAGGATCCATCGGGTAGCTGGACAGCAGTCGAGATCTTCTGCCCGCCAGAGACGAGTTTCGCAAGTCCCCGGGCGAACACCATCATTGCCAGCGTCGCGATAAACGGCTGGATCCGGAATCGCGCGATGAGCCCCCCGGAGATGGCACCACAAAATGCGGCAGCAGCGATCGTCACCGCGATGGCGGGTATGACCGACCAGCCCCAGTGTATCGAAAAGAGCGAGAACAGGACCGCGGCGAGGCCCAGGATGCTCCCCACCGCAAGATCGATCCCTCCGGAAATAATAACGACCGTCATCCCGCACGCCAGGATACCATAGACAGACACCTGCCGGAGCATATCACGGTGAGTATCCCAGCTGAAAAACGCTCCGTCCGCGTTAAAGAGGAGTCCAAGCAAGAACACCAGCAACAGCGACACGATCCCTCTGGCTGTCGGGGAGAGAATCATCGTCCGGAGTCGGGGTATCAGCGAAGTCCTGTCAGGCATGGGCACCCGCCGCATCAAGAAGGGCTGCGCGCAGTATTTCATCCTGAATCGCCTCGCCGCGAGCGAACTCCCGCACCACTTCCCCTTTCCGCATCACAAGAATTCTGTCGCTCAGTGCAAGCAACTCCGGCAATTCGGACGACACGAGCAGAATCCCGCAGCCCTTCCCTTTCAGCTGCATGAGAAGTTCATAGATTTCCTGTTTCGCCCCGACGTCAATCCCGCGAGTCGGATCATCAAGAAGGAGTATACGCGGATCTGTTTCCAGCCATTTTGCAAAAACCACCTTTTGCTGGTTCCCTCCGGAGAGATACTCAACACTGTCAGACAGTGAGGCCGCCCGAATCCTGAGTCGTTGCGCCTGGCCCGCGGACGCCCGCCGCTCCCTGGAATGACTGAGCCATCCTCCCGGTGAATATCGTGCGAGAGAGGCAAGGGTGATATTGCCGGTGATACTCATCCCCATCACAAGCCCGTTGACCTTCCGGTCGTTTGTCTGAAGCACCATCCCCTGGCTGATCATGGAACGGGGTGTTCTCCTCGCCGTCCTCCGGCCAGGGAGGGTAATTGTACCATGTACTCTCCCCCGGGCATCGCCGAACAGTGCGTGGAGAATTTCGCTGGTTCCGCTCCCCTGTACCCCCGCGAGCCCGACAATCTCCCCCTCGAACACACTGAAGGACACCTCATGTACATCAGGGCGGTCACCGCTCCCACTCCCGGCTACGGTCAGGTGATTAACCGCAAGCACTTCACGCCCGCGTTCGGTTCTCGTGTAGGGAAAGTGATCTGTAATTTGTCTTCCCACCATCTTCCGGATCAGCTCATCACGGGTCAGGTCAGACGCCCACGACGTCCCCACCGTTCCCCCGTCACGGAGGACGGTGATCCGATCTGCGATCCGGTCGATCTCCTCCAGCTTGTGCGAGATATAGATCACGCCGCATCCACGCCCGGTAACCGCGCGGATCGCCGCGAACAACCGGTCCACCTCCTGAGCGTTGAGCGTGCTGGTTGGTTCATCCATGATGAGAATATCCGCGTTCAGCGAAAGCGCACGCGCAATTTCAACGAGCTGCCGAACCGAGATCGGGAATTCCTCGACCGGCCTGTCAGGATCGATATTCAGATGCATTTCTTTGAGGAGGAGATCGGCTGCCTTCCGCGAGGCGTTTCTGTCGAACCAGACCGACCCGACGCGTTGCCGGGCAAGGAGGAGGTTTTCCGCCACGCTCATCGGCTCGACCAGGGAAAGTTCCTGGTAGATGATCGCGATTCCGTTTGCCCGGGCCTCGTGGGGGGAAGAAAAACGGACACGTCGGCCCTTCAGGAAGATCTCGCCGTCATGATCGCGGTAGACACCCGCGAGAATCTTCATGAGGGTGCTCTTCCCGGCACCGTTTTCACCGGCCAGCACATGGACTTCTCCCGCGCAAAGATCAAAGTCGATACCTTTAAGGACTTCGACCCCGGAGAAGGATTTGCGGATCGCCTTCATGCGGAGCAGTTCCCTGCCACCGGACCGATGTGCTGTTTCAGACTGCACTGCGCCCTCGTCCTAGTCTCCGCTGACCTCGAACCGACCGGTCAGCACATCGCGTGAATTGCCCCCTACCTGGACCAGAAAGGCCCCTGGTTCCACAACGCGCTTCATCGCGGGATTGAGCATTGACAGACTCGCCGGCGTAAGGATGAAATTCACCGTCCGCGCTTCGCCCGGACGGAGCGAGATTTTGACAAACCCTCGAAGTTCTTTCACCGGCCGGGTGACGCTTCCGGCGAGGTCACGAATGTACAGCTGCACCACTTCTTCCCCCTGCCTGTCACCTGCATTCAGTACCTCCACGCTCACCTTCAGATGTTCGCCCGGCGAGATTCGTAATTTCTCGAGCGTGAGAGACCGGTATACAAAACGGGTATAACTCAGCCCGTACCCGAACGGGTAGAGGGGAATGGATGGCGAGTCGATGTACTTTGAGTTCCACTTCACTGAGTCAACGGGCGGTCTTCCGGTGTTTTTGTGGTTGTAGTAGAGGGGGATCTGCCCGACAGAGTAGGGAAATGTGGCCGGTAATTTCCCCGAGGGGTTCACGTCGCCGAAAAGCACGTCCGCCACGGCGTTCCCCCCCTCGACTCCGGCAAACCAGGTTTCAAGGACTGCCGTTGCGCGTTCATGGATCCCGGGAATCGCGAGCGGGCGTCCGTTCATCAGGACAACCGCAACCGGTTTCTTCGCCTTCAGGATCTCATCCAGCAACTGCTCCTGGACTCCGGGGAGGCCAAGGGTGGCCCGGCTCGCCGCCTCCCCGCTCATGGATGAAGCCTCCCCGAGGACCGCGATCACGACATCTGCTTTTCGCGCGGCATCCAGAGCTTCCGCAAATCCTCCGGTTGAGTTCCCGTCGATTTCACATCCTTTCGCGTAGAGAATCCGTTTCCCCGCCCTCGCACGAAGACCGCGGAGCACAGAGATCGCATCTTGGGCACGGCCGGCAGCATGCCAGGGACCAAGGATACTCTCGCTGTCGTCGGCAAGCGGCCCGACAACAGCAATCAATCCCGTTCCTTCCCTGACCGGCAGAAGGCCCGCGTCGTTCTTGAGAAGAACCAGCGATCTCCGCGCGACGTCTCGTGCCAGCTGGCGGTGCGAGGGGGAGAGGATTGTCTTCTGTTCACGGTCCGAACTTGCGGAGCGGTATGGGTTTTCAAAGAGTCCCAGCATGAATTTTACACGCAGCACACGTCGCACGGCCTTATCGAGAACTTCCACAGACAATTTTCCTGACTGAACAAGTTCCATGCAATAGTCGTGATAGGCATTTCCCTCCATGTCCATATCCACGCCTGCAGTCAGAGCAAGAAGCGCTGCATCCTCATGAGTCGCGGCGATCCCGTGCTCCTGTAGCTCCGCAACAGACCCCCAGTCGCTGACGACAAATCCCTGGAATCCCCATTCACCGCGGAGGATGTCGGTCAGGAGGTGGGAGTTGGCAGTGCTCGGCACACCCCCGATCTCATTGAACGAACACATAATGGTTGCGGCTCCCGCCTTGACTGCAGCCTCGAAGGGAGGAAGGTACACTTCACGCAGGGTGCGCTCAGAGATATCAACGGTGTTGTAGTCCCTTCCTCCTTCCGCTCCGCCATAGGCAGCAAAATGTTTCGGGCAGGCAACCAGGGAAGTTTGATCCCCCACGTCTTCACCTTGAAAGCCCATCACTCTAGAGGCTGCCATGAGTGATCCAAGGAACGGATCTTCGCCAGATCCTTCAGCGATTCTTCCCCATCGCGGATCTCGCGCAATGTCGACCATGGGAGCAAATGTCCAGTGCAGGCCGGAGGCTGCCGCCTCCACGGCCGCGACCCGTGCCGACTGACGCACAAGATCCGGTTCCCAGGTGCTGGCCTCCGCCAGGGGGATCGGGAACACGGTCCGGAATCCGTGGATTACATCGAACCCGAACAGAAGAGGTATCCCCAGCCGGGAATCTTCCACGGCAACTCTCTGGATCCGATGTGTCAGGTCTGCGCCCACAGCATTCAGCAGGCTGCCTATTTTCCCCGCCTGGACCTCGGCTTCCAGTGCGGGGGAAAGGGCGGTAGAGTCTACCGCTGATTTCGATCGAAAGGTCATCAGAACGAGCTGCCCCACTTTTTCTTCTATCGTCATTCGTGAGAGCAGGGAGTCAATCCGGAGATCGAGGGCTGTTCCGGGTTTGTCCTCCCTCGCAAACACTGCCAGGTGTGCAGACACAAGAAGGAGAAGAAGAACTTTGTGAGGATGGCGCATTGAGTTCCCCAGGTCGTGTGTGTTCCGGCGAGCAGTGTGGCTCGGTGATTTCCTCATGATCCCACGGTCTCGGCCGGGCCGATCGCGGGCACGCTGTTAGCGGGAGTGCGATTTCTCCAGCTCGGTCCAGGCCAGGGCGGCCGCTCCCAGAACCCCCGCACCTCGTTCCTTGAGCCCGCTCGGCAAGAGTTTCACCTTGCCCTTGAAGATATTGAGCAGATGTCGTTCGAGATGAAGTGCCGTCGGCTCGAAGATCAGCGTGCCGGCGGCGGTCAAACCACCAGACAGAATGATTGCGGCAGGGCTGGTGTGAACGACAGAATCCGCAAGCTTCGTTCCGAGTATTTCACCGGTCACCGCGAATGCTTCACGCGCAATCGTGTCTCCTCGTTCTGCGGCGTCGGAGATCATTTTCGCCGTGAGATCGTTGAATGCTATCCCGCGGAGTTCGCTTTCTGCTCTGCGGTCGGCGAGCAGTTCGTACACCGTACGGCATATTCCTGTCGCTGAGCAGTACGTCTCGAGGCAGCCCCGGCGGCCGCACCCGCACTCCCTCCCACCCGGGCGGGCGGTCATGTGCCCAAGCTCTCCCGCAAACCCGTCGTGCCCATAGACCAGTTCGCCGTTGACTATCAGGCCGCTCCCCAGTCCTGTCCCCAGAGTGATGACGATAAAGTCCTTGAGGCCCTTTCCCGCACCGAAAAGCAACTCTCCGATCGCCGCCGCATTCGCATCGTTGGTGATCACGACCGGCACCTCGCTGTATCGCCGGAACAGGCCAACGACATCTGTGACCCCTTTCCAGCTAAGGTTGGGAGGGGATTCGACTGTTCCGCGATAGTAATTCGCGTTCGGCGCACCGATGCCTATCCCCTTCATGCGTGCCGCGGGACGCCGGGCGAGCAGTCCCCGGATGGACTCATCGAGCCTGGCGATCAATCGGGGCGCCGCCTCATCCGCGCGTGTCGGGACTGTAGCGTCATCATGCAGGTGGCCATTCCGATCCACCAGACCGACTGTCGTATTGGTCCCGCCAATGTCGACACCGATCACGAGCTCCTCTGTAGTCATGGCATCCTTTGGTACGCAGTGATCAGAGAACACGGGAGCAGAAGATCCCACCGGGACGCGTCTGCTGCACCTTTCGGGAATTTGCAGAAAAGAAGAAAACCTCTGCGGCGTAGTGCTCTAAAATAGGGGGAACTTGCATCTTTCGCAATCCATCGACCGCTGAGAATGCACTTCGGGGCCGGACCATTCCATACCCTCGGCCTGCGTGTTCGAGTCCGGCCGAACGCCCCCCTCAACAGGCTGCGGACACACCTGCCACCCTCGGAGCGGTGCTGATCCCGGCTTACGTCGACATCGAAGGCCAGGCCTATCAGCCGCGTATCGCAGGACGCTTTCCTGCGAACCGGTCGGGCACGGAGTGTCACGGATGAATCGTTCCTTATCCGCTACACGGCGACCACAGAGCACCTCCTGTGCGTGACAGGCTCGTTCGGCGGAAGATCCCGGCAACGGGTACGGTTTCCGGAGAGGAAAGCCCGGAGAGATCAGGCAGTTCAAGGTCAGCGTCTCGCTCCTCGACTTTTGCTGACACATCTCCGGCAGGGGCCGGAGCACCCATCACGGCAACATGATGAGAATCCCCGTTTGCGAACCTGCCGCACCGCCACCGCCCTCCTCGGCGCTTCCGCGGCAACGGTATCGGCCAGGCGGCCGCGCTAGAATGGAAATTCCTGAATTTCTCCCTGCTCGATCGTATCAGGCTTTTTCAGCTCTGGCGGCTTGGCTTGCTGATGGGCGATATGGGCTTCCACGTAGATTGCTTTTTTCGGCTTGGTAGGACAGGAATGCTCACAGGCACCGCAACCGACACAGATCTCGTTTTTCAACTCCGGCAGCGTCAGCTTTCCCTCATAGGGGACCATTTTCACGGCTTTTGTTGGACAGTGTTCCGAGCAGGCCCCGCATTCCGTTTTCTTGGTGATGACAATGCAGTCTTCTTTCACGAACACGGCTTTGCCGAGCTGAACGAGCTTCTTCTCCGGGAGGGGCAGCGGAAGAATCGCGCCGCTGGGACAGATCTCCCCGCAGATGGTGCAATCATAGTTGCAGTAGCTTACCCAGTAGTCCAGTTTCGGCTGAAAGAGGCCTCCCATGCCATACTCAAACAGCGACGGAACAAGCACCTGCGTTGGACAGGTGCTGATACAGAGATGACAGGCCGTACAGAGCCCGGAAAAGTGTTCGATGCCGCGGGAACCCGGCGGCGTTACCGGATGCAGCTGTCTCGGCTCGTCGCTCTTGACCGTCGCGCTGTCCTTCGGCAGACCCGCGAGCAGGACCCCCGGCCCGACCAACGTCTTGAGGACTGCACGCCTGCTGCTATCTGGCGGGGACGCGGATCTCTTTTCCCACGGCCAGTTCCATCCCGAGTACGTGACACCGACCGTCGGGCAGGACTCGATGCAATTGAAGCAGCTCACACATGCGGCAAAATCAACAGTCTTCTTCTCTGCGTCAACACAGTAGGCCTTGCACACTTTTTCGCAGAGACCGCAATCTTCGCAGGTGTTCTTGTCGATCACGATTTTGAACAGCGCGAATCGTGAGACCAGACCGAGCACCGCGCCGGCGGGACAGAGCGTGTTGCAGAAAAGCCGGCCGTGGGTATACGAGAGGTAGAAGAGCAGGAGAACAAAGAGAAGGGGGGCCGCCACCATGGCGACCCCGAATCCTTTCAGCGGAATATGAACAACGCTGTATGAACCGAGCGCGGAGAGGGAATAGGCAACGACGTTATTCACGGCCAGGAGGATCGGGCGCGCCAGAGCCTGAACGATTCTGCCGAAATTGCTGAAGGGTTCCGTGAGGTTCAGGAGCGTCATACTCCCGAGAAGCGCCAGCAGAACGGTCACTGCGAGCAGAGTGTAGTGCAGACGATAGTGGGGTCTTCTGTACTCAAACCACTTCCGTCGCCGCCGGACGCGCCGGTCACGTATCCGCCGGAAGCGAATAATGAAGTCCTGGAGTGTCCCGAGCGGACAGATGGAAGAACAGTAGACCCGTCCGAACACCAGCGTCAGGACAAGAATGCAGGCGGCTCCCACCGTCCAGAGCCCGATCCCCACTACTGTCTTCGTCACTGCCGGAACGAACTGGAATGCTACGAGCATACTCATCGTGTCCGGCGGGATCCACCTGCCGATGTCAAGGAAGAGAATACCGGTCAGGAGAAAGAAGAGAAGCGATACGACGATCCGAACGATCTTCAGATGCTCGAGCTTCATGCGCTACAGGGCGATCCGTTTGATATTCAGATTTTCCAGGTCCTTGCGCCCAACCCCCCGCTCCGCCGCCAGCGCAATATACCGCACGTTGTCCGGATCCAATCCAAAGAGCTTGGCGGCCGCCGCATCCGCCGCCACCATATCTGTCGCAATCAACTGGGCTTTCATGATGACCACATCCTCGACCGACACCCCGCGCGGACCGTTTCTTTTCATCACCGCGTACGCATCGACGATCGTGAGCGTCGGCTTTCGAAACGCGGCATATTCCGCAATGCAGAGATGAAGATCATTGGAGTGCCAGAATCCCCGGTCCCATACATTGCCCATCAGGTTTTTCATTGCCACGGTTATCCGCGTCGAGCTATGGCTTTTCAGGACCGGCACATTTATGAACACGTCGCTTTCAAGAACCAGCTCATGTTCCTTCGTTGTCTTGAGAACTGAGGCCCCGGGAATGCTGACTTCCTGAAAGTACCCCTCGCTATTTCCGGGGGCCATCGTGGCTCCCGCCGCCTTGACGGTCTCTTCAATCCCGCTCGTCCGATAGCACCGCTGCCAGTTGTCGCAGGTATGATCGAACACGTACACTTCTTTCGCCCCCGCGTCCAGACAGTGCCGGATGATCCGCGCAATCAATGCAGGGTTTGTGTTCCCTGCGCGTTCCGGCGCAACATCCCATCCAACGTTCGGCTTGATCACTACCTTCTGACCCTTCCGCACGAACGCCTTCATACCGCCGAGCGCTTCGATCCCCCGATCAAACATCATATCCGGCATCCCTCCCCGGATCGCCACCAGGTCAATCGGGGCTGGCGCGCGTTCAACGCGAGGCATCGCCATCAGCGAGCGGGGCGTTCCCAGCGCAAAGTAGCTTCCCGCAAGGGCGCTCATGCCGAGCGTACGTCTGAAAAATGTTCGTCGATCCATGATATCCTCCCTCATTGTCTCCCCCTCAGGGGGCGTGATATCCGGGGTATACGTGTGTCCGTCTGGGAGTCCGGCGAAATCCTGCAGGACTGTTCACACCAATCACCGTGCTAGAGGTTTCGCTTCCAGAACTCAAGCATCGTCGTGTACAGATGAATCCGTGCGGGGCGATCCGCAATACCGTGCATCCTCATCGGGTAAAGCATCAACTCGAACTGCTTGTTCGCCCGGATTAACTCATCGATAAAGGCCCAGGTGTTCTGAATGTGCACGTTGTCGTCGTAGGTCCCATGGACGATCAACAGTCTTCCGTTCAGATCCTTCGCGTAGCGCAGGAGGGAAGTTTCCTCCAACCCCTGAAGGTTGTCCGTCTCGGTCTTCATGGCCGATTCCCCGAACTTCGTATCGTAGAAGCGGAAGTCGGTCACTCCCGCGACGGCGATGCCGGCTTTGAACTCTTTCGACCGGGTCATTGCAAGCAGAGTATAACTCCCGCCACCGCTCCACCCCCATATTCCGACCCGCGTGGAATCGACGAACGGCTGGGTCTTCAACCAGCGAACCGCGTCTACCAGGTCGTGAAGTTCAGTCTCGGCCATGAAACGCCGCGTTACCAGGTTCTCAAGGGTCTTGCTGGCCGCCGTTGCAGTGCGGGGATCGACGCGGGCAACAAGGAAGCCCTGTGCCAGCAGGAGATTGTCCCAGAGGATGTCTCGTTCCCACTGATTCAGGACCTGTGGCGCGGACGGTCCACCGTACACATAGAGTATCAACGGATACGTGCGCGTCGGATCAAAATCTGCCGGTTTCAGGATCTGTGCCGGAAGGAGAAATCCGTCGCGCGCCGGAATAGAGAGGAGGGATGGGGTCTGGAGATGAAATTCCGTCAGACGGGCCTGAGTGTCACCGGCCATTGTCGTGATCACTGAGCCGTCCCCCCGACAGAGCCGCAGCGACGGCATGACCGATGCGCTGGAATACTTGTCGAAATAATACGTGCCAGCGGTGTTCGACGTGATCGTGTGAACGCCAGGCTCCTGTGAGACCCTCATAAACCCGGTCCCGTCAGGCCGGACCCTGTACAGGTGACGTTCCAGGGGGGACTTCTCCGTAGCCGTGAAGTAGATCCAGCCGTTCTCCTCGTCAACGGCGGTCACTGACTGGTCCAGCCAGAAGACACCGCCGGAACTCCGGAGGGACCAGGGACCATGTGTCACGCGGTTTACAAGTTTCCCTTCGAGCGTATACCGGTAGAGGTGTTTATAGCCATCCCGCTCAGAGGCCCAGAGAAAATGTTGTCCGTCCTTCATGAAGTGGAGATCATCGACGATGTTGACCCAGCCGCTGTCCTTTTCAGTGAGAATAAGCGATCCCCTGCCTGTCATCCTGTCCGCGAAGAAGAGATTGAGTTCCGTTTGCTGCCTATTCATCGTCTGGACGGCAAGCCTGCGTCCGTCGGGGAGCCATTTCACGCGGACGCAATATTCATACGGGTGGGTTCCCGGCACAACCCAGCGAATCTCCCCGGAGGCAACCTCGATGATTCCGGCGCGAACGACAGGATTCTTCTGTCCGATCTTCGGATACCTCTGGCGTATGACCCTCGGTGTCCAGGGCTTGAAATCCACGTAATATTGGACGCTGACCCCCGATTCATCCGTTTGAAGGAAGGCGATGGCTGACCCGTCATCGGACCACCAATACGCGCCATCCTTCCTCCCAAAGACTTCCTCCCAGTAGACCCATGAGAGTGTCCCGTTCAGGAGGCTGTCCGTTCCGTCACGGGTAAGCGGGCGTTCCCGTCTCGACAGAAGATCGTACAGGTACAGATTGTTCTGCCGGACGTACGCGATCTTTCCTCCGTCCGGGGAAAAGGAGAGGCATGTTTCCGCCTCACGGGTTTCAGTGATGCGAACGAAATCGGCCGTCTGGAAGCGGAGGAGATAGATATCCCCCCCAAACAGATACAGGCCGTTCCGGCCCGACCCATCAATCTCGAGCGGATTCGGAAGGGTTTCGGGGGCGAGGGAATCCCCGAGGAGCGATCTCATCGCCGCTAGAGCCCGGCCGGGGTCCACCAGCTGGGTCCGTCTCCCTGACGCCTGATTCAGAATCTCCGGCGCCCGCTCACGCGCCGGACGACCGCGGTCATACACCAGAGCGCCGCCCGACGAGAGCCAGCGTACAGAGGGAAGGGACAGGACGTCGGCCGCTTCGGGACCGTAGATCCACTCAACGCTGAGTGTCTTTCCGGAGTCGGGCACCTGGCCCAACGCCGGATATTGTACGCATAACAGGTAGACAGACAGGGCAATGCCGATAGCGCGATTCCGAGGCATTCGCACGTGTTCCTCACAGTACAGACGGTTAGATACGGATGGACATCAGGGAAAGAACGACCGGACGAGCACGGCACCGGACTTAACGTCCGGAGCGTCACACCGTCCGGGAAAAAATAGGTTTGGTCTTCAGCATCGCATCGAGGTATGCGTCGAAGCACATCGCGATATTCCTAAGCAGGAGTCTCCCCGAGCCCACGATCTGGATCCGGCGTCCGGTGGTTTCCACCAGACCGTCCTCCTCGAATGCCCGAAGCATGCCGAGAGAATCCGCAAACGTCTCTTCGAAGTTGATCCCGAAACGCTCTTCTACTGACGCCACATCCAGCTCCAGATCGCACATCAGGCGCATGATCACGTGCTTGCGGATGAGGTCGTCGTTGGTCATGCGGTACCCCACGCGCGTCGCCAGCCGCCCCGCATCAAGATCGGCGTAGTACTCGGGGAGATGTTTCGTATTCTGCGCGTACACGGTCTGAAAATGACTGATTGCTGACATGCCGAACCCGTAGAGGTCCGCCTCCGCTTTCGTCGAATACCCCTGGAAATTTCTGTACAGGGTTTTTTCCTTCTGTGCGAGGGCGAGCTCATCCGTGGTTTTCGCAAAATGATCCATCCCGATATACTCATACCCGTTGGAGCAGAAGTATTCAATTGACATTTTCAGGAGCGCGAGTTTCAGGTCTGGAGCGGGCAGGTCCTCCTGTCGGATCAGCTTCTGATGCGGCTTCAACCATGGGACGTGCGCATAATTGAACAGGGCAATCCGATCCGGGCTGTATTCAACAATTTTCCGGAGCGTGCGTTCGAATCCCTGGAGGGTCTGGAACGGCAACCCGTAGATCAAATCCATGTTCACGCTGCCGAAGCCGAGTTCGCGCGCCCACATGTACACCTTTGTCGTCATTGACTCGGGCTGAATTCTGTTGACTGCCCGCTGGACCTGTTCGTCGAGGTCCTGGACCCCCATGCTCATCCGGTTAAACCCGGAGTCCCGCAGCGCCTGCAGATGGTCCCGGGTCAACTCGCGCGGGTCGACCTCAACACTGATTTCCGCCTCCGGCGCGACCCGGAAGGCAGAGTGGATAGCGAGCCCGACATCACGGATCTGATCGGGGGAACAGTGCGTCGGGGTCCCGCCCCCCCAGTGCAGTTGCACGACGCGTCTCAGGGGGGAGAGGAGGGGGGCGATTGCCGCGATTTCACGTTTGAGATAGCGATTATATTCTTCGATCCTATTCCGGTCACGCGTGACCAGCATGGTGCATCCACAAAAATAGCAGAGGGTATCGCAGAAGGGAAAATGAAAATACAGAGAGAGGTCGGTCGTGACAGCCGGACTGTTGGTGTTGAGAATTTCCTGATGGTAATCGCCCGCACTGAAGGAAGAGCTGAACAGCGGCGCTGTGGGGTAACTCGTGTAGCGGGGGCCCGGGCGATCATACTTCCGGAGCAGATCAAGGTCAACCTGAGAGAACAGCCTTCCCATCAACACCTCCAACCGGCGAATGCGGAGAACATAATTACAGAATACTGAGTTTTCGTCGGAATATCAAGGCTGCCCGCTCACTGGACCATGATCGTCGGATTCACTTCGACGATTGAATCGATAGAATTTGTCACAAGACAGTGCTTCTGGGCTCCCTCCAACACGGTGAGGACGTCGTCCTCCTTCGCTCCTCGAGTGACAACGATAGTTGGAAAGATCACAATCCGGGTAAACCGGTACTGGCCGTCGATGAATTCGAGAACCCCGTTTGCGTGGCTTCGATACGAATGGATCGGGAGGTCCGCCTTTTCAGCGAACGCCAGAAACGTCGACATGTGACAGATCTCAACCGAGGCGACAAACATCTCCTCCGGTGTCCACGATTCTTTCTCCCCGCCGAACTCAGGAGGGCTTGAGATTGTAATGGACGGCTTGCCCTCGGATGAGAGCCTTCCCCTTCTTCCTGAAACCCACTCGGTGCTGGTGCGGTAGGTAAAGATCCTGTGTTTCAATCCTGAGGGATCACCTGTTTTCATCATGCGTCTGTCGTCCGAAGAGTTTTGAGGAGTCGTTGCCGGGTATAGGAAATCAATCCGCCGGCATCCAGAATCGCCTGGCGGGCTTTCGGCAGCGGGAGGACCGCAAACCGTCCTCCGCTTGTTCGATTACGGATGACTTCCCCAACGATTTCCACGGTATCACCTTCCGCCGCCTCAAAGCCGGGAGCGGTGATGAGGTTCAGCCCGAGGTTGATTGCATTCTGCATAAATATTCGGGCGAAGCTTCCCGCAACAACAGTCAGTTCATACCCTTTGAGGGTGGAGACAGCCTGTTCACGCGACGAGCCGCACCCGAAGTTCTTCCCGGCGGCGATCACGCTCCCCGGGGGGATCTCACCTGACTTCAGCCGGGTGTTGAAGCCGGCAAGGTCGGCAAATGCGAACTGGGGGGTTTCCGACGGAAGCACGGTCGCCATGTACCGGCCAGGGTAGATCACGTCTGTCGAGATGTCATCACCAAGAGTGAGCACAACTGCAGGCATTACGCACGCGCTCCTTTCCGCGGATCCGTTATGACCCCCGTGATGGCAGACGCCGCAGCCACCGCGGGCGAACAGAGATAGACCTCCGAATTGGGATTTCCCATTCTTCCCTTGAAATTGCGATTGGTCGTTGACAGGGCAGTCTCGCCGTCCCCGAGTGCACCCTCGTGGACTCCAAGGCACGGCCCGCACCCGGGATTCATCACCAGAGCTCCGGCCTGCACGAGGTCCGCCACCATCCCCTGCTCAAGGGCCTGCGAGTAGATTCGTCCGGAGGCCGGAAATACCAGCATCCGCGTATTCGACGCCACTTTCCTCCCGCGCAGGATCCCCGCAGCCATGGCGAGATCATCAAGACGGCCATTCGTACATGATCCAATGACGATCTGATCGACCGGTTTTCCCTCCACTGCGTCAATCGATTTGACATTGTCCACGGTATGGGGACAGGCGATCTGTGGCGTCAGCTCCGACACATCGATCGAAAGGTGCTGATCGTACACCGCATCGGGATCCGGCAGCACACGGTGCACGATATCCCGAACGCCCGCCTCGTCTCTCAGATACCGCACCGTCTCATCGTCACACGGAACGATCCCGGCTGTCGCGCCGGCTTCCACAGCCATATTACAGATAACGAGTCGTCCCGAGGTAGACATCGACGTGACCGTGCTACCGTGATATTCAATGACTCGAAAGTTCGCACCCTGCGCCGTCAGCATTCCAATCAGATGAAGCACCAGATCCTTCGGACCGACAAACGGAGGGAATGTCCCGCTGACGTTGACATTGATGGTCGCAGGCACTTCGACGTTCACCGCAATGCCCAGCGCCCAGACACTTGCCATTTCCGTTGCCCCGATGCCGAAGGCAAACGCCCCCAGGGCCCCATGGCTTGTGGTGTGAGAATCGGTGCCCACCACCACGAATCCCGGCCGCACGTAGCCACTTTCGGGGAGAATCTGGTGGCAAATCCCTCCGACATCTCCTCTGATGTCGTGGAACTTCCGGATCGCGTGCTTTGCTACGAATGCGCGGATCTTCTTCTGATTTGTCGCCGTCTTGGGCGATTCCGCGGGAACCCGGTGATCGAAAATGATTGCCACTCTTGCTGGATCCCAGACTGCCGGGTCGAGACCGGTTTCTTTGTACACCTCGAGAAATTGGTTGATTACGAGGGCCGCGTTCTCATGCGACATGGCCAGATCCACAGCCGGTTCCACGACTTCGCCAGCGGTCACCACCTGCCGGCCGGTGGCGCGAGCCAAAATCTTTTCAACGATTGTCATGCCCATACAGGGTATCCATTTTCCGGTATACTGGGTTGTAGTACGGATCGCCGGCGAGAGATCAGATCACCCGTCTCTCCCGAAGTGATTCTATCTCCCGATCATCGTATCCGAGATCCTTCAATACTTCATCGGTATGCTCTCCCAGACGGGGAGGAGGTGACTCCACCAGTCCGGGCGTCTTTTCAAACTTCGCGGTAAGATTGAAGAGACTGACCTCTCCAATTCCGTCGACGGTTACAGATGAAAACGCTTCCCGATGGCCGATCTGCTCCTGCTTCAGCGCTTCTTCAAGAGACAGAATCTCCCCCGAGGGGACATCGCGATCATTGAGTTCCCGCACCCAGTATTCTGTCTCTCGTTCAGCCAGCCGGGCTTCAAGGAGTGGTGTCAAGTCTTTTCTATTCTTCTTTCTCGTATCTCGCTCCTGGAACCTCGGGTCTGTTTTGAGCTCAGCGAGACCAAGGACATCCGCAACGGCTTCCCACTGCTCCTGCTTATTTGCGGCGATGTTGATGTAGCCATCCCGGGTTTTAAAGGTCCCCGAGGGGGCGGCGGTGAAATTGTCATTCCCCATAAGAACCGGTTGCTGGCCCCCGATCATGAGGTTCGCCACCACCCAGCCCATCAATGGCATGATGGAATCGAGGAGCGCCACGTCAATATGCTGACCTTCGCCCGTGCGGTCCCTGTGCAGGAGCGCTGCCATCACGGCAAACGCGGCGTTCAGCCCACCCACCGTATCGCAGACGGGAAAGCCCGCACGGAGAGGAGAGCAACGCTCATCGCCGTTGACCGCCATTTCACCGCTGAGCCCCTGGATGATCTGGTCGTAGGCGGGCTTCAAGGAGTCCGGGCCGGTTTGCCCGAACCCGGAAATCGCGCAATAGACAAGTCGCGTATTGAGTTGACGCAGCGTCTCATATCCGAGACCGAGTCTTTTCATGACGTCCGGCCGGAAGTTCTCCACCAGAACGTCGGCGGATTTGACCAGCTTCTTGAGGATTTCTTTTCCCTCACCCGCCTTCAGATTAAGGGTGAGCGACTTCTTGTTTGCGTTCTGCGCGAGGAAACTTGTCCCCATGAGCATTGCATTGTAGCGAGGAACACACCCAAGAGTTCTCGCAAGGTCTCCCCCGGTAGGGTTTTCAATCTTGATGACCTCTGCTCCCAGGAGGGCGAGATGGAGTGTGGCAAACGGACCCGAGAGCACATTCGTCAGATCCAAGACCCTGATCCCCTCGAGTAGTCTTCTTCTTCCGTTCATACCCTTTCCCAAAGACATCGCATTCCGGTGAGTTGCACGTTCAGGCGCCCGGAGTCTCCGGGATCGCGCCAGTCTTGTAGACGGTACCAGGCAGATCCCGGCCGAAGAACTCTGCCACATCTTCGGCGAGGTGGAGAAGCGCGGGCAGGTCTACCTCCGTCCGGAGACCCATTCTGTGCAGCATATGGACCAGATCCTCTGTCGCCACATTTCCGCCCGCAATTCTTGTAAACGGGCAACCACCCAACCCCCCGATCGACGATTCGAATGATCGCACACCCACCCGCAGCGCGGCATAGCAGTTTGCCAGCGCCAGCCCATACGTGTTATGAAAATGGCATGCGAGGTCCACTGTTTCATCGATTTTGAGAATTCGCCCGTAGAGCCGTTCGACCTGATCGGGCGAGGCGTGCCCGGCCGTATCGGCCAGACTGATGTTCTGGAGTCCGGCATTCAGGTATCGTTCCACGATGGCGAGGACCCGTTCCGGCGGAACAACTCCCTCATAGCCGCAGCCAAAAGCGGATTGGACCGACACTTGTACTTTTGATCCGGCACGTTCCGCCTCACCAGCAATGGCGACGATTCTGTCTGTCGCTTCGGTGACGGACATTCCTGTATTTTTTTTGCTGTGGGTTTCGCTTGCAGAGACGCCCATGCAGAACAGTTCCACTCCGCAGGCCAGGCCTCGTTCCAACCCCTTTTCGTTCAGGACAAGCGCGGATAAGGTCGGGCCTTTCGGCTTGGACCTTTCCGAATCCAGCTCGGTGAAGAGCCGGTCGGTATCCGCCATTTGCGGGACTTTGCCTGGGTGGACAAACGACCCGACCTGAACCAGATCCACTCCTGTACCGGCCACTCGACGGATCCATTCAAGCTTTGTCTCCAGTGGGACGACCCGCTCCTCCATCTGGAGTCCATCTCTCAGCCCCACTTCATGGACAACGATACGATGCATAGAGCACTCTCACAGGTGTGCCGCGATGGCCTCTGCCATCTCGAGCGTGCTGTTCCTTCCCCCCATGTCGTACGTCCTCACCTTGCCTTCCCGGATAACATCGGCAGTTGCCTGCTCAAGCCGGTTCCCTTTCTCGGTTTCGCCCAGCCAATCGAGCATCATCTTGGCGGCAAGTATCGTAGCGATCGGGTTCACTCTGGACTGACCGGCATACTTGGGGGCAGACCCGTGAGAAGGCTCAAAAACCGCGAGGGATTTTCCAATATTCCCGGAGCAGCCGAATCCGAGCCCCCCGACCATCTGTGCGGCAAGGTCTGAGATAATGTCGCCATACAGATTAGGGGCGACCAGCACGTCGTAGCTGCTCGGGTTCTTCAGGAGCCACATGCAAATCGCGTCTACGTTCGCGTCATCGACGTGGATCCCGGGATACTCCCGCGACACTCGCTTCGCCTCCTCGAGGAAGAGGCCGTCGGTGGCCCGGACCACGTTCGCTTTGTGAACAATCGTGACCTTTCGCCGATTCTGCGTCCTCGCAAACTCGAATGCCGAGCGGACAATCCGTTCCGACCCCCTTTTCGTGTTGATCTTACAGGAGACAGCATACTGATCTCCCGGCAGATTCTTAAATCCGTGGAACGGCCGGGATAGTCTGCCGAGCACGTCCGCGAGTTCCTGCGGGACGGGAGAGAATTCGACCCCGGCATACAGATCCTCCGTGTTTTCCCGGAACACCACGAGGTCAACTTTTTCCTGGTAGTTGAGGGGATTCCCCGGATACGCCTTGCATGGACGGAGGCAGACATAAAGGTCGAACATCTGTCTCATTCGCACAATTGGCGAGCGGTACATGAGTCCTTTGCCTCTCAGCTCCGGCACGAGTTCGGCCTCGGCGGTTTTTGCCGGTTTCGAGGTAATCGCTCCGAACATGGCCGCATTGACGCTCTTCAGGAGCGCAATTGTCCTCTCCGGGAACGCATCCCCCTCCGTGCGCCAGTATTCCCAGCCGATGTCACCGTGGAGATACTCAGCATCGAGAGCTATCCGGTCCAGGACTATCCTGGCCGCGTCCATGACATCATTTCCGATCCCGTCGCCGGGAAGCCACGCAATTTTGTATTTGCTCATACAGGTTCCGTTTGTTCATGGTCACTCCGGCGGGGACCCTGCCTTCCATTCCATGATAGAGGATCCTTTGCCTGCCGGCTATCACCTATTGATGCCTTACACCGTTTCCTTCTTCGCCACAGGGTGCTCAACGGACGCCGTGAACGCCTCTCCCGCCTGGACACCCAGACCAAGGCCGAGGCCGAGGAGCAACCCATCCAGAAAATTGTCACGGAACAGCGTTGCGGGAAGTCCTCCACCGCCCGCGAACAGATCCGACAGAAGAGTCAGCATGACGAACATGGCACCGTAGGTCAGGCTGACTACGGCGAACTTCATCCGCCGGTGCGTTGCGAGCTTCCGTTCAAACAGGAAGGCCAGCGCAATCACCGGCACATTCAGCCCGAAGGAGAAGAGGATGGATCGCATCATCGTCACGTAGGCCGACCCGACAGTAAACTGTGCGGCGCTGATGACGACAGCGGCGGTAATCGCCTCGGAGAGCCCTCTGACATGGTAGAAGGCGAAGATCAGCGCCCCGCTGAAGCCGAACGACACAAATGCGAACCCGGCGCTTGTAGGGCTGAACACCATGGTCCCGTACGATAACAGGCCAACCACAACTGCTCCTGCGACTCCGGCGATGGTGATGACGATGATGGTCACGATGTGCGCGAGTGATGGTTTCATGGTTTCTCCTTTCGCAATAGGAAACAGGGATGCCACTCCATCGGTGCGAAACGCCAGCTGGCCCTCATCCACCCCTCGTCAGTCCGCCATCCCGGCCTCCAGATCACGCTGGAGCTGCAATTCCACCAGCTCCCTGCGAAGCGTTTCCGCGTGGTCTTGCTCCATCTCTGCAAGTCCGAGCAGGACACGGCGCGTATGGGCATTCCCCGTCCGTTCCGCGGCCTTTCGGTAGTACTCCCGCGCTTCCTCCTCATCAGCGATGGCGAGCTCGAGGATGTCCTGGATTGACATCTCGCTCCAATTGAGCATATCATGAGGCGGATGAGACATATCAGGAAAAGCTTTCGTTGATTTTATCGAGAGTGCTGAATTTCACAGTCAGTATTTCCCGTTTTTCCCGCAACAGGGCAAGCATCTTCTCCCGTTCCCGCGCGAGGGTTTCAAGGAGTTCACGAACATCGGGATAGTCACACACGGCCGCGTAGTCCCGGTACTCTCTGGCCGCCTGTGCCTCGCGCTGCTCAGCCACCTCGAGTGCGTTACACAGCCCCTTGCACGAATGCACGCAATCCTGTTTCATCGCCGCCTCCTTCCTTTCACCTGATGAGTCCGGCATCTCAGGCCGGCTGTGCCACGGACGCCAGCTCTCCGCCACGCCGGAGTGCCTGCTCATTCAGCGGGAGGAGATGGTGATACCGCTCCGGCAACACTTTCCGGAGCGCCCGGGTTACGCTTTCCCCCGCCACGACGTGCGTGCGGTCAAGAATTGCCCCCAGGAGGATCATATTCATGATTTTCGTGTTCTTGAGTTTCACTGCCTCTTCGCTTGCCGGGACGGACAGGATCTGGATATCCGCGCGCGTGGGGGGGGTGATGACATTCGTGGAATCGTATACCAGCAGCCCGCCCGGTTTGACGGCCCGCTCAAATTTCTCCACAGACGGCTGATTCAGCGCCACCACGATATCGAATGAGCTGATGATGGGCGAGCTAATTTTTCCGTCGGAAATAATCACAATGCAATTCGCCGTTCCCCCGCGCATCTCGGGACCGTACGACGGCATCCAGCTGATTTCCTTCCCTTCGATCATCCCTGCATAAGAGAGCGTCATGCCCATTGAAAGCACCCCCTGGCCTCCGAACCCGGCGAACAACAGTTCATGCGTCATGGTTTGATCCTTCCTATTTCGGCGCTTTAATATCCCCGGGAGGGTAGAGTGGAAACATGTTCTCCACCAGCCATGCATTGGACTGGACAGGTGTCATCTTCCATCCGGACGGGCAGTTGGAGACCACCTCGATGAAGCAGGTTCCTTTTCGCTCCTTCTGGTACTGAAAAGATTTCGTGATCGCCTTTTTCAACTGACGAACGGCATTTGGTGTATGCACGGACTGACGAGTCACATAGTAAGTCCCCGGCAGCATGGCCACCATTTCAGTGATCTTCAGGGGGAAACCCGCCGTTTCGACCGTGCGACCTGCAGGTGATGTAGACGTTTTCATGCCGAGGAGCGTCGTTGGCGCCATTTGACCACCGGTCATCCCGTATATTGCGTTATTGACAAACACCATGAGGATGTTTTCGCCCCGGTTACATGTGTGAATGGTCTCCGCCGTCCCAATCGCCGCAAGGTCGCCGTCCCCCTGATAGGAGAAGACAAACCTGTCGGGGAGAACCCGTTTGATGCCCGTCGCAACGGCCGACGCCCGTCCGTGGGCAGCCTCCTGCATATCGACATCCATGTAATTGTAGGCAAACACTGAACATCCCACCGGCGCGACCCCGATCGTTTGCTCGCGGATTCCCGCTTCCTGAACAACCTCCATGATCACGCGGTGGACGACACTGTGCCCGCATCCCGGGCAGTAGTGAAAGCGCGTATCGGTCAGCGTGTCCGGTCTGGCATACACGCACTCCATCTGCTCAAGGGCGGCATCGACCACGTCTTGTCCCATATCAGTACGTCTCCGCTGGTTGTGCATGGGGGTGGGCAGCCGCGAGGGTCTTCAATTCACGCACGATCTCTTCAGGCGCCGGTATGACACCCCCCATCCTTCCATAGAATGACACGGGGGCTTTTCCGTTCACGGCCAGCCGAACATCTTCCACCATTTGACCCGCGTTCATTTCCACTGTCAGCACTCCGGCAACCTTCTTCGCGATGCTCCGGATCGGTCCGGAGGGAAAAGGATAGAGGGTGATAGGGCGAATGAGGCCAACCCGGATTCCTTCCGCGCGTGCGACCTCGACCGCTTTGTGCGCAATGCGCGCGACAAGCCCGTACGCAACGATAAGATATTCCGCGTCATCCGTGTGAATGGCCTCGTAGCGGACCTCTCGGGATTCGATCACCCTGTATTTCTCCTGCAGCCTCAGATTGATCTGCTCCATCTTCTCGGGTTGAATATGCAGCGAGGTGATGATATTCGCCGGCCGCTCGGGGGGTTTTCCGACGGTCGCCCAGGGTTTCGGCGGAACATGATCCTCCACCCGGTATTCGGGAAATTCCACCTTCTCCATCATCTGACCGAGCGCTCCGTCAGCGAGAATCATCACCGGGTTGCGGTACCGGTCGGCCAGATCAAAACCGTCATAGACGAATTCAGCCATTTCCTGTACACTCGAGGGGGCAAGCACAATCAAGTGGTAGTCACCGTGCCCGCCGCCCTTCGTAGCCTGGAAGTAATCTCCCTGGGCGGGCTGGATAGTCCCGAGGCCCGGCCCACCCCTGTTCACATTGACGACGAGGCAGGGAAGTTCCGCCGACGCGATGTACGAGAGCCCTTCCTGCATTAGGCTGATCCCCGGACTGGATGAAGACGTCATCACTCGCGCTCCCGCACCCGCCGCGCCGTAGATCATGTTGATAGCGGCGACTTCGCTTTCCGCCTGGAGCACGATCATCCCACGCCGTCGTCCTTCGTCTGTCAGGTATTCGAGAATCTCCGACTGGGGAGTGATGGGATATCCGAAGTATGCCCTGCAGCCCGCGCTGATAGCAGCCTCCGCCAGGGCTTCATTCCCTTTCATTAGCCTGAAGTCGTTCACGAGGGTTTCCCTTCCTCGTCTATTGTAACGGTGATGTTCTGCGTCACGCCTGAGATACGTGCGACTGGCACCCGCGTTTTCTTCTTCTCGCGGTAGACGGTAATCACGGCATCAGGGCAGACAAGCGCGCAATTTGTGCAGCCGGTACAATTATCCTTGACCAGCACAACGTAATGGTATCCCTGCGCGTTGATTCTGGGAGAGAGTTCCAGGCTGTCCTGCGGACACGCCTCGATGCAGAGTTCACACCCCTTGCAGTTTTCGATATCAAATACCACTGTCCCTTTGGCCATCGGTCTCTTCCTTTTGTTACACTGCCAGCCGGTCCGATCTCACCTGACATATTCCAGCGACGCCCGAAGGTCTCCGGTAATGTCCTCCGGTTTTTCCAGACCGATCGAAAGACGCACGCCGCCGGGATCGAGACCTTTCGCGATCTGGTCTTCCGCAGGAATGGCTGAGTGTGTCATTGACCCGGGATGTTCGATAAGGGTCCGGATATTTCCGAGACTCACAGCAAGCGTGATACAGTAGGCGTGGCTGGCGACATGGTTGATGAATCGTTCGGCCCGGTTCAGGGAATCGCGAGGGGACTCGCCCTGAAACACGAAATAAATCATTCCGCCCGGTGCGAACTGTCCGTCATAGTCCCGCATCTGCCGTCTGGCAAGCTCGGCTTGTGGAAAGGATGGCAGTCCGGGATAGAACACGCCGGAAACCTCCGGGCGTGAGGAAAGAAACTCGGCGACCTTCAGTGCTGTCCCCTGCATCTGGCGCATCCGTACCGCAAGCGTCGGTAGACCCTGAACGAGCACCGGCCATGCTGATTTCGCGGAGAGAATCCCGCCGAAATCCTTCCGATAGAGCATCAGCATGTCATAGCTCCATTTCGGTCCCACGACCACACCTCCCACATCTGTGCCAAACCCTCCTATCCCTTTTGTGAGGGAATGGATGGTGAAGTCAATCCCGAGGGCAATCGGCCTCTGGCAAAACGGCGTCGCAAAGGTGCTGTCAACGACGGTAAACAGCCGCTCGTCGTTGCTCCTGGTGGCGTTGACACGACGTGCGATGGCGGCAACCGCAGCCAGATCGACGAGGCGCATGGTCGGATTGACGGGCGATTCCATATAGAGGACCCTGGTATCTTTGGTGATGGCCCGTTCGACCGCCGCAAGGTCGGTAAAATCGACAAACGTCGTTGTGATCCTCTGCCGCGGGTACCAGTTGGTGAGAAGGGAATAGGTGCATCCGTACAGCGTTTTGTGCGCAACGATCTCGCTTCCCGATCCAGTCAGAATGCCAAGGACTCCTGAGATTGCCGCCATCCCGCTGGCAAACGTCACCGCAATGTCGCCCTGATCAGCGTAGGCGAGGGTCTCTTCAAGCATGTCCTTATTCGGCTCACCGAGGCGATCATAAATATAGATCGGCGCCCTGGTTTTTATGGACATCCCTTCCGTATGGTGCGCGAACTCTGTGAATCCCTGCGCCCCTCGCTGTGCGCTGTCCAGCCGAAAAGTAGCCGATGCCGTCATGGGAGGAATCACATGATGGCTGTAGTCCCAGTGCGGATCCTGCATCTGTCCGTAGATCAGATGCGCTTCGGTTGAATGTTCGTCAGGCTGCAGATTCTGATTCACATCCTGATTCTGTTCCACATGAACCTCCTTGTCGGTCTATCAGGCCGACGGATCATATTTCATGAGATCTTCAACAGCTCTGCGGGGGGTCCGCGGCCCTTCGGCGAACGAGTATCCGATTCGGAGAAGCAGCTGCGGCAATGCTGAGAGACCCAGCAGCGATCGAAGCTTCATCCGCAATTCCGAGACCTGGACGGGCATATTGAAGTAACTCGTATGCACCCCTTCCAGCGTCAGGGTCAGGAGAGCCCGCTCGAGAAGTTCGCCGCAATCGAGCAGGTACGGAGGAGAATCCTCAGCCGCAATCGCAACGAGACCGGGGGCGGCGAGACAGAGATTCCTGTCTTCAGCGGCACGTTTTCTTCCAAGATCGAGCACCCTCGTGGCCCACGGAGCGAGCACAGACGCGAGCCCTGCAGCTCCGAGTGCCTCCCCCGTGATCCCGTCCGGGCTTTCTGTCCAGTCCGGCCGGATCCACCGGGAGACATCCCGACGATATTCCGCGTCGGACTGCAGAACCCGGTCCGCGGCAGCCACGAGATCGGCGACCTTTTCATTCAGGGCACCGTCGACCGAAAGATGCAGGGTCGCCCTGTGCCCTTCTGCTGTCGCCTCGAGTCGTCGACCGACCGCGCCGGGGATACGAGAAATGAGGAACGGAGCGCGGGTTGTTCGTCTCCTAGGGATAGCGGCAAAGAGCCGAGCAAGTTCCGCCTCAGATTCGGAGGCTCCGGAGGCACCAAGGAAGGCAATCGCTGCAAGTGGCCTGTCGCTTCCGCCACTGTGATCGTAGTGAACCCGGCAGGGCAGGTTGTAATGGGCTGCCGCCACGCGCAGGTTCATAATTGCCGCCCCGACACTCATGAGCAGCTCGCGGTTTCCCGGATCCGCGACGGGAAGGCGTCGGCTGTAATCTGCGTACACCTCGATCCCGTGTTCGGAGAGCCTGAATTGCCAGGGCTGCGTGTTGTGCGTGGACGGCGCCAAAGCGGCAAACTGGAGCAGGAACAGGGCCTGCTCCCGAACAGTCCCCTCGGACGGAAACCCCTGCACGTCGAGTTCATACGGCGACACGCGGGGATCATACTGTGTATGGAGCATTTCCGCCAGCATTGTCACTTCATCGCAACCGTCGCGGGGGAATCGAGCGTGCGGATCGCATCCACCGGACAATCCTCAAGCGCTTCCCGGACGAACTCCTCCTCGACGGGTGTCCCGGGCTGTTTGCTGACATAATAGGTATTGCTTGCCTTTTCGTAGTCAAAATTCTCGGGCGCTACCGAGGCACAGTACGCGCATCCGTCGCAGTCTTCGGTGGTGAAGAATCTGCCGGGGACGTTGTTGGGCAACCGTTTCAGTACCGCAGGTTCCATCAGGACTCCTTTGATCGTTTGAATATTGAAAGGACAAATCCGGCGATCATCAGCACCGTACCGGCCCAGACGAGATTCATGTACGGCTTCACACTGGCATCGACAATCAGCAGATCAGCCGGAGGGGTGGTCCCCCCACCCTCTCGGAATCTGAGGGTTATCCGGGATGGCGACTCATCAGTGCCGACAGAGACGGTCACAAGCTCGACTGTCCCGCCCAGGACCTTCGAGGGTACCGCCCGCGGATCGGGATCGCCGCCGGTGCGGTAGAAGGTCACCGGCGTGATTTTCTCCTCCGCCTTTCCCGCCCGGATTGTCAGTGCTGCTCCCACTGCCATTCCCTCGCCGGCAAACTGTGAAGCATGCCCTCCCATATCGAACCCGTCGAAGGTTACGCGGGCCTGAAGGAGGTCTCTACTCTCACCCTTCTGAAGCGTCAGCATCGTGGCTTCGCCGGAGCTCCCGCGATCCTGTTCAAGGCCGAGCGGCGAGAGATAGATATCTTTTGTGGCAAACGTCTCAATGTCGGGATTCTTCATGATCCCCTGCGCTCCGGCCTCGAACATCACAGGTGAGAGCACGAAGGATCTCTCCTTGTCTTCGAAACGAACGTCAAAGGCGTATTTTCCGTCAGGCAGCTGCCTCGAGCCGACATAGGTCAGCGAGTATCCCAGCGCAACTTCGGGAGTACCTCGTGAGAGTGCGAGTTGCCGCGTTTCGGTGAACTTCCCGGTGCTGATGACACCGAGCAGAAAGACCCCGATCCCGATATGGGCGATCTTCCCGCCCAGAAATCTCCAGTCACCTTTCGCAACCCGAACGGCGATGTCCAGATTCGCCGCAATCGCAAACACGGAGGCCAGAACAAAGAGCAGCACTACCGGCTCTCTCACTCCAAAGAAAAAGAGCACCGCACACACGAGAAGAGCGAGGATCGCCATTTTCCAGGAACGTCGGGCGGTCTCACGTGGATCCTGGACTTCCCACTGCGTATAGAGACTCAACCCGATCAACAGCCCGAGCGCGATTGCGACCGGAATGTGCGTGGTATCATAGAAGCTGGTTTCGGCGCGGAGGGAAGAAAAAATTGGCAGACTGGTCCCAAAGAGCACGACAGCCGCGCTGAGCACGAGCAGAAGCGTTCCACCCCCAAGCGCGAATTCTCGGGTAAGGACCCCGGATCCTTCTCCCGTGGCGCGCATCGCGGACCAGTGCTTGAGAAAGAAGCCCGTTCCGAGCGCCGTCACTCCGAAGAGGAAGAACAACAGTACCCAGTACACGACGGATCCCGGGTCGGTGAATGAATGAACCGAGGCGTCCCCGAGGACGCCGCTCCGTGTCAGGAACGTGCTGTAGATGACCAGAACGAACGAGATGAGGGCGAGGGCAAAATTCGTGCGAACGAACTTTCCGGTCCGTAGTTGCGCCAGGAGCGTATGGAGCAGTGCCATTCCCGTCAGCCACGGGACAAGAGAGGAATTCTCGACCGGATCCCACCCCCAGTACCCCCCCCACCCAAGCACTCCGTATGCCCAGTATGCTCCAAGCATGATGCCGAGTCCGAGCGCCGTCACGGCGAACAGGACCCAGGGCAGAGCGTGCGATGTGAGGATGTCGTACTCTCTCTTCCAGAGTCCGCCGATTGCAACTGCGAAAGGAGCCGCCATCGCCGCAAAGCCGACGAACAGGACGGGAGGATGAATCACCATCCAGAAATTCTGCAGGAGCGGATTCAGGCCGCGACCGTCAGCGGGTACCCGCCCCGCCTCCAGCTGAGGATACACGCTCCAGACAGAGTTGAACGGGGATTTGACGAGGATGAGGAGAAGGAGAACTGCCTGAATCCCCATGAACACCGCCATCACATGCGGACCGATCTGTCGTCTGCTGGAATACCGCCCGAGTATCAGAGCGATGACAGCCCCACAGAGTGCCCAGAAGAGGAAGCTGCCTTCCTGGCCGGCGTAAAACGTTGATACCAGATAGGCAAGTGGCAGTGACCGGTCACTGTACCCGAACACGTAGCCAATGGAAAAATCGTGGAGGAGAATTAGAGCAAGAAGAAGTGAGGACGCAAGGACAACGAAGAACAGATGGGCGCGGGCCAGAAACCAGGGCAGTGTGGGGGCACTCCCACCCCGCGATCCTGCACGCACGAAGCTCAACGCCGCGCCGACCGCAGCCAGAAGCGCGAGTAGTACCAGGGCATTTCCAAGAACAGTCATGAAATCTCCGCTTTTTCAAACACATTCTACAGGGTTCAACATGCGTGCCATCCTCAGGGGACGAAATGTCGCTCAGGGAAGCGAAATTCGCCCTGAAATAGCGCACCCCCCCTTTCTTCTTCCGACCCCTGAGAAAGGGTTTGCAGGAGTGAAAAATGGCCACAGGAGAGCGAGGGACCTTGATCGGGAGAGATCTTCGGGATGGGATTGTTGACCACCTCCTCGTTCTTCACACCCCCGTAGCCGAGAGACCCGCAGTGAATGAGTCCATTTGTGCACGGCACAAAAAAGCCCCGCACAGATCTCGCCATGCGGGGCTTTCCAGAGAGAAGCGGCTGGACGATCGCCTCAGCGGAACGGGGACTCGCTTCCGAACAGGTTAATCTTCCCGTTGACATGCGCTGCCGGGTCCGTGATGGTGCCAGTGCCATCGATCACGCCGGTGTGGCAGCCCGCGCACGCGGTTGCTGCGAACGGTGTATGACCTGCCGGCGCAATCGCATGACAGGTTCCGCACGACGCTTCGCCCGATCCGGAGGTCCACTTTGGCGAAAACTTCCCGCCCACGATCAATGAGTCTGTGTACACAAACTGGTAAGACGAGCTTCCTTTCCGAAGCTTCCAATTTCCATGGCAGTACGTATTGGCACAGGTCAACGACACCCTGTCGTAGGCGGGGGCTGGTACCAGGGTCCCGTCTCCGCTGGGAAGCCTTGCCAGCGTATCGTTGAACGCAACTTCGGCCCGAAAATCCGCATCGATGTGTCCGGGAGCGTCCCACTGCGTCGGCACAACATGGCACTCCTGGCATTTCACCTTCTTCCCCTGGGCAGCGGTTACCAGGTGTCTTCGATGTGCACCGACACCTGCGGCAGTGGACACCGTATCGCCGTCCACGCTTCTGGGAGGAGCGGCGGACAGCGCGTCACTGGCCGGTGCGCGGAAATCGCCGTGGCAGGTGTTACATGCTTCCGGGCTCTTGGCAGCGCCGGTGCGATCGACATGGCATCCCGATGCGCTGCAGCCTGCATCCACCACGCTGCCCCCCTGATAGGTTGAACCGTGACAGGTCTTGCAACCGGCAAGAGGATAGAGCGCGGCTTTGAGATACCCGGTATGTCCCCTGGCCGAGAACCTTGCGGAATGGGGGTATGCGTCGTGGCAGCCGAAGCAGGAGACGCCGCTTGAACCGCCGGTATACGTCCCGCCATGACAGGGTTTGCACTGGGTGTCATCCCAGTCATTACCTTTGAGGAACTTGCCATGGGTTGTCGGCGCCGAGGGATTCACGCCCGACCATCCCTCGGGATGGACGCCCGTTGAGGGGGACGCGGCGGGGATATCATTCTGCAGCTCACTGCATGATGCTGCAAGGAGCGCACATCCCGTCATCGCAGCAATACACAAACTGTTGAGCTTCATGAACGTCACCCCTCCCTAGTTATGGCAGTAGCCACAGAAACCGACGCCCCGCTTCCCATCTGGTCTGGCGTTGAAATCCGTGTGGCAACTGTAGCAGGTCGCCCCGGCGTTCGTGTGCCAGGAACCGTCTTCCGATTCCCCCCTGAACCCGGCCGGGTGGGTTCTGGGATCCGTCCCTTTGATGCCATCCGGGTCGACATGACAGGCCATGCAGGTCGGGTCCGCCCCGCGGACATCGTGGCAGCTCACGCAGCTCTCAAGTTCTCGTCGGGCCTGTGTCGCGTGGAGTCCTCCTCCTGACCCACGTCCCACCAGGGCGAAACCGGGAACACCGTGGGAGGCCGGTTTGAAGGCCGGCTGGGTAATGTTGCCTCCGGTCGAATGGCATTCCACGCAGAACGATTGTGCCGAGTGGCATGTGTAGCACTCCGCCGACCGGGCGCGCGCGTCGATTGCATGGGTGAACCGATAGTTCAGGGAGTGCGCGGCTTGCAGCTGCATCTGGTTCGGCGAATCCGTGGCCGAGAGACGCGGGGAAGGGTCGGCCATCAGGTCGGCCGTCCCCACGCCGATCAGCCCTGCTGTTCTATGGCAGTCCGCACAGAACGTTTCCGTGTGACATGTCGCGCACGTGGCATCGAGCCCGCCGAGCCGGGTTCTTGTGCGGTGATCTTTCCGGAAGTTTGCGACCAGGTGATCAGGCGGTATGAGATTTGTGAACGTCAGATGACATGCCTGGCATGTCGACGTTGCGTTCGCATCATTGTGGCAGGTGACACATTTCTCCATCGACGGCATGTTCTTCGGCGTCGCGTAGTCAACGTCTGCAATTCCCTGATGGCAGGTCGAACACTCCGTCCCCTTTCCCGTAAGGTGTGCCTTATGGGAGAACACGATAGTCCGCGGGGCAAGGGGAATCGGCTGAATATCGTCCGGGTTTTTGTGACAGAACCCGCAGGTGTTGTTCAGTTGCTCCTCATGGCAGGTCTGGCAATTGTCGTGCGAGGGGTGCAGGTTGTCGGCCGAACTGACGCTCGTCGATGCTTTGTGGCAGTCTTCGCAGTCTATGCCGGCATCGCCCACATGGAACTTGTGGGAAAATTTGAGCACGTCGGCAGTTCCGCTTTGTTCCCATCCACCGGGCACAGAGACCTTCCTCGCGACAGCGGTGACGATGGCAGCCGCCAGTATCAGGAGTCCGATCACAACGAGTGTCCGCTTCATCAGTTCGCCTCCTGCCCGAAGAGAGAGAGCCTCTCCGCGAACCAGTAATTCAATTTGAGCATACCGCGCAGATCGCGCGCATAGATCTTGTTGGTCAGCCACTGTCCCTGCAGGTCCATGGAGAACGCGCGAAGCGGCCGCCAGGTCCCTCCAAAGACCAGGGAGAGCGCAGTATACCGATCGTCCTGTTCGCTGAGCCGGTACGACGAGAGCATCAGGCCCGCGGAGGGAATGATCGTGTTCTCCGCCAGCGGAAGGTTTCCGTACACGGACACCGATTGCAGCTGTCCGATATAGCCGCTGCTTCCCGAGTAACTCAATACACCGTACCCCGTATTGACACCGACGGTCCACCGGTTGCTTCGCACATCGGCGTACTGGATGTTCGCGATTCGTCCAAAGGCGCGCAGTCTTGGCAGGAAGGCATACTCTACGCCTGCCTCCAGCTCGTCCGTGGCGCTCTGGGTAAACGCGGTGAAGATTGAATTGTAGCTGATGCGCGGCAGGCGGTAGATGTCATCAAGGGTCAGCGCCAGCCGCGGCGTCACATTCACCCGGAAACTGAGCTGCGCACGCGATGTCTGATCTCCGGCAAGATTGTAGTCGTACCGACCATACACCTCAATAAGATCCCGGTAGGTAAACGCCGCGTCTCCTCCGACCAGCTCTTCAGCCTCCGGTTCAAAGGTGATCTCATACGGCCCGGGTGTATAGGAGTTGTCCCGCGCCCGCAGGGTCCAGTAGGAGTCTCTCTTTTCCCTCCGGTTCATGTAACTCACGCCGAGCCGCAGATTCGGAATTGCGGTGGTAAGGATCTGACCGCCGTAATTCAGGTTGTCGGCGACATCGCCTCGCACGCCTGCATAGTCGCCGGATGGGCTCCCTCCTCCGTAGGCGAAGAGGCTGAGCTTGTTCTCGAAGAGCCGGGCTTTCACGCTCGCCCCGTCAATCGTCCCGTATCCGACACCGGCAAAGATCCCGTGCCGGCCGATATTGAGATCAACCATCTTCCCGATGTTGGCCCAGCGGAAATAGAGGGTGTACGCCCGGACGAGTCCCGCATCACCGTTGGAGAGCATCGCTCCCTGGATGTAGGTGTTCAGCGAGATGTCTCCCTGTGCAACGATGAGCTGCACGTTCTGAAAGCCGCGCAGGTAGGTTGTTGATACATCAACCGTATCGAACTTCTCCCAGGTATAGAGGGAAGTCGTGAAGCGGCCGGTGACGAGCTGGGCGGACGCATCGGAGGCTCCGGGCAGGGAGAGCAGGAGGCATCCCGCCAGAATGAGCGCCGCTGTGCCGAGGCGTGGTCGGCTGGTGTCTCGACGACTCGTGACGAAGTTCATATGGGACGTCATAGTTGTTGAGTGCGTGCATGCACTGAATTCCGACGTTGCACCCTGACCTCTCCTCTCCGCCCGCTCTCACGGTGCCGCCCCCGCTCCGGCGGGGGCTGTCGCTTCCCCGGCATGCACACGATGCGGGGATATTGACATTTCATTGTCCGGTGTGACACTCCCGGCAGTTCATCTCCTTCCACATCTCACCGATTTCTTCAGGGTGCCGGAAAGGCAGACCCTCAGCACCGAGCGTTGTCGGGACGGGGTCCGTTCCCTGATAGAGAATCGTATGACAGCTGTTACAATCCTTCGAGATGGTTTTCCCGGACGCACTGGCGTGCTTCTCATCGTGACATCGGAAGCACCCCAGATCGGTCATATGCCCGATATTATTCGGATAGGCTTTCCAGCTCACATGCATTTCCGGGAAAATATTTCGCCCGTACTCGGCCCGAATCTCAGCGATGGCGGAATCCAGGAGATGCTTCTTCGTATCCAGGATCTCCGGGTACCGCTCCGCGTAGAACGCACGCATCAGGATTGGAATACTGTCCTGGGCCGCCTGTCCGGTGGTGAAGGGTGCAACCATCGCCTCAATCGCCGCCGTCCGGATCATCGGAAGCTCACTACTGATCCGTCCCGCCGCCAGGCTCCTGTCAACGAGTCGGACGGGTGGACGGTAGATATGGGAGGGACGGTTGTGGCAATCAATGCAGTCCATCGTTCGAATTTCGAGCTTTGCAAGCTCCTCATCCGTCACCGCATTCTCGGTGGATCGAAACTCCGTAGCCTCACCTGTGGACCGGTTCATCACGCGCACCCAGGGAATGACCTGCCGCATGCTGTCCGTTGCCGCATACTGAATCTGGTTGGCAATGTTCATATGCCAGTGAATACCGCTTGTCGGACCGCTCCGGTCCGTGCTCCCGCCTCCAATCTTCATCAGGAGCGCAATCGTCCACCGCGTGTTTGTCTCGTCAGAACGGAAATACGCGTTCACGTACGCCTTTTGTCCGGCAAAGTGCGAAGGCCAGTGGCATTGTTCGCAGGTCTCCTGGGCTGGCCGCAGATTCCGGATGGGAGTCGGAATCGGGCGGGGATAGACATTGGCTGCTGTCGCGTAGACCTGATAGGCGCCTGAGAGTTTCGACCGGACATACCAGCCTGCCCCCGAGCCAACGTGACATTCAACGCATTTGACCCGTGCATGCGGAGAATTCTCGTAGGCCATATGCTCCGGATTCATAACGACATGGCAGGTCGCCCCGCAGAAGGCGACCGACTCGGTCCATTCGAACGCACGGTAACTCCCGTATGCGGTAAACAGAAGGAACACCGCAGTCACGGAGAAAAATATCGTGGCCGCCTTCCGTTGTTTCGGATCAGCGAGATCAATCTGGAGGGCCAGGTGGGCGGCCGAGAGACCTTTCTTTCTCCTGCGGCGCTCGCGGAGAGCACCGACGGAAATCATGAGGAGGCCGAGAATCAATGGAACCGGAAGGACGATGTACGCTATCACTCCCAGGTAGGGGGCCGGGTGCTGCGTCAGATTATCGACCGCGGTGAGGAAGATGACCGTCAGAAACGAGGCAGTGGCAATCCCCGCGCCAACCATGCTGATCGGATTGTACAGGATTTCCGGAAGGTGTTTTTTGGGCATAGAGAGCTAGTAATGAGGAAGTGCGTCCGGGCAACCCGCGAAGGGTGCCCGGACGCGATGACTCGGGAATCGGTTTGTTACTTCTTCACCGGGAGGCCATGGGCAATCTTCGCCCACATCTCATCGATTTTGAATCCTTTGAACGTCGGGCTCTCAGCGTTATGGCACTTCTCGCATGGCTTTGCGTCGGTCTTGGAAGGAACCATGAGACCGGCTGCTTTTGCCTTTTCTTTGCTATCAGGTTTCGAGTGGATCATCTTGTAGCCAGAGGCCGCGCCGTGGCAGGCCTCGCAGGTGACTCCTTCTTCCTTCTTGAAGGTAGCCTCAACGTTTGTCGCCGCGCCGCCGCCCGTCACGTGGCATTTCAGGCACTCAGGGCTCTCGGATGCGGGCTTGGTGAGGCCCTTCTTCTTGGCAAATTCCTCCGCTTCCTTGCTTTTGAGCGTTTCGAACGCCTTGGCGTGAGCGCTCTTCTCCCACACGGTGTACACCGCGCCGTTCTTTTCCTGTTTGTGGCATGCGCCGCAGAACTTCGCCCCCGTATACTTGTTTTGGGCGAGGCCGGTTATGGCAAACGCGAACGTACAAATGAGGAGACCGGTCAGAAGTCGTGTGTGCGTCATATGCGTCCCCAATGTAGTTTAACTGATGGATGAATTGTTCGTGACTGTCTCTTCCCGGACCTGTTTTCTCTCCAATCGCCGGATAAACAGCCATAGTGCAACCGCGAGAACGGTTATGATCAGCGTAGACACTCCGAGTCCAATCCGACGGAAAACATATTCTGCAAGTGCGTTCCGCGCCTCCCCACCCACCCAGGCGGCAACCGTGAGCCCTTTGGTGACAACCGCGTCGAATTTCTCCTCGTTGAAGGAGTGAACCATCGTGCGTGATTCGAGCCTGGCCTGGCGGATCTCGCGAAGCTTATACTTCGCTTCGCCGATTTCCATGCCTTTCTGCTCGGCGTTCTCAACCAGCGAATCGGCGATTGCCTCGCTCGTCTCGAGGCTATCGATCAACGCTCTCATGGTCGCTGCCACCCGGTATCCGCGGGGGAAGTCCGCGGTGGAATGGCACCTGCTGCAGACCGCTTCAGGAGATACGCCGAGGAGTTTGTCCGTCGCCACAATAATCGCATGGTTTCCATGGCAGGTTTCGCATTCGGGCAGATGTCTCTCGTCGAACGCTTTCTTATGCGGACTTGCGGAGAAGAGATCTGCGTTCAATGCATGGCAGGTGCCGCAGACCTTTGAAACAGATTCCACCCCCGGAGGTGCCGCGCCATGGTTCCCGTGACAGCTGTTGCACGCCGGCGCTCCCAGATCATTTTTCTGGAGCAGCGCAACCCCGTGCACGCTTTTCGCATACTTGGCGTACTGGTCCGTCGCAATGCCATATTCTTTCATATACCCGGGGTCTGCGTGGCAGCGCTCACAGGTTGACGGAATGTTGGTCGGGTAGACGCTCGACTTTACGTCCTTGGCCGAAAGAATCCCGTGGCTGCCGTGACAGCTGGCGCATTCCGCCGTCTTCGGGTCACCCTTTGCATTCCGGATTCCATGGACGCTGGTCCTGTATTTTTCGAGCTGGTCGACGGGAAGCGATGGATTATAGGAGCGGATATAGACTGCGTTATTATGGCACCGCGCACAGGTTGTCACTACGTTGGAGGGATACACCGGAGATTTCGGGCTGCCCACCGCTGTGATCTGATGAACGCCGTGGCAGCTCGTGCATTGTGCAATCCGGTCCCGTCCCTCAATCGAGAGTTTCCCGTGTACACTGGCCTGAAGCTGTTCCAGCTGGCCTGTCGGGACAGACGAGTTCCATCGCTTCATCTGCGCAGCGTTCGAGTGGCATCGCGCGCAGGCCGTAGAGATCGCATTGCCACGCGGGACTCCGATGAATCCCGCGGTCGTATCCATCGCTCTCTCCGGGTCCGAGGATTCCGGATTTCCGCCATGGCAGCCGGAACAGGAGATCCCTTTTCGGTAATGGATATCGCCGGGATACATCGTCGACGGCGTGTCACCGAGGGCGGAATGACAGACAAGGCACTCATCTGCCGCCCGGGCCGCCGGAACAGTGACCAGCGTGACAGCCAGGAACGTCAGGAGCCGTGCCAGCATGGAGACCTTCAAAACAGCCACCCCAGGATAGTGAAGACAAGGATATAGACGATCGCCCCGATTCCCACATAGGTAATGATTCTGCTCTGCTGTCCCTTTGCGCTTTTGCGGTCCCAGAACGGGACCAGGGTCCAGAGGATCCCCGCGAGAGCAAAAAGCAGAATCCCCAGCACTTCCCCGTCAACAATCCACAGTTGGGCGGGCAAGTATTTCAGCGTTTGAAACATGAAGAGGAAATACCACTCTGGCCGGATGCCGGCTGGGGCCGGTGCGAAGGCATCGGCTTTCTGCCCGAGCTCCCAGGGAAAGAAGACCGCCAAGATTGCCAGGACATTCAGCACGATCAGCCAGAACAGAAGATCTCGAAGGAGAAAATTCGGGAAGAACGGCATGGTTTTCTTGTCGGCGGCCGGCGAGTCTTCCGCGCCGAGCGGCTCGCTCATGCCCTGCCGCTGGACAAGGAGGAGGTGGATGCCGAGAAGAACGGTGAAGAGTCCCGGAAGAACCGCGACGTGGAACCCGAAGAACCGTGAGAGTGTCGCCCCCGTCACATCCTCTCCACCACGAAGGAAGATCATCATTGGCTTCCCAACCAGGGGGATAACGCCCGCGATATCCGTCCCGACCTTTGTGGCGAAGAACGCAAGTTCGTTCCACGGCAAAAGGTAGCCGCTGAATCCGAACCCAAAACCGAGAAAGAGCATGAACATCCCGCTCAGCCAGGTCATTTCCCGCGGGGGGCGATAGGACTTTTCGAAGAACACACTGAACATATGGATGAACGCCGCGAGGATGAAGAGGTTGGCCGACCAGCTGTGCACCGAGCGGATGAGCCAGCCGAAGGACACTTTGGACATCAGAAACTGAATGCTCTCGAAGGCGAGGTCTTCGCTTCCCTTATAATAGAGGAGCAATAGAATGCCCGTGATTACCTGGATGAGAAAAAGGAAGAGCGTGACTCCGCCAAAGTAATACCAGATCGAGCCGCGGTGCACGGGAACGTACTTCTTCCCCATGAACTCGATCAGATCGCCGAGATGGACGCGATCATCGACCCATCGATACAATTTTTTCCCGAGCGTACTCACGATTTCTTTGACAGGAGAACATCCCCGTCCTGAATGACAACACGGTATGGATCAAGCGGGCGGGGCGGTGGCCCGGCAATATTGCGCCCACTAAGATCATACTTCCCGTTATGGCATGCGCACCAGATCACTCCGAGATCTTTCCGGAACTGCACGGTACAATCCAGATGGGTGCATGTTGCCGCAAAGGCTCGCACATCACCTTCGGCCGTGCGGATCAGAATAACGGGCTTCGTACCGAAACGGACGATTTCCCCGCTCTCCTTCGGAATCGCGCTGAGGGGCCCAACTTTCACCGTGGTCACCTCAACCTCTCCCTGCTTCGGCGGCTTGAGATAGGCCAACACAGGATACACCACCGAGGCGAGCCAGGCGAGGACACCCGCACCGAGAACGTACTTGAGGAAATCACGCTTGGTCTGAGGGGTATTGTTCATTGGGAGTATTGTACGATTAGCGCCGACTCCGATCAGTGCACAGCCTCACCGACAACTTCTTTCCCCCGCGGACTCCATGCAGGGAAGATTTTCAACAGGATTGCCAGGATCACAAACGGCAAGATAAGAAGCACAAGGCTTACAAGCAATCCCTCGATCCCTGTAATCTCCATCTTGTATGCCGTAAGGCCCTTGAAACTCTTCGAGAACATCTGCCCGCCGATAACGACATTCCACCTGGTCGCGAAGATGCCCAGCTGGATGAGAATCACCGCGACGAAGTAGAGCAGTTTTCGAAGCTCCTCCTGAACTTTCAGCAGGCGCACGGCGATCATCAATGTCAGCGGAACGAGCATCCCGAGCAGAACTTGAATCACGACAAGGCTGATGAAGAGTTTGTTCATGACCATCGTGGAAAGGATCTTGATGGATTCTTCACTCTGATAAAGACGGTGAATGAAATCCAGCAATTCGAGCGAGAAATCCACGATGACCGCGTAGAACAGGTAGGACGACATCTTGTCAAGCGTCTTCATGTCGATCCGCTCTCCCCGCATCGGAGTAATCACCATGTACAGGAATATCACAAGCGCGATTCCCGACACGATGGCAGAAAACAGGAACACGATCGGCATGAGAACACTGCTCCACCAGGGGTTCGCCTTCACCGATCCAAAGATGAAGCCGACATATCCATGGAGGAGAAACGCGGAGGGAATTCCGATGATCGTGATTCCCTTGACCGCTTTCCGATCGAAGGCAAGGGCTCGGTCGCTCAGATCACGGGAAAAGAGAGAGATGATCTGATGGATCCACTTCATCGGGGGCTTTTCTTCACGCACCCAGAGGATCATGTCCTTCCGGTAGGTGAACCAGAGTTCCAGAATCAGGACCACCATAAGATACCAGGCGTAGACAAACCCGAACATGGCCATCGCGGAAGTGAAATTCGGGTTCAGAAAGATCTCAAACGACCGTTCCGGGTGGCCGAGGTGCAGCAGCAGCGGCAGCGGTGCGACGAGCAGGAACGCAAGTGCCGTCAGCAGCGAGAGCCGGTAGACCGACTGTACCTCCGTGACATTGAACACTTTCACCAGAGACGCTAGGATAAACGCTCCCGCGACAAGTCCCGTGAGGTATGGGTAGACAACCACCAGGATTGACCAGTGTACCTCGATTTCGTTGGGATAGATGTACCCTTCGACCTGGTGCATCAGCTCAAAAAGCCGGGCAACAAGCGGGTCAGTCATCGGACTTCTCCGTCAAGGTCTGAGTAGATGACTTTCGGTTCTGTGTTAAGGTGCGCCTTCAGAACATGGATTTTGTTCATCCGCCTGAATCGGGTCAGCGGACTCGCGCCGCNNCCGTACGGACACGCCTGGATACAATAGCGGCAACCAATGCACCGTTTTTCATCGACGAGGATCACGCCGTCGTCGGTCTTGAACGTGGCGCCGACCGGGCAGACCTGAACGCACGGGGGGTTATCACACTGGTTGCAGAGCTTCGGAACGAAGAAGCTTCTCATCACATCCCTCCCCGCGTCGACCTCGGCCCGTCCCTCGGAAGCCCGGTCGATGTTTTCGATCCGAACATCACCGTCCTTCCGAATCGTGTACCGTTCCACCCAGGTCCGCGTGAAGAAGGGAACTTGCGGAACCCTGTTCTCATCTTTGCACGCTTCAACGCATCTTCCGCAGCCGATACATTTTTCCGTCTGGATTCCCATCCCGTAATACCGTCCCGACCCGGTGCGTTCTTCCGCCTTGGATATTCCCCGCTTCAGTACAAGACCGAGCAGTCCGCCGGGAACGGCGATCGCAAAAACTTTGCTGAAGAATGTTCTGCGCTCCATACTTATTGTACCTCCGGCATATGGGGATAGTGACAGTCCCAGCAGAGATACTTCTCTCCATGGGTGTTCAGATCGACCTTTGGAGTCTCCTTCATCGTGGCTTGTTGTCCATGGCAGCGGGCACAGAATTCGCGTGTCGATGGAATGGATGCCATCACCGCTCGGGGTGTGACTTTGTGCCCGCCCGGGACCGAGTGGCATGTCGTGCAGTCCAGCAACACGTGAGGGGATACCGACTTGGTCCTGGCGATTTCCGCATGGCATGCGCCACATTCGTGCGGGACGCTCGGGGGCTTCGGATCATGGGGGTCGTGGCAACCGATGCAGGGTTTGAGGGGGTTNNGCCAACCTGATCGTGGCATCCGGCGCACGCCGCTGAACCGGCGTAGCGCACAGGCCGTGCGGTTTCCCTTTCCACCGTGGTCCGTATATGGCTCTCTGAATCCTTGAGCGAGGCGGGCAGAAATGCCCGGATGGTGAGCGCCCCGCCTATGATAATCGCAAAGGCCACGACGAGCCGCACAAGCTGATCGGGAAGGCTTTTGAGGAATGATTTCATCAGACATCCTCTCGAACAATGGGACAGACCTTCAATTTCCGTCCTGCCGGACAGTGGGCGCCCAACCCGGCGGTCAGTGGAAGGGGAAACTCGCCACCGTGTGTAATGTCAGAGCCGTTTGCGGCTACCTGTACGCGAACAGCATAGCATAAATGATCCAGAGCACAATCACGAATCCGAGAAGGAGGGCAGAATAGGCGAATAACCGTACCGCACGGATCACGATGGGGGGATACGGGTCCACCAGGTAGTTCTGCAGTTTCCCGCTGGCGACCAGCGCCTCATACTCGACCGGTTTGTCCTCTTTCAATTCTTCCACTCCCATGCGACCTGTGAAAATGACCATGTCCATCGGGAATTTCTCCGGACGCAGGTGCGTGTTGAAGAAGTGGATGGTAAAAATAAATCCGACGGCAAGAAGAGCTTCGTCGCTGTGTATGATCGTTGCGACATTAATAACCCACCCGGGGACAAGAATGGTGAAATATTCCGGGAACCAGAGCATCATGCCGGTCGAACCGATGACAAAGATCCCCCAGAACACGGCAAAGTAGTCAAATTTCTCCCAGTAGGTCCAGCGTCCGTACGCCGGCCGCGGACCAACACCGAGAAACCACTTCACCGATCCGACGAGGTCGACCAGGTCTTTCTTTGTCGGAAGCATGGTTGCGGGTCCGAGCAGCATTGCTTTGATCGACCCGAATTCTTTCCGGACCTGTCTGATCAGATCCACGCTATGGGCGACAAACAATCCAATCATGAAGACTGCTGCAATGCGATGAATGTACCCGGCGGTTTCGAATCCTCCCAGCACCCTTGATAATACAAACGCCCAGCCTGTATAGGAAAACTTCAGTGTCATTCCCGTGAGTGCAAGGCTCATGAAGCTCACGATCATGATGATGTGCAAGATTCGATTCAGTCGCGAAAAACGGAGGAATTGCTTTTCGCCGCCGGGGGTGATGTCGGGATTCTGGTTCACCTTGTTCCGTTGTCCGTTTCGTTGATCTCCGTGCGGCCCGCACTCCTCATGGCCGCCTGGCGCTGGCGCCGCATCTTCATTGCGCGCGGGAGCCAGAGAATCGTGTGGAGCCCGCTGACTACAAAGGTCACCACCAGCAGGCCGGTCATTCCCCAGAACGTGTAGAAGAGATATGGATACTTTTGCGGATCGTGATGCGTCGCGTGCGTCAGATAGCCTGCAAATCTCCTGTTCACGCCCGGGTGGCACTTCTGGCAGGTCTGGACAACGTTGTCATGGCTGAGACGCGACCGGGGATCGGCAACGGGAAGAATATCATGCGCGCCGTGACAGTCATAGCATTTTGCGGTTTTCGTGTATCCAAGCTGTGAGACTTTGCCGTGGTAGGTGTCAAAATATGTCCTGGCGATCTGCTCGTGACAACGGCCGCATTGCGTCATGATTTCAAGTTTGAACCCGTCCGTGTCCGCCCGGCGGATGGTGTGCGCCGAGTGACAATCGTTACAGACGGGCAATTTCTTGTCAGAACCCTCCGGCGGCTTCGCGTGGACACTGTTCATGAACTGGTCCTCGATGCCGTGATGGCACCGACCACATGTGTTCGGGACATTGGCGGGATTGACGCTGGAGGTGCTGTCCTGAATCGGCAGAACGTGATGCGCTGTGTGACAATCAGTACAGGTGGCCGTCACGGTCAGCCCGCTCTTGAGCAGGCCTTTTCCATGGATGCTTTCCGAGTAATGCTCGATGATTTCGTGCTCCACACCCGTGTACCGTACAGCCGCTTTCTGTCCCTCCCGGTGGCATCTGCCGCAGAGGGAGGGGATATTGGTCGGGAAGATCGGCGATTTCGGATCGGGGCGGCCGAGCACACCATGCTGGCCATGACATTCCTTGCAGGTCGGCGCATTGGGGTCGTTTCGGGCGAGGAGGATTCCGTGCGTGCTCTTCTGGTACAACTGTCCAGCTTCCGCGTGACAGGCAGCGCAATCAACCTTCTGGGTGATCGTCTCACAGGACCGTGTTCGCGAGGCGTTGACCTGCGAGTGGCACTGACTGCATGCCACCTTGGCGTGCCGGGACCCCTTCACTTCGTTCAGGTTCACGGTAAGGGAACGGCCGTCCAGGGTCGATCGGATCGAGCTCTCCCCATGGCACCGCATGCAATCAGCATCTGCCATTCCCTGGTCGTAGAATACTCTTCGCGCTTTGTGGGGCTGATGGCAGTCAACGCAGGCAGGAAGCACATGCGCCTGTTTTTCCCACATCTCTCCTTTGATCACTTTCCGGTGGACCGCTTCAATTTCCGCGTGGCACTTCGTGCATGTCGCCGCAATATTTCTCCGGGAAATCGACGATCGGGCATCGGTGTGCGGAAGGATCATATGCGCTGTATGACAGGATGCGCACGTTGCGGCAACGATCAGGCCCTTCCGCAGAAGCCCGTCCCCGTGCATACTCTCCGAGTAGTTTTCAAGAATATTCGACTGGTGGATCGTCCGCTGGCGGGCAACCGGAGCTCCCTCCCGGTGGCATTTGCCGCACACATATGGAATTCTCAGCGGCGCCACCTGCGAGCGAACATCACGGGCCGGAAGGATTTCATGGGTTCCATGGCAGTCCTTGCACCTTGGCGCAAGCGGGTCTTTTCGCGCGAGGGCTTTGCCATGGAGGGAAATCGCGTGCTGCTGCTGTTCCGTGGCATGACAGGATCCGCAATCGACGGTTGCCAGAGGTGATTCATGGGGAAGGTCTTTCCCCTGAAGATCCGCATGGCAGGCCACGCACTCCAGTGAGCCATGGATGGATCCCTTGAAGGGCTTTTCCTCCACAAACAGTGACACTGTCCGTCCGCCCCGGTCGGCAGTCAACGACCTGTCGCCATGGCACATGAGACAGTCGCTGTTCTCCTGTGCCCGGACAGGTGCGGGAATCGCAAGCAGAAGCGCGGCGATGCAGACTATTCCTGGCATCAAAGCTTCCCGCCGTGCCATCCGTCGATCTCCCGATGCGCCCGCGTGACATCCCATGGGTCTATCCTACGCTTCCGTCTCCTCGTGATCCGCCTGTAACGCTTCACGGCGCTTGACCTCCTCCAGCTCACGCGGATGCTCGTCCTCCATCTCGCGCTCAGTCAGCGTGCCTTTGAGAAATGCCAGGTTAATCGGATACGAGTCGGGGTTAAAGATGACAAAGTAGAAATGCCAGACGATAATGGCCAGCGTCGCAAGCCAGGCTTCATAGTAATGGACTGTTCGCGCGATATCCCAGCCAAGCTTGGTGAGCAATCCAAGGAACGTGTTCTCAAACCAGAGGATAATTCCGGTGACCGTCATGATGGCGGTTCCCCAGATCAGGGCCCAGTACTCTGCCTTCTCGACATAGCTAAATCGCCCGAGTCTCGGCTTCACCCGTGACAGCCCCAGGTTGTACTTCATCACCCCGGCTGCCTCTGTCAGGTCCTGGCGGACAGGCAGGAGATCCCGGATGAGGCGTTTCCCGCGCGGCACGACGAGGACATAATAGACATGATAGAGGCTGGCCAAAACCATCACCACGGCGGCCACCCGATGGAGGATCCCCCTCAGGCCGAACATGAGGGGACTGATGCTCCTGACGGCCTCAACCCACCATGCCTCGGGGAAGCGCAGGGCAAACCCGGTGACGACCAGCACTATGAAGCTTGTCAGAAGGGCTGCGTGCTGAATCCGTTCGTTGAGCGTCATCCGGAGGTAGAGGCGATGGCCTGCGAGCGGCGGCGGGACGGCTCCCCGACGCACAAGGAGGTGGTGCGTCGCCTTCTTGACAAAGTCCAGAATATTATGAAACAGCATTCCGCCGATCGTCACAACGATGAGAACGATGTATGCAGTGGCGATAATGTAGAGCGGTTCCTCGCTGCCGGAGGTGGCAATCACGTGGACCGAGCCCCGCGTAAAATTCTCGTTCGCGCCCGGGTGGCATTTCCCGCAGGTCTTTGCCAGATTCGCTTTGTTGATCCGCGATGCGGGATCACTCGACGGCGTGATGTCATGCACTCCGTGACAGCTGGCGCAATTGGCGACCTCCACGGACCCGGCGGCAGTTGCCAGTCCGTGGTAACTGTCTTCGAAACTCTGAAAACGGTCTCCCGCAAGGCCGTACTTCTGGGTGAGGCGGACGGACGAGTGGCAGGGAGCGCAGACCTTCGCCGAGACATTCTTTGCGGAGACGGGAGAGGCCGCATTGTCATGAGCGAGAATATTGTGCTCCCCATGGCAGTCGGTGCAGGTCGCCGAAGCCATGACGCCTGCGGCAAGGGCCTTTCCGTGGATGCTGCGTTCGTATTCCGACTCGATCTCGCCATGGCAGCGTCCGCACGTCGTGACAATGTTCAGGCGTGAGACTTTTGACGCGGGGTTCGACCCCTTTTTCATCTCGTGGCTTCCGTGGCAGTCAGAGCAGCTCGCGGCAAGGTCATTCCCGGATTTGATCGCCTGCGCATGAACGCTGTTTTCATAACTGGAAACGAAGCCGGCGGAGAGCCCTACCTTCGCTCGCACCTCGGGATCATCGAGGTGGCATTTCAGACACATCTCCGCTTCTCTCCGATGGCTGGTCTGCGCCTGTTCGGAGGTCGGACTCGCCACCTCATGTTCACCGTGGCAGTCAATACAAGTCGGGGCTCCCTTGACACCCGCACGGACTGCAAGCCCATGGTCGGACGTCATATATCTGGCATATACGGCGTCGTGACATCTGGCGCAGGTTTCGACGTCGAACTTCCGACGGTTCGCCTGGTCAGCATCGCCAAGGGGAATGATGGAGTGCGGAGAGTGGCAGTCTGCGCATGTGGCGGCAACCCCTCCTCCCTTCCGCGGGGCTCCGTGGACGCTTTCGTGGTATTGCACAAACTGCCGCTCACCGTGACAGGAGGTGCAATCCACAGGCTTGATCTTCCGGGCGTGCGGCAAAGCCGTCGGGTCGAACCCGACATGGCATGCGACGCATTCAAAGTCTTTGTGTGCGGATCTTTCAAATGCGGCCCGATCTACAAACAGGGACACCTGCTTCCCCGCCTTAACCATCGACTGGGATGGATCGCTGTGACACATAAGGCAGTCATCGTTCGACTGGGACTGAGCAGCCGGCGGAACCAGACCGGCAACCAGGAAGAGCAGGAGGAACTCGCTAGAGCGGAGCAGAGGTGACATTATCAGGAAGATGTCTTCATTTGGTTGGGAGAAAGTAAGCCGGAAGTGATGGGGTCAATCGGCATGCCAAGAAACAGGGCCGAAATTGTTGAATTTCGCCACAGAATCGGCCGACTTCCGCCCCTAATTCTCAAAACTGCGAGATATTGCGGGATGTTTTTTCAGCACTGGGAAACAGGATCAGCGAACGGCTGACGGAGGGACCGATTTAGACAGCCAGTAATTCGTCGATCCTCTTCGAGACGGCACTTATTTCGAGCGGCTTATAAAAGACAGAATCCACGTGGCTCCGGACGGCGCGGTCAAGCACCCCCTCCTTGGTGTTGTACACGTAGAGAATAATCACCGGGAGAAGCCGGGATGGGCCTCTCAGGCGATCGATACGCTCCATCAGCTTCTGGGTCGGTTCGGCATCCAGAACAAGAAGATCGGCGGAGTAGATCCCCACGAATTTCTCCAGCATACCCAGGTTGGTCGTGGTGATGACGTTGTACCTGTCCTGGAAGACCATGGACAGGCTGAAGCACAGATTCAGATCCGGGCTATAGATGATTATCGTCTTTTTGCTCTCATCCATCTCGGGCCGAATCGGCGGCCTATCATTGTCGATATCGCTGGTATGGCTCATGCCGGCCGGATATTATCTCAGGTGGAGATCTTTTTCAATGTCTTCTCTCTGAAGCAGACTTTCTCGAACCGGACGCGGTTTCACCGTCAGGACGGGGACGCTGCAGGAGCGGACGACTNNATCTGGCGGCGTTCATGGTGATCGACCACGTGAAGGAGGAAGAGGGCTGAGGAATAGAGGACGCCGAGCGAGGACGCGTACTCCATGGCGGCCAGAGAATACTCTGAACGATCGGTCGTAACCAGAATTTTTCGCAGAACCATCATGGTGTGCTCGCGGAGGCCCCCCTGCGTATTTTTCAATAGCCGTGCCAAGAGGCAGAAAGGAGATGGGGCGAGGAACCCTCAAAAAGGGGAGTTTTAGGGGAAGCGAGGGAGCAGGTCCGGAAAGGGATTCCGAATTGTGGGAATATTTCTTACGCCTGCGAAGGGATGCTCAACTCCTCGATCTTCCTGTAGAGAGAGGAGAGACTGATCTTCAGGGCTTTGGCTGTCGCATCCTTGTTGAACTGGTTCTGTCGGAGAACGTGGGTGATATACTGCCGTTCAAACTCATCGACAGCTTCTTTCATGGATTTTCTGGAATCGAAGGAGTACACAGCATCCGGCCGCTGTTCAAAAAAGCCGGGAAGTTCCTTCTTGGTGATCAGAGGTCCGTCAGCAAAGATCACCGCGCGCTCGATGATATTCTCCAGCTCCCGCACCTCACCCTTCCAGGAGTGAGAAAGGAGGCATTTCATCACATCATTATCGACACCCTGGATCTCCTTGTTCATCTCTCTCGTATATCTGTCGAGGAAGTACTGGACGAGAAGTGGAATATCATCGACTCTTTCGGACAGGGGGGGGAGGGTGATTTCCACGACATTCAGACGGTAATACAGGTCTTCCCTGTATTTCCCCAGCTCCACTTCCTTTGCGAGGTTTCTGTTCGTGGACGCGACAAGACGGACATCCACCGGAACCGGCAGAGCGGCCCCGACCGGGACGACCTCCTTGAGCTCGATGGCCCGGAGCAGCTTCACCTGCAGATGCTGNNTCCTTGTCCATGGTGGCTCCGGTGAAGGATCCTCTCTTATGCCCGAAGAGTTCGCTCTCGAAAAGATTCTCCACGATCGCGCCGCAGTTCACTGCCACAAACGGCTTTGAGGAACGCTTACTTGCGAAGTGGATTGCACGCGCGATTAACTCTTTTCCCGTCCCACTCTTGCCATCGATGAGGACCGTGCCGTCCGTGACCGCGACCCGCCTGACGGTGTCAAAGACCTTCTGCATCGCGGGACTCTGGCCCACAATATTGTCGAAACTGTACTGCCGATGGACTTCGCTTCTGAGGATCCTGTTTTCCAGCTTCAGGCGCCGGGTCTGCAGGAGCCTTCTGACTTTCACCAGAAGTTCGTCGAATTCCACAGGTTTCAGGATATAGTCGACGGCTCCACGCCGGAGGGCGGCAATCGCCGTATCGATCGAACCGTATGCGGTAATGATCACGACGAGCGTCTCGGGACTGAACTTCACCACATTGTCGAGAAGCTCGATCCCCTTCATCTCGGGCATTTCCAGGTCCGTCAGGACAAGATCGAAGGAATCATCCCTGATCCGATCGAGCGCGATCCGTCCGTTCGCCGCCTCCACAACCCGATATCCCTCCTTCGAGAGGATAAAGGAGATGGATTCCCTGATAATCTCTTCGTCGTCAACGATCAGGATCGATTCAGACATTCTGATACTCTTTCGCATTCAGGGGAAGGATTACCGTAAATGAGGTTCCCTTCCCTTCGGTGCTCCGCACTGTGATGTCACCGCGGAAGCTCTTCATAATTCCGTAGCTGACCCAGAGACCCAGACCGGTGCCCTCGCCCACGGGTTTTGTGGTGAAGAAAGGCTCAAACACTTTCCCCATCTGTTCCGTACTGATTCCGCAGCCGTCATCGGTGATCGTCACATGGACATCCCTGTCATCGCAGAGAAATTCGGTCACAATCGTCCCCCTCCGCCCTTTCAATGCATCCACCGCATTCAGCAGGATGTTGATGAACACCTGCGCAATCTGGTCCGGGATAAGGTACAGCAGCGGGATTTGCTGGCGCACGTGGGTGACGAACGTGATTTCCTTCGCCTTCTTCCCCATCTTCACAATTTCGACCGCATCCGTGAGACTCTTCACCACGTCCGTCGGCTGCAGCTGATAGTTTGACGGCCGCGAGAAGTCAACGAGATCCCGGATGATCTTCGTAATGCGGTGGACCTGCGCCTGCACGAGACCGAGCTTTTCCCGCGAGAATTCATCCGTCGTGGTACGCGACAGCACCTGAACGATGGATGAAATGGAGGTAAGGGGATTACCCACTTCATGGGCGATTCCGGCTGCCAGTGTTCCAATGCTCTCCATTTTTTGTGAGTGCATGAGCTGTTGTTCAAGCGCCTTCTGCTCGGTGAGATCCCGGTGCGCCCCGAGATACCCGATGACTTTTCCGTCACCGTCGAGAATGGGCGAGATAAGGAGGTGCGTGTAGATTGGCGCACCATCTTTCCGACGGTTCTCCACTTCGCCGGTCCACACCTTGCCGGCGCTGATGACGGACCAGACCTTCAGCCAGAATTCCCGGGAATATTTCTTACTCGAGATGACATTTGGATTCTTCCCGATGAGTTCCTGCTCCCCGTACCCCGTGACACGCTCGAAGGCGGGGTTGACGTAGATCATCCGACCGGCGGAGTCTGTTATCTGGATCGGGTTGACCGTATAGTGAACGACATTTGAGAACCGTAGCAGATCCAGTTCGCGTTGTTTTTCCTCGGAGATATCCCGCGCAATGACGTAGTACCGAAGGGTTCCGTTCTCTTTCAGGGAACGGACCACCAGTCTGGCATCCAGGACGCGGTCCTTCCCGATCCGGAACTGCGCCTCCACCTCCCGCGCTCCTGCCTCAGCGGCGAGGTCGGCGAGCGAGAACCGGGGGGATTCAGGAGTGAACAACGACGAAAAGGGCAGGACGCCGTTCCGCAGAGCAGGCAGTCCAGTGACGGTCCGCGCCTGCCGGTTGCAGTCGACGACGTTAAGGTCCTCCGACACCACGAAACACATGTCGGGGATGATGTCAATGATCCTGGGCTCGACAGACTTCATAGATCGTAGCGTTTCATGATACCAATTTGCGCAGGGATATTCAAGGCACTTCCGGAGAGAGGTCTCTCCGTCTATCCTATTTTTCCTCCAAAAAACATCTATCTTGCAGGGAAAGGAGGGGCAGGAGATGGGCCAATTCAGGGAATGCTTCTGGCAGGAGATACGCGGGGCCCGATTGGTTCCCAGGACTCTTGCCCAAGGTGAGTGCCGATCGCCAGAGGGCTCACCATGCGGTCTCTGCCATGCCATGACTCTCACCTATGAGTCAGAGTATCCTCTCCGCAAGGCGGCATTCGAGAAATTCTGGCACAGCCTCTTTCCCTCGTATCCTCCTCTTCCGCTTATTCCGTCGCCGCGCGGACGGGAATACCGGACAGTCACAAAGCGGAAGGCGTTTCGTGTTCCCGGAGGACTCCGCCTGGGGCTCATTGGCCCGACCGGCACGGTGCCGGGGGGAGGAATCCCGGTCGCCAGGTGCGCGCTCGAGCCTGCGGAGCATGCGAGGCTGTATGCACACCATGAGCAGGCACTCAACGCTCCCTGGTGCAGTGCGCTGCGCGAGGTCATCTCCTATGTCGTCCTCAAGGGGGGACACCGCGCCACCGGCGTCATCTGGAATGTCCGGCGCCTCACGCCGGCGGTGATTCGATCTTCAAACAGACTCTCGAAATCCCTTACCGAAACGTTCGGCAGCGCACTCTCCGGAGTCTACCTGTATACCGGCGATGACAGCGGGCGCTACTACCTCGGATCTCGAAACCCTTCGGCTCACCAGGACATCCGAAAGCTGTACGGGAAACCCGATTTGTCAACGCGCGCGGATGGCCGCGTCTTCAGATATCCTCCACTCGCGTTCAGCCAGATAAACGAATCTCTTCTGGATCGTTTTGTACGTGAGGCCGGGGATCTGCTGTCGCCGGAGAAGGGCGACCTCCTGCTTGATCTGTACTGTGGCTACGGGCTCTTTGCCCTCTCGTTGGCGAATCGTGTCCGGTTGGTCACTGGCGTGGAGCTCTCACGAAGTGCTGTGGCGGCAGCGAAGGAGAATGCGGCCCGCATGGGAGTGAGCAACAGCAGATTTATTGCCGGTGAAATTCGCGCCGATCGTCTCCCCGGGCTTCTGCCGACACGTCCATTCTCATCACGCGTGATCCTGGATCCACCACGCCGGGGTACGAGCGAGGGCGTGATCGAAGCCATCGCAGCGCGCAGACCCACCCGCGTCCTCCATGTCTTCTGCAACCCGGATGTACTGCCAACAGAGCTGCAGAGATGGTTTGCATGCGGGTACGATATCCTGCGTGTCGTCCCGTTCGACCTGTTCCCGGGAACGGACGAGATTGAGACCATGGTGCTCCTTGCTCCCCGGGGTCAGTGAAGATCTTCGAATGGAACGTCGAGCAGCGGGTACGACTGCCACCCGTCGAAATCAAAGTGCCACCACTCGGGGGCGTAGACACGATATCCCTCTTCTTCCATTACCCGGCGGAGAAGATCCCGTCGGCTGCGCTGGATTGGGGTCCCCCCGGCGAACGACGAGGCCGCACGCCCGCTGAAGTCATCGTAGGGGCTGGGCATCTGCACCTCCTCGCCAGTTGCGAGATCATACATGGAAACATCAACCGCGCATCCGCGGTTATGTCTGGACCCTTTCGAAGGATCGGCCACGTACTCGCGGNNACCAGGATCCCGTAGCCGACCTCCCGAAGCCGACGGTGGACCCGGACCAGGGACTCTGCGGCTGGACGAAGCAGGAAAGCCCGCGCTTCCGTGTACACCGGCCGCCCGAGGAAGTTCTTCGCGGACGCATAGCGGATATCAAGCTTCATCGTGGAATCCAGAACAGCCAACTCGACGAGGTCTTCGCGCGCTCGTACCGCATCGCGAACGAGGGGCGGCTCGCTCTGAGCGGTGCAGGAATTGGCCGCACCCAGAAACAGAACCGCCGCGACGAACCAGAGCGCGGCGGGACATTGTCGTCTGTGGAGTCGACTCATGGTTGACTCCGTTTTTTCCACCGGGACATCGCAACCTGTACCTGGACCGAGAATTCTCTCGGATCGAGGGGCACAAGGCTCAGGTCTTTGCTGCGGACAGCAGAGTTCCACCAGGGGACGACTGCCCTGAAGAACCTGAACCCCTGTTTCAGGACAACGTGAACTTCCCCGCCGGCTGATCCGAAGCCGAACGAATAGGGTGGAAGAATATTGAAAACAACCTCCGTGAGCCACCGGCGAACCGTCAGGTCAGAGTAGTCGGTGACGCGGCCAAGCGGATCGATGAGTTTCTGCCAGAATTTGCGGGCGCGGAGGACCGCCGGGGAACGGTACTGCACCGCCGCAATCTCATCAAAATCGATCGTCAGGGTCGTGCCGTCCTTGTAGATCACCCTTACGGAATCTTCCAGCAGATCGTAGAGCTTCGGCCGACCACGAAGGAACGGCACCACGCCGAGGAACCAGAGCGATACCGTGTACCAGAGGAGCATCAGACTGATGGCGGCGCCCACTGCAATGTGCAGGGTGAGATCTCCGGTTTTCGTTTTCCCGAGCCACCGCACGTACTGAAAGATCGGGAGTATGGGAATCAGCATCGCAATGAGCGGGAGGGAGATGGCCTTCAGCATTCCGACGATGCTCGGCTTTGCACTCGCGGCCTGGTAGAGTTTCCTGACAGCCACTTCTTTTCGCTGCAGAAAATCCTTCCCTTCCTCCAATGAGAACATTTGCCCCATCTTGTGGCCCGACCGGCTGAGGTACTCCGCGGCCTTGTCCCACTGCTCCGCCTTTTCATAATGGAATGCGAGCAATTCGTAGAATTCCATGAGGCGTTCCGGATACAGCTTCTCGATCGCACGGGCAATCGACGCGTGCAGATCCTTCCTCTTGTTGACGAGGATCGTGTTGTACGCGACCTCCTGGATCAGGAAGTGCTTGAACAGATACTGGAACTCTTTTGCTTCTTCTGCCTGAAGGATGAGCTCCAGGGACCGAAGCTCATCAAGATCTGGAGAGAGCTGGTGCTCCTGCTCGAGCACATGTTCCAGCAATGGCTTCGAGAATTCACGGCCGATCACCGACGCGCCGAACAGGGTCTCCTTGATGCTGTCCTGGAGCCGATCAATGCGCGCCATGATAATACCCTGGATCGTCCCCGGGATGCCGGCCTCGATGTTTTCCGAAAGAATCTCCAGCTTGCGCCGTCTGACGGAGATTTTTTCCTTATCGATCAGGGTCTTGAGGATTTCCTGGATGAAAAATGGATTTCCCTCCGAGCGGCGGAGGACGAAGTCCTCAACGCTGGGCGGAATCATATCGACGACAAGGCGGAGCTTCATCAGCTTTGAAGCTTCAGACCGGCTCAGCCTGTTCAGGTCAATCAATTCGCCTTCCTCCATCAGCGCCTTGACCTGCGTGTATTCTTCACGGAACGTGATCACGAAGAGGGAGAGGACGACAGATGTCGTCCTTGAAAACAGGTATTCCAGGAGCTCCTGGGAAAACCGGTCGACCCAGTGCAGATCCTCCAGGACAAAGATGATCGGCCGTCTGGTTGAGAGGGCGCTCAAGAGGGCGCGCATCGCCTGGAACACACGCTGCTTGCGGAGGGCCTCCTCCTGCAGGACAATTTCATCGAAGCGGATGGAGAGCATCGTTGCAAGATAGGGCTCATGCTCATCCAGGTTGAGGGAATGCATCGTCTGGTGAAGCCTGTGCCGTGCCTCTTCCTCGCTGGTGGTCGCGGATATCCGGAGCAGGTTCCGAAGCAGGCTCGTCCAGAGGTAGTAGGGGGTATTGGTTTCGAAGCTCGAACAGTATCCCTCAAACGTCGCGATACCCCTCTTATAGGCGAGCCGAACGAGTTCCGCCTTGAGCCGGGATTTCCCGACCCCCGCCTCTCCACGGATGAACAGCCGGACCTGGCTGCGCCGCAGGGCCTGATCGAGGCTCCGGTTGATGACCTCGAGTTCCTGCTCACGGCCAACGAACTCTTCCTGCCCGGTTGCCTGGCGTTTCGCCTCCGCTTCATCCTTGATTGATTTGAGTTTGTACACATCGACCGGCTGGGTCTTCCCGCGAAACGTGACACTGACGGGCCCCTCGGCCACAGCCAGACTTGAGACGAGTTTGTACGTCTCAGAACTCATATAGATCTCGTCCCGCGGAGCCATTTCGACCAGGCGGGCGGCGAGGTTCACCGTGTCGCCGATCACCGAATAGTTCATTCGGAGGTCGCTCCCGACGTTACCCGCGATGACCATGCCCGAATGGAGGCCCACATGTAGACCGAGGGGTGTCGGAAGGCTGACGGTGATCTGGCGATTAAATCGCTCGATCTGCGCCATCATATCGAGCGCGCAACGGGCTGCCCGCTCCGGATCGTTCTCATGCGCGAGCGGAGCGCCGAAAATGGCCATGACGCCGTCCCCGATAAACTTGTCGATGGTCCCCTCATACTTCAGGATTATCGAAACAAGTCCGCTGAAACAGTCATTGAGAACGGATGAGACGTCTTCCAGGTCAAGCTTTTCCGACAGAGCGGTGAATCCCGTCACATCCGCGAAGAGCACTGTCACTAGTCGTCGTTCGCTCTCAATCTGCTTCCCGGCTGCGAGAATTCGTTCGGCCAGCTCTTTGGGAATATAGTTGCGTATCAGCGCGAACCCGTCAACGGAGGGCCGTTGTCCAGCGGTAGGACCCGTAACGGGGGCACCGCAGCTCGGACAGAACCGCGAATTTTCAGGAAGGGCTTGGGAGCAGGATATACACTGCATGGTGACACAATATATCCGTCAGTGTGATGAGAGTCAAGGCGCTGCGTTGCAAGACACTTACCGGATGGACTTCACGTCCTCTCTCAACGGCGGGCAATCAGTTTTGTAACTCAACCGGAATCCCCATATCTTGAGGATATGGCACAGGATACTCCCGACACACGAAAGCTCCCGACCGGTCCACGGAAGACACCGCGGCCCGCCAGAGGGAGAAAGCAACAGCGACGGGCGCGCCCGAGCGGACATTCACCATCACTCGATCCAGCCCTTTACATTAATAGAGAGCTCAGCTGGCTGGAGTTCAATCAGCGGGTACTCGATGAGGCCCTTGATCCACGCCATCCCCTGCTCGAGCGGGTGAAATTTCTCTCGATTGTCAGTTCGAATCTCGACGAGTTCTTCATGATTCGCGTCGCCGCGATCCAAGAACAGATCCTGGCAGACATCGTAGAGTACACTCCCGACGGGTTGGTGCCGGCCCAGCAGAGCCGTGCCATCACGGAACGGGTCTCTTTGATGCTCAAGGAGATGAGCAGATGTTTCTGGAACGTTCTCCATCCCCTTCTACGCGAGGCTGGAATTCATCTTCTCAAGATGAGCGACATCACACCGGACGACCGTCTCCGGCTCTCCGAGTACTTTGCACAGGAAATGTACCCCGTTCTCACTCCGCTCGCATTTGACCCCGGCCATCCGTTCCCGTATATCTCCAACCTCAGCCTGAACCTGGCGGTGGTAGTTACCACATCCCAGGGAACAGAACGATTCGCCCGAGTCAAGGTACCTGACGTACTTCCCCGACTGGTCCCGATCCCGGGAAGCGAAGAGGGGGTATACCGATTCGTCTGGCTCGAGGATCTCCTCGCGGCTAATCTCGGCATGCTCTTTCCGGGGCTGACGGTGAAGGAGTCCTACGTCTTCCGTGTCACCCGGAATGCGGACATCGAGATTCAGGAGGACGAAGCGGAGGATCTTATCCGTTCAATTGAGGAGTCCATCCGTCTCCGTCGATTCGGCTCCGTCGTCCGCGTGGGCGTCGAGGAGACAATGCCCGGCCGCATTCGAGAGATCCTCATTGAAAATCTGGAGGTTTCTCCGGAAGAGGTTTATCCGGTCCGGCCGCCTCTCGGACTCAGCCATCTCCTCGCCCTCCAGAAACTCCCCCGGCCGGAGCTCAAGGACCCGTCGTTCTCCGGGGCAACCTCGGGAGCGGAGGAGGAGGGAGAGGACATCTTCGCTGCTATCCGGCGACGAGACATCGTGCTCCACCATCCGTACGACGGCTTCAATCCTGTGGTTCAGTTCATTCGCAACGCAGTCTCCGATCCAAACGTCCTGGCTATCAAGCAGACTCTGTACAGGATCGGGAAAGAGTCGCCACTCATTCCACTCCTGGCGAGCGCGGCAGAGCTCGGAAAACAGGTTGCGGTGCTCGTTGAACTCAAAGCACGCTTTGACGAAGAAAACAATATCGGGTGGGCAAAGCAGCTGGAAAGGGCCGGTGTCCACGTCGTGTACGGGCTTGTGGGGTTGAAGACTCACGGGAAGATGGCCCTGGTGGTCCGGAAAGAACCGGATGGTCTTCGCCGGTATATCCACCTGGGCACGGGCAACTACAACCCCGTGACAGCAAAGATTTATACTGATTTGAGCTTCTTCACCTGCCGCGAGGACATTGCGCAAGACGCGACCGAAGTGTTCAACTTTCTGACCGGGTATTCCAATCGCAATGAATTTCAGAAGCTCGCAGTCGCTCCCGTGAATCTGCGCGAGCGCCTCACCACACTGATCGACCGGGAGATCGAGCATGCGCGCCAGGGCCGGGAGGCGCACCTCATCTTCAAAATGAACTCCCTGACCGATGCCCGGATCATTGCGGAGCTGTACCGGGCCTCCCAGGCCGGAGTCAGGATCGATTGCATCATCCGGGGAATCTGTTGCCTGAGGCCCGGACTGAAGGGGATCAGCGAGAACATCCATGTGCGCAGCATCGTGGGGCGATTCCTCGAGCACAGCAGGGTGTTCTTCTTCCTGAACGGCGGGGTGCCGGAGCTATACCTGAGCAGCGCAGATTTGATGGGGAGAAACCTCGATCGCCGCGTCGAGCTCATGTTCCCACTGGAGGACAAGGGGATTGCCGCCGAGGTTCGGGCCGAGGTCCTGGACACGGCATTGGAGGACACAGTTTCCGCCCGCATCCTTCAGTCAGACGGCCGGTACGTCCGGCTGGTCCCGCAGGACGGAGAGGAACAGCGGGAGAGTCAGCGCATTATCCTCGGCCGCAGAAGCAGCAAAGAACGCCCGTTGCGCGCCGTTCCCCGCGATAACCCCTGATCTGGAGAGTCGCGAAGGCCCCGGTTTTCGGCATGGCCGTGGGAGGGAGATGACTTCGCACCTGAGGGCTTGTTTTTCTCTGGCTCTCTTCCTACGTTTTACTACATTTCCTTTGTTCTTCGCAATACCGCCACATCGAGGGAACTACCTCGAGACCTACCGGACCAACGCCTTCCTTCCCTGTCAGCCAGGGCAGTCCATACCCTCGAGTGAGTCTCCCGCGTACCAACAACCAGAAGGAGTCTTCATATGGAGACGAAGAAAGAGACACTCACCATCACAGACAGCAGAACCGGAAAAGCCTATGAACTGCCGATCGAGAACGAGACGATTCGTGCGACCGATCTCCGTCAGATCAAGGTCAAGCCGGACGATTTCGGGATCATGACGTACGATCCTGCCTACATGGCCACCGCGTCATGCAAAAGCACGATCACGTTCATTGACGGGGACAAGGGAATCCTGCTCTACCGGGGATACCCGATCGAACAGCTCGCGGAAAAGTGTTCATTCATGGAAGTTGCATACCTTCTGCTCAACGATGCACTTCCCACCAAGGCGCAGCTCGATGCATGGACATCTCTCATCACCACGCATACCTTCGTCCATGAGAACATGAAGAAGCTGATGGACGGCTTTCACCATGACGCCCATCCCATGGGCATGTTTGTCAGCGCCCTTGCAGCTCTCTCAACGTTCTACCCGACCGCGAAAAAGATCCACGATCCTGAAGAACGCAAAATGACGTACTACCGGCTGCTTGGAAAGGCTCCGACCCTAGCAGCGTTTGCCTACCGGCACAGCGTCGGCATGCCGTACGTCCACCCGGACAATGAGCTCTCCTACGCTGGAAATTTCCTTGCGATGATGTACAGAGTCGCGGAGCCGAAATTCAAACCCAATCCGATTCTTGAGCACGCGCTGGATGTCCTCTTTATCCTGCACGCCGACCATGAGCAGAACTGCAGCACCAGCGCTATGAGAAGTGTTGGCAGTTCTCACGTGGACCCCTATTGCGCGGCGGCAGCCGCGGCGGCTGCACTGTATGGCCCCCTCCACGGCGGAGCGAACGAGGCTGTCCTGAGGATGCTTGATGAAATCGGGTCCAAGGACAAAATCCCGGCGTTCATTAAGGAAGTCAAAGAGGGGAAAGGGCGCCTGATGGGATTTGGCCACCGCGTCTACAAGAACTATGATCCTCGTGCATCAATCATCAAGCGGCTTGCCGACCAGGTATTCGAAGTGACGGGACGGAATCCGATGCTCGATATCGCCCTGGAACTTGAGCGGATCGCTCTCCAGGATGAGTACTTCATCAAGCGGAAGCTCTATCCCAACGTCGACTTCTACTCCGGCCTGATCTACCAGGCGATGAAATTCCCGGTTGACATGTTCCCTGTCCTCTTCGCTCTTGGCAGGATGTCCGGATGGCTCGCGCAGTGGCAGGAGATGCTTCTGGATTCGGAACAGAAGATCGCCCGCCCGAGGCAAATCTACCTTGGTGCCGGGAAGCGTGACGTCCCGATGCTGAGCCAACGTTCGTAGGCCCGCGTCACCGGTACTGCACACGCGTGCGTCCCGTCTCGAGGCTTCCTGCCAGAGGGACGGGACGCCGCGTTTTTCCCGGACACTGAGATTTCTCACAGATGCAAACGCCCTGGACCATCCTTCGCACCTGCTTCTCCCGTTCCTGGGGAGGCTTGGAGCTCAGCGCGCTCAGCACCACAGAGCGGCTGAGACTCCGGGGTCACACCGTCTGGCTTGCATGTCCACCCGCGAGCCGTCTCGCTCTCGAGTCGGCGGCCCGAGCTATTCCTCTGATCCCCCTCGATGTCCGGGGATACGTCCACCCTTTGCTCGCTGCGCGCCTCGCCCGATTTCTCCGCGAGCAGCGAATCCAGATTATCCACTCGGAGTACTCCAGGGATCTCGCCACGGTCGTTGCCTCAATCCGTCTTTCCGGGACCAGGAACCCTCTTCTCCTCACAAAGCATGTTGGATCCTATATCATGAAGAGGGATCTGTTTCACCGGTTCACGTACGCCCATCTCGATCGCGTCATTGCGATCTCAACGGTCCTGAGAGACAATGTTATTGCCACGACACCGATGTCTCCGGACCGGGTCCTCGTTGTTCACAACGGGGTCGACACGAATCTGTTCTCCCCCTCCCGGATCGATCGGGAAAGCGTCCGGAGCCAGTTCGGAATTCCACTTGATGTCCCCCTCGTCGGCTTCGTCGGGCGGTTCTCCCCTGGAAAGGGGCACGAGGAGCTCATGCATGCGCTGACATTGCTGAGGGGCAGCCATCCTTCCGTTCGATGCCTGGTAGTCGGCGAGGCAAGCGCGGGAGAGCGGGCGTATGAGCAGCGGATCCGATCGCTGTGCCGCGCTCTCGGCCTGGACGACATCGTGACGTTCGCGGGCTTCAGAACCGACATTCCCGAGGTGATGGCATCGTTCGACATTTTCGCGTTTCCCTCTCACGCGGAGGCCTTCGGTCTGGTTCTTATCGAAGCGATGGCAATGGAACGTGCCGTCGTGTCTACAAACTGTGACGGTGTCCTGGATATTGTCGCGGAGGGTGTCACCGGGTTGTTTGTCGCGCCGGGAGACAGCAGCGCGCTCGCTGCAGGGTTGGCACGTCTCCTCTTGGATCCGGATCTGCGGGATCGCATGGGGAAAGCGGGCCGAAGGCGAGTCCTGGAGTTGTTCGATGCATCGATGCAGATTGAACGGCTGGAGGAAGTGTACGGCGAGGTTCTGCGGGAAAGGAAACAGCAATGAACCGGGAGCGCATCACCGGAACCTGCCCAGTATCCCGAGCAGATGCACTCAGGCGGCGAGGACTCGGTCTATCGTCGCCATCAGCTCATGGAAATTGTACGGTTTCATCAGGTAGTCTTCGACACCGAGGCGGGCACACTCCTCAAGAACGGAAGGATGGGAATCTCCGCTGAGGACAATCATGCGGGGCGAAATATTCCGTTCCTTCATGAATCGCATCACGCCCAGCCCATCCATCCCGGGCATATGAAGGTCCAGCAGGACGAGGTCATAGGAGCTCCGGGACAGCTGATCAATCGCCTCGTGACCGTCAGCAGCGGTTTCCACTTCGTACCCTTCAAGTGTCAGGTGTGTCTTTACCAGCTCGCGGAGAGCATCTTCATCATCAACGTAGAGTAGCCTTGAGGCCATTGGCGCCCTTTATCAGTGAGCAGGTTCCGGGGAACAGTATATCACCGTTTCCTGAGATCCGGTGTGATTCCGGTCAAGTCCATTCCGTTTCTTCCCCCGGAGAGGACTCATTCGCCCCCCAGCTGTAGAATTGCCCGCATCGTCCGGCCTACGAGGGGGTGGGGGAAATGTGCGCTGTTCCCTCAGGGGCACGCACGCCCGAGCCAGCGACAATTGCTGCATTTATTACTTGACCCACACGATTGTAATCCCCCCGTTTTCCTTCCCGAGATCCGGATCAGTCCGAAGTCCGGTCTCGTCGAGCATACGACGTGTTTCCTGGTCGAGAACGGCAAACTGCTCCCCCTCGATGACTCCCAGAAGTCCGGATCGCCTGAAGAGCCAGTTTCGAACGGTGGTCCGGGTTGACCCACCGCTCCCCCTGCTTCCGTAGCCGTGGATAATCTTCAGCACCCGATATTTGCTGCTGTTCTGCACCTTCCTGAGAGCGTCGAGCAGCTCATCCTCGACGTGATCGGGATTCCTTGGCGGGTGGGCAATGTCGATCACCAGCAATGGACTCATCAAATGGGTCGGTTATAGAGACACCAGTGTACGGCTGCACGATGCAGAGGATTGTCGCCGACAGGCATCAAACGGGTTCGCACGTGGAGCCGGCCGGAAACCCCGACAGGGTTCAGGCAGCAGCATGAAAGCCCTGAGGATGGCTTGCCAGGGTATTCTTTTCACGCGGTGCCGCTGCCGGCTTCACGGACCTCCAGCGGTACAACTGGAGATTCCCGAAATCCCTGCATTCGGTCCCCCAACGCGTCGATCAGGATCCAGGATCCTCTCAGTCCATGACAGGCGACGCCATTGCTGGCCGCGTCGTGCTGCGAAGAGTAAAATATAGCCACGCGGAGCGGCATTTGCAACAAAGAGGTGTCGGTTTGGAAGTTCCAGGGAATGTCGGTATTTTAGTGTTCATGCAGTATTCAACTCTCTATGCCACACTTCTTCGCGCGGTCGAGCGCGCCGAGCGCCGGGAGCTCGCAATCGATGGCTATCACCACGCCGCGGTACTCGTGCCGGTTATTTCCTCCGGAGATACTGCTGAGCTCCTATTCACGCGGCGCACGGAAGCGGTAGAGAGCCACAAGGGCCAGGTTTCCTTCCCTGGCGGAGTTGTGGAAGAGGATGACAGAAGTATTGTTCACACCGCTCTGCGGGAGGCCTGTGAGGAGCTCGGCCTCTGCGAAGGAGCCGTGCAGCCTCTCGGCCTGCTGGATGATATTGCCACTCCCTCCGGATTTATCATCACCCCAGTGGTGGGAATTGCCGAGCGGCGCCCGGCACTTCGGCCGAATCTGGAAGAAGTAGCGGAGGCATTCTATGTACCACTCGGATTCTTTGCGGGGTCTGAAACAGGAAGAAAGTCCGAGCGGGAATTCCTCGGAGAGCGGCACGAAGTCTGGTATTACGACACCGGAACCCACCTGATCTGGGGGGCGACCGCCGCGATTGTGCGGGGACTTCTGAAGGGAATGGGCCTGCTTTAGCTGGCGAACGCAGGTGACAGGTCCGGCACGAATCTCTCCGGGACGCGATACCCTCGTGACGACGCATATCCTTTCAGCAGGTCAAACAGAAGCGCACGCGCCCGGTGGAGACGCGACCGGACGGTGCCAACGGGTATGCTGAGCACTTCCGCAATTTCCTCATAGGGCATATCTTCGACATCCCTCAGGATGACAACGCTCTTGAACTTTTCGGGGAGGGAGCTGATCGCCCCGAGAAGTTCATCGTCAAACATCCGCCCGTCGATGGCCTTTCGCAGATCCCCGTCCCCCTCTTCCGCTCCCGGCACCTGCTGATAGGGGGAAATCCGCTCGTCAAACTCCACCAGCTCCGGAACCCGCCTGATCCGTCGGTACTCATTGATATAGGTGTTCTTCATGATCCTGTAGAGCCAGGCTTTCGCATTCGTTCCTTGCTCAAACTTGTCATAAAATCGAAACGCTTTCAGGTACGTTTCCTGCAGCAGGTCTTTTGCGGTCTCACTATTACCGGAGAGATAGACTGCGTAATTGTAGAGGGCATCCATAAATGGAACCATTTCAACATTGAATTTTATCTCTTTCTCGCCCGCTCGCTGGTTCATCATGCTCCACGTCCTGAGTATGATATGTTCGTTTAATTCGAATTATACGTTAATATACACGGTGGAATTACCATTGTCAAGAAAAAAAGAAGAAGGGTCGAAAAAACTTGTAAATTTGCCAAATTTCGCCTAAATCGTTGCGCGACACCGTGGCAAAAACGAGCGCCGCCATCCCCGGGGAGGATGGCGGCGCGAAAAGTCCACCGTGAGCGGATTTACTTGCCGGCCCCAGGACATCCAATGCGCTCCATTCCTTTTTTCGCATCTTCATTTCTCGGATCGATCCGGAGCGCTTTTCGGTACTCCGCGCATGCCTCCTCTTGAAGTTTCCTGTTCCCTTCGTCGTCACCCTCCACGCGGGAGAGGACCAGCGATTGTGCCAGCCAGAGGTGAGCTGCCGCACTACCCTGGTCCACCTCTGAGGCCCGCCTGAAATGTCTGGTGGCCTCGTCGATCTTCTTTCTGTTTTCCGCCTGGTCCCCCCGAGGATTCAACGTCTGCAGAAGCGCCTGACCCCATGTCATCCGGAGCGAAAAATTGTCATAGCCGAGATTACTCGACCGGCGGCAGGCATCGACGACTTTGTCATACTGTTGAAGGGCAAAGTAGTACTGGCCGATCATGTACTCCGCCTCACCTGCAATGTCCCGGCTCCGTTTGTCGTTGGAGGTTCCGACTGCCTTGAGAACCTCGTCGTATTCGTCCTTCGCCTTGGAAAGCGAATCAACTGCCGTATAATAGCGTCCCATCCAGAGCCGGGCCAGCAGCCAGTCAGGCTTCAGCTCGATCGCCTTCACCAGCATCTCCCGCATCCGCTGGTAGTTCTTGATCGTCGGCTGATAGTAGCATGCAGCCGCGTTCAGATACGACCCGAGGGATCTCGAGTCGCAGGCAATCCGTTTTTCAAACATCTGAGCCGCGCTCGCCCACTCCTGTTTCCGCATATAAATTGAGCCGAGCTGGTAATACGGATCGCAGTTTGTCGAGTCCTCCTGAATCGCTCCAAGGAGCGCTGAAATCGCATCATCCTCACGACCGGAACCCACAAGCGCGCTTCCATAGCTTGCCTGATCTTCAGGCAGGAACGATCCACGGTGTTTCAGCACCTGATACGAGGCAACCGATCCCGTATAATCCTTCAGTTGCAGCTGGCTCTCCGCCAGCACATGCCATATGTCATTGTTCGTGGAGTCGAGGGATAGCGCTCGTTTCGCCTCTTTCTCCGCCTCGGCATACCTTTCCGACCCGTGAAGTGCCCGGGCGTACAGAGCGGATCCCTCCGCAGATTTCTTGTCCAGCCGTGTAAACCGTTCCAGTGACGCGACCGCTCGCTCATACAGTTTCGCCCGGACAAGGATCTTTCCTTTCGCGAGATAGGCCTCCGCATAGGTCGAATCGATTGCTACGACTTCTTCATACTGTTTCACCGCGTCATTGTAGTTTTGCTGCCGCTCATAGACCCGCCCCAGTTTCATCCGGGTCTCCACATCTTTCGGGTCCAGTTCTAATGCCCGCTGGTAGTTCATCACCGCAAGCGGAGGCACGTTCTGCTTAAGGTAGCAGTCTCCCAGCAGGGAGGGAATTTTTGCGTTCGAGGGATCATACTCCTTCGCCAGCGTCAGCTGCCGAATTGCCGCATCCACTGAATCCGCTGCCAGGTATGCCCGTCCGTAGGCGGTAAGCGCCGCAGGGTTTTTCCTGCCGATTTTCTCCACCGGCCTCAGCGCTTTCAGCGCACCTTTAACGTCGCCGGTCGCCAGCAGTGAGGTCCCGAGCATGGTCACCAAGTCTATGTTTTCGTCGTTCTGTTTGAGTGCCCCCTCCAGGTAGGGAATGGCCTCCCGATACCTGTTCTGGTTGAACTCGATCGAGCCGAGGAGCGCATTCACCTCTCCGGGGCGGTCCCCCGCTTTCAGGGCCTGCTGGAGAAATTTTACGGCGGTGCNNCCCCCGCCGCAAGAGCACCTTTTCCCCTCGCCACAAAATCCTGTGCGTGGGCACCGACACCAATAGCGGCTGCGATCAGTAAGAGCGGTAGGCGTTTCATCGTCCTAATTCACCTGTTCAGATGTGAGTTGTACAAGGCGCACCGGCATCGTTACGGGTACCAGACCTTCCTTTGTAAGGACCTTCTGTCCGGCTGCGCTCGTGGCAAATGATATAAACCCCAGTCCGAGATCACGAGATGCCTCCCGGGTATAAATCCAGACGGGTGTCGTGATCGGATAATATCCCTGAAACACATACGCCTGCGCGGGCGAATAATACTGCCCTGGAGCTCGGGAAGTATCCGGTGCCCAGGTCGTGCCCCCGATCCGCGCGATGTTCAGTCGATCCTCGAACCCCTTCAGCCACGCGATCCCCACAATTCCCAGCGCGTCCGGATGTTTCAGGACATGGGAGACGATATCCGGCGTGGACTTCATCGGCGTGACGGAGAGGCCGAACGGCCGATCACCCATTACGCGAGTCCGGAACACTTCGTTCGTACTTGAATTGACATCGCCGACCAGTGCATCGATCAGTCTCCCCTTCCTGCCTTCCCAGCGGTTCCGAACGCCGCCAAAAATACTGTCGAGCCCGCCCATACTATGGTAGATCTTGGGATTTTCGAGATTTGCGATCACCGCAACGGCGGACATTGCGATCTGATATTGCTGGGGCTCGATCCGGGCATCCGCAACCGCTGCTCGCTCCTCCGCGTTAAACGCACGTCCCACGATGATTACGCGCACGCTGTCATTCACGAAGTCAACGATGGCCTCCCGCGCCTCTGCAGGGCGGAGCTCCACCTCAGCAGCCGGATACTGGTCATGAAAGACCGTTACGAGCTCTTGCAATGCCGGAAAGATCGCCTCATCACATTCGACGATCAGCTTTCCCTCGGTGAGCTTCGTCGAACCGGGCTCCCGGGTGCATCCCGCGACAGACAGCGCGAGCAGGAAAGGAATCAGAATCCTCATTCTTCCCTCCTTCGCTGACGGTAGAACGTTAGCACGAACCTGTACAATCCATAGAGAAACACCACCAGCCCCATCATCAGCCGATACTCGGCCGGAAAGTAGCGCGGCACGAGAATTCCGGCCATCACGAGGACGCCGAGGAGCATAACGGCGACGGAGAAGACCAGGACGATACTCCGGAGAACCGCATTGAGGTCCATCCGTTTCCTCGGCGGCCGGCTCCGGAAGGGAGCGGGGACCTTCCCCTCATCTCTCCCGTCGGCCTCATCCCCGGCTTTCCTCTCTATGCCGATCGTTATCTCCGGTCAGCGAGCTTGAATCGGAACGGAACCGAAACCCACACGGCCACCGGGCCGTTATTCATATAGGCCGGCGTAAAGAGAAACTGCATTGCCGCGTCGACCGCAGGCTGATTGAAGATTTCAGCGTCGCTTTTCAACACGACTGCCTGCTTCGGCTTTCCCTCCTTGTCGACCCAGATTTTCACCCAGACCTTCCCTTCGAGGCCTGCGCGCATCGCCAGATCGGGATATTTCGGCTCGACCTTCTTGATGACGACTGGCTCCTTTTCCACAGGAACGAAATCGGCAGGGGGCGCGTCATCATCGATCCGGATGTCCTGCTCGATCTGGACACCCCCGCCACCATCCAATCCTTCGGTTACCGGGGCGGTCTGCTGGCTCATTTCGGTCTGCGTTGCGATCGTTTGTTCCGGGCTCACCTCCGCATCGGGCACCGGAACGGGTGCACCGACGGTCGGTTTCGCGGTCGGAGCCGACACGGATATCGGCGGCGGCGTACTCGCGTTTGTAATCGAGGGCGGCGGACCCAGATCGCTGTACTTCACCATTCTCACCATTCGTGTCGGTTCCTCTTCCGCCGTCAGGATCTGGAAGAGGTAATACGAGCCGACCAGGGTGAGATGAATCCCGGTGGCAATTGCGAACCCGAGCATCCAGAATTTCTGGTAGTTTCGCTTGAGCTCGATCCCTCCGTACGGACGTTGGGCCATTGCCCCCGCAGCAGCTACTGTCGTTGCCATTGGCATCATCCTCCTTCTTTTCAGGATCCGGCTTTCGCCATCAGCGCCTTGTCGTTTTCGAGAAGCGGCGCCAGACTGAAGCGCTCGACCCTGGAAAGACCGAACTCATCGATGATATCGACCATCTGTGCATATTTCCCCGTCCGGTCAATCTTCAGCAGCACCACTAACTTCGGATTGGCCTGGACGCGTTCCCGGAGGAACGTGCGCAGCGTTCCGGCTTCGAGCCTCTTGGTGGATTCAATTCCGGTATTCCAGAAGATATCCCCCTTCTCATTCACCCGGAGCGTCAGCAGGTTGGATTCGGCAATCTCGACCTTGACCTCTTTGTCCGGCGGCAAGTTGATTTCCATCGTTTGCGGGCGGGACATGGTCGTCGTGTACATGAAGAACGTCAGAAGCAGGAACGCCACGTCAACCAGCGGCGTCATATCGATCCGCACGCCAAGCCGTCGCGACTTCTTGCGCTTCTTGCCCTTCTTGTGTTCTCTCGGTGCAGCAACATCGCCTCCACCGCTCATAACTTACACCTCCTTCGTCAGGATTTAATTCTCGCCTTTGGCAAGATTGGTCACCAGATTGAACCGGGTGATCTGCGTTTTCTGGAGGATGTCCATAACATCCTCGACCACGCCAAATTCCGCGTTCTGGTCGCCCTTAATGACCGTGCGCAATTTCGGATTCATGGTCCGGGCCTGTACCAGGTAGTTGCCGAGCTGGTTCTTTTCCACCTGGACACTTTCCTTCAGCTCATTTTCCGCGCCAAACAGACGCTTTCGCAGGTGCTGTGAATCCACACCGAGGAAAATGCGCCCGTCTTCCGCAATATTCACGGTCATAACGTCCGATTCCGGAAGCTTGTTCTCCGAGTGAGAGGAGGGCAGAATGATTGACACCTCCTCCGGCGGCCTGAACTGCGTGGTCAGCATGAAAAAGGTCAGCAACAGGAAGGCCACATCCACCAACGGCGTCATGTCGATCCTGATGTTCTGCCTTTTGGGCTTAAATTTCGGCATAGCTGTCTCACCTTCTCTCGTTTATTCGGTGGTCCGCGTGTTCAGGATCTGCACAACGTTGTAGCTTGCTTCGTCGATCATATAGGTGAAATTATCCACCTTTGTGACGAAAAAGTTGTACGCGATAATCCCGATGATGGCCGCGGTCAGACCGAGAGCCGTGTTGATGAGGGCCTCTGAGATCCCGATGGAAAGCTGGATAGCGTCGGGGGCTCCTGCACGCGCCATGGCGGTGAACGCACGGATCATACCGATGGTCGTGCCGAGAAGGCCAAACATCGTCGCAACGGAGGCAATCGTCGACAGCGCAATCAGGTTACGNNGTTCGAATGATATTGGCCGCGGACCCACGCTGGGCATCACAGGCTTTGATTGCCTCCTCGATACGACCGTTCATAAGATCTTTCTGAACGTTCTTCAGAAAGATCGGGAGCGAATGCCGCCCGTTGGCCTTCCGGAGGCTGAAGGTCCGCTCGAATACAAGCGTGAGGTCCAGAAGCGTCAGGGTGATCAGGATCGGAACGACCCATCCACCGGTATACACGGTTCCGAGAAGATTGTTGGGCACAGTGCGCACCTCGCCGTTCGCGAAGTTATCCGGGTTTCCCAGGATGAACAGAAAGATGACAAACGCGATCGCGACCGTGACGACGATGGCGAGCGTGAGGAAGAGCGATTGCTTCATTGGTGCACTCCTTTAAGTGTGGTAAACATTGAACGAACGAACACTTGTACCGACGGACGCTGCCCGGTCACTCCCCGCCGAACGCGTTCACTGCGTCCTCCCGGGTGTCCGCGACATCAAAGACGAGCGTCAGCTTCGTGATGACGAAAATGTTGTTGATACTTTTGTTGATGTTGCAGAGCTTTACATGGCCCTTGTTCTTGGAGAAGGTGGTATGCGCGGAGACAAGGACGCCGATTGCCGTGCTGTTCAGGTAGGTCACTTTTCCCAGGTCGATAATCAGCTTTTTTGCCCCCTGCTCCATGAAATCGGCTACGGCTGCGCGCAGCTCGTCAGTCTCTTCCCCACCCACCAGCGAGCCTTTGACCTCAATGATTCCGATCTGACCACTCTGCAATGTCGATGTTTTGACTGCCATGAGCCCTCCGATTAAATAAACGATCAGGTGCGCGACGTCGCCGTCCTGTACGGGAAAGGACAGCACATGGTTCTTCTCATCTGGGCAGAGTGCAAATGTGGTGCCATCCGTACAACGGCGGGCCGCTGTTCGCTCTCCTCAACAAACTCCTGCGCTTATCGGACTTTCGCGAACAATGTCTTTAAAGTGGTAACAGCCGTGGGGGTTGCACTTTGCATGGGGAATACCACCCGACGGAGATGATGGTGGGGTAAATCACAGCGCTCAAATATATTGCGGCATCCTGCAAAATGCAAGCTCTGTGGCCTCTGCTGGAGGCACAAAGATGGCCTAAAGGCCGTATTTTTTGCGTTTTCTCCAGAGCGTCGTCGGATCAATTCCGAGGATGGCTGCGGCCTCTTCGAGATCTTTTGCAAGGCGGAGCACTTGCATGATGTGCTTCTGCTCCACCTGTTCCAGGGAGAGCAGTCCCTTTCCGGGATCCGCGATGCCCTGAAATTCCTCGGGCAGATGCTGAAGCCGAATGGGCTCTCCTCGCGAGAGAATCACCGCTCTCTCCATGACGTTTTCGAGCTCTCTCACATTCCCTTTCCAGACATACCCTCCAAGGGCTCGCAGAGCATCCGGGTCAATCTCGGCACCCGCCCCGAATTTTTTCAGGAAGTGCTGAGTGAGAAGCGGAATATCTTCGACACGCTCCCTCAGCGGAGGAAGCTTCAGGCGGACCGCATTCAATCGATAAAAGAGATCTTCGCGGAACGTTCCTGCCGCCACGGAGGATTCAAGGTCCCGGTTCGTCGCCGCAAGGACCCGCACATCCACCTTTCGTGTCGTCGACTCACCCACCCGATCGAATTCTTTGCTCTGGAGAAAGCGGAGGAGTTTCACCTGGACGTTCGGCGGGACTTCACCGATCTCATCCAGGAACACCGTCCCGCCGTCCGCCGTCTCAAAACGGCCCTGTCGGTCCCGAACCGCCCCCGTGAAGGCCCCGCGGACATGTCCGAATAGCTCGCTCTCCAGGATAGTCTCCGCCAGTGCGGTGCAGTTGACCGTCACAAACGGTCCGGAAGCTCTTGGGCTTCGTTGATGGATCAGGTGTGCAAGGAGTTCCTTCCCGGTCCCGCTCTCCCCCTCAATCAGGACAGAAATACTGCTCCCGGCCATTTTCTCCGCGAGCCCCAGGACCGATTTCATCGCCTCGCTTCGCGTGACGATTGTGTGATCACCCTCGAGCCGCTCGATCTCGGCGCGAAGGGTGCGGATTTCGTTCCGCAGCCTGTGCACTTCATACACCTTCTCAGTGAAGTGCTGGAGTTGCGACAATTCAAAGGGTTTCTGCAGGTAGTCGTGCGCACCGAGACGCATCGCTTCAACCGCCGAATCGATACTGCCGTGGGCCGTCATGATCACCACCGTCAGGTCCGGGGCAAGCTCTCGCGCATGCCGGAGCAATTGCATTCCGTCGATCGGCTGCATCTTCAGATCGAAGAAGGCAATGTCGAACGACTTTTCCCGCATCGCCTCCACGGCCTGGAGAGGATTCAAGTACGACGTGACGGCGAAACCGGCCGCCTCTAACCCGATCGTAACGGTCTTCACGATATTCGGCTCGTCATCCACCAGCAGGATTGACGCTTTCATCGTATCGCCCTCACATGATGTCCGCCGGTTTCAGCGGGATCTCGAACGAAAAGGTGCTGCCCGCGCCGGGTTCGCTGATCGCCCAGATTCTCCCGCCGTACATCTCGACTATCTCTTTAGCGATCGCCAATCCCAACCCGACGCTTCCCGGCGTGGATCCAGGTCCAACCTGTACAAACTTATCGAAGATCGCCTCGAGATGCTCCGGCGCGATCCCGGTTCCCGTATCCTGAACTTCGAGGCGAATGGAAGGGCCTGCAGGCCGTACGTGCACTGCAACCGATCCGCCTTTCCCTGTGTACTTCAGCGCATTCGTCACCAGATTCGTAATCACCCAGGAAATCTGCTGTTCATCAGCGACAAGCCTCGGCAGGTCGGACGGGAGGTCCGTGGTCAGACTGACGCCCTTCTCCGCAAACTGCAACTGGAGCGGTCGGAGCGTCGACTCCACCAGCGTCCGAAGATCAAGCTCCTCGTTGGTCCATTGTACCCGTCCGGATTCGAGCTTCGAGAGCTGCAGAAGCTCACGGGCAAGTTTCGAGAGGCGGACACAGTCTTCCCGGGCTGACACGATCAGCTCTTTCTGCCGCTCGTTAAGGGAGCCCAGAATGCCCTGATGCAGAATGTCGACCGTCATATTGATCGAGGTCACCGGTGTGCGAAACTCGTGTGAGAGCGTCGCGATGAAGTCTGATTTCATCCTGTCGAGTTCCTTGAACTGGGTGACATCCTGGAGCAGCATCAGCACGCCATAGAGAGAACCCTCTGCATCGAGGATGCGTGCAAGCTTCGGCCTGTAGTACAGCACGCGGTCACCACGCTCGAACTGCAGCAGGCTCAGCTTCTGTTCCGCGGTATTGGACAGACCTCCCGTCGCCTCTCCGATCAACGCGCCGATCCGATCATCCCGGATGCAGGTAGCCACCGGACGTCCTTCCACACGCTCACCGGCCAGGTTGAAAAGTTCCATGACCGGCTGATTGATCTGGACAATGCGCATGCCCGCATCCGTGAGAATCAACCCGTCCGAGATGCTCCGTACAACCGCCTCAGACTTTCTTTTTTCCGACAGGATCTGATCGATGTTCATCTGCTCGAATCGTCTCAGCCGTTCCGTCATTTTGTTGAATTCACGGCTGAGCTGTCCGATTTCATCGTCTGACAGCACGTCGATCTTCAGGTCCATCTGGCCCCGGCCCGTCTGCTTCACCGTCTCCGTGAGTCGCTCCGCCGGAGTCACAACGCCGTTGATCAACCAGGCTGTTGCGATGATGCTGAGGATCAGGGTGATGACCGCTGTCATCAGCGTCCCGAACGCCGTCTGGTTGGCAATCGAGTGGGTGCGCGCTTCCGCATTGAACATCGCCGACTGGTTTATTTCGAAGAGACGAAAACAGAGATTGCGGAGGCGGTCGGACCTGGGGCGCACGGCGTCATAGTAGTACTGTTTCGCCCCGCTGAACGCTCCCTGCTGGACCCGCAACAGCATGGAATCGGCGACCGCGGCATACCTGAGATAGGCACTCTGGATGGAATCCCGAAGGGGTTCCTCCGCCGGGATACCCACAGAGCGGACGGCCTCATTCTGCCAATAAACGAAAACCTGGCTGTTTTCAGAGAAATCTCCACCAACAGTCGGGTCTTCACCTTCGCTGCGGACCAGCAGGGCGTTGTCCTGCCGCTCAAGGGCCTGCATCATCTTCTCGGCGGCGACCACGCTCTGATGATTTTCCCGGAGGATCGTGACAACCGTAGAGCCGAGCGCGTAGAAGTTGTAGATCGACCAGAACCCCGCGGCGAGGTTCAGTGTGACCAGGCCGGCGAACGTCCAGACCACCTTTGCGCGTATAGTCTTGAGCATATCAGAAGAGAAGCCCGATTGATGGTCCGTGAACCAGGGACCGATAGTTGAACTCTGAATTGGACATTGACCAGTTCTGCAGACGCACGCGGTACAGAATCGCAACGCCTGCGAACGGTCCCACCCTGCGCAGCAGCAGTGCCGCTTCGCCAAAGACGACAGACGAAAATCCGTTCCGGAGGCTGAACGCCTCAAAGGCAAACGACGCGGCGGCACCACCCTCCACCCAGACCTGGGTGGATCTGCCGGTCCAACGGTACTTCAGCCCGGCGCCGATACCGATTGTCCCCACGTTGAATGTCTCCCGCTGCAGCCCGGACCCTTCCACTTTCGTGAAGTCGCCAAGGATGCTGACGGGCAGTGAGAGACCCCCTGACGGAGCGCGGGAGAGCCACACCTCCTGGGCCAGCCTCGCTCCGAAAAAGATCGCCGGGTGTGATCCCGACATGTCGGAATAGGTCGTGTAGGCAACCACCAGATCCAGCAGGCCGTCACGGTAGGAGATCATCGGGGCGACCCGCTCCATTCTGACGGTGGTTGAGTCAGCTCCCGGATTGGACTGTTTCGGATCGAATTTCCACCAGAGCGCTCCCCCTGACAGAAAGCGCGGCGTCACCGGCAGAGAGTCATCGGCCTCAATGTACTGTGCGGCCGTCCTGTTCCCGCACGCCGCAATGAGCAGCACGGCACCAATCCATCCAAGAATCGGGAATGATCTCACGGCCCGGACACCTTCTTGTTTCTTCGCACCGATGGAGGCTTCCCTTTCCCGCCGGAGGCACCGTCCGCAGAGACGTGTTTTACCATCCGGATCGTCTTCACCTGTTTCCTGTCAACACCCTCAATGCCCGCCTTCCATGGCCCGATCCGAACTGATGCCCCCTTATCAGGAACCCGTCCGAGGAGCTGAATCACGTACCCGCTCACGGTGACCACGTCTTTTGATTCTGGTCGAATTCCAAAGAGGCGGGCGAAGCTGTGCAACGGCATCGATCCGTCGACAAGAAATTCACCATCGCTGATTTTCTGCGCCTGAGCAGGCTCATTGTCGAACTCATCCCGAATCTCGCCCACCAACTCTTCCAAAACGTCCTCGAGCGTCACAAGACCGGCCGTACCGCCGTATTCGTCCACCGCCACGGCCATAAGAATCCGCCTGGCCAGAAACTGGTTCAGCAGGCGCTCCACCGAGATCGTTTCAGGGACAAACAGGACCTCTCGTTTGACTTCCAGAAGGCAGGAGCCTGGACCGACCGCTCCCTGAAACCGAAAGAGGTCCTTGATGTGCACCATGCCGAGGATGTTGTCGAGGTCCTTCTGACAGAGGAGATATCGGGTGAACTGGTTTTCTATAGCCCGGGCCATATTCTCTTCGATCGAGCGAACGGTGGAGAGAAACACGATGGAGGTCCTGGGCACCATTACTTCACGGACCGTGCGGTTGCGAAGTTCGATCGCACGAAGGGAGATGTTCTTGCCGGTGCTTGTGAGGACGGTGCCCCTGCTCAGGAGCAGGCGCAGTTCTTCCTCCGACTGGGCAAGGTCGGACTCCCCGGTCGGTGCGATACCGACAAGGTTGAGGAAGAATTGCGCGCTGACGTTCACGAACCAGATAAACGGGCGGAAAATCTTGGTGAACAGGTGCAGAGGGCCTGCTACCCTAAGGGTCGTTCCCCGCGCATTCTGAATCGCGAGCCATTTCGGGGCCTGCTCGCCCAGCACGATGTGAAGATAGGTGATGCAGGAGAACGCGAGGACAAACGCGACTGAATGGAGCAGGGCTGATTCCCCTCCCACGATTCCAAACAACGGAACAAGTAATCCAGCGACGTACGGCTCGCCGACCCACCCCAGTGCCAGGCTCGTCATGGTGATCCCCAGCTGGCAGGATGAGAGGTACATATCAAGGTGGCCGATAATGTGCTGCGCGACCCGCGCCCGCGCGGAGCCTTCCTTCACGAGCGGTTCGATCTGGGTAGACCGCACCTTTACGATCGCAAATTCAGCCGCGACAAAGAATCCGTTCAAGGAGACAATTGCCAGGACGACGCCGATCCCGAACAGGCTCTCTACGATATCCATGGCAATCCCTTCCGAAGTCTGCCGGCCCGGCGGGCGGGCGCCGGTTTCCAAACATCACGCACGGGTCTCACCTGAAGGGGGAAGGCGGAGGATACCCGGATCAGAACCCACCCCGGGCCGGATACTCGGCGGCTGCGGCGTGACCTGTTCTCCATTCGGGTGAGATGGAGACCCAAGGTCTCCTGTGGACCTCGCACGGCTGGCGCGCCATCGCCCCAACCGTTGGCGGACTGGACGGTGAACAGACAACAGATCATGGTGTAAGGTAGGAGAAAGCCGGTGGGAAATCAAGAAGACCCCAGACAGCCGGACGGCGGAAGGTTCGCACTTCGGCGCGCAGGCTCGTCTTCGCCAAGAGCAGGAATGTGCGTGCCAGGAGCGCAACAATGGACCGCCTCGGCTTCGTCCGCACCGAGACGAAGGAGAAGCGAAGGAATACACTTCCGGACTTCTATCTCACAGCGAAGCGATTCATCCTCCGCGCATGAAGAAGGAGAGGAGGAATCCTGAGAGGACCGCCAGCCGGAAGCCGAGGCGGATCCGTGTCGGTGCCTTGTCGATCCTGTCCCACACCCAGGCCAATGCGTACATGAGCAGGATCAGTGCCAGGGCGGCAGGAACGGCCTGAACGAAGCTGAAGGACCGCCCAACCCAATCGACAAAGACGAACGAGCCGTATTTCCCGTACAGGACCATCAGATGCACAACGTAAATCAGAAGGGATCGCCTCCCGAACAGCGTTATCACCGAAAACCGGTTCACCATGCCCTGCTTCTCGAGCATATAAGCGCTGAGAAGCAGGATGGCCACGATACCGATCCTGAGAAAGACAAAGCTGGGACCCGTCTTCCAATAATCATACACAGGGTAGACCAGTGGCTCAAGCACCTCCAGGGGGAAGGAGACGAGAATCAATCCGCCCCCAACCAGCGCGATTCTCTTGATCATCCGATCCTGCCCCGCATTCCCTTTCTGATCGCGGGCGTTTATATAGAGGTATCCCGAAAGGGCTCCCGCGTACATGAATCCGGTCCACGGAAAGAGGGGAAAAAGCGAGTAATGGAGGCCGTTCATGTAGGCGGCAATCGACGGAGGAAAGATTGTCCAGAAGTCGATCGACCAGACCACCGGTGTCAAGACGAGGATCAGCAGTGTCAGTGGAGCGACTATAGCGTAAAGCCGCTTTTCGTCCCTCAGCAGAAGGAGGAGGATCTGCAGGATAAGCAGGCTCACCGCGATGCACTGGAGCACATCCGCCTGAAAAAAGACCCGCCAGGCTTCCTGGCCGGCAACATACCGGAGATGATAATATTCGAAGCGCGGGATATGCAACAGGTATCCGAAGAAGAGAATCAGCAGGAGACGGCCAAACCTGTGGGCAAGGGCTCCCCCGAAGGAAGTATACTCGCCGATCCTGCGATGTGTCGAGACGGCAAAGACCATCCCGGACGTAAAGAGAAAGGTCGGGGCAATCAACCCATTAAGATACCGGAGCACCTGAAAGAGATCGCTGCTAATGATGTCCGGCCGCAGCGTCGGGTTAAAGGTATGCGCCTCAAGCATCGCGATAACTGCGCACCCGCGCAAGAAGTCGATGAACTGGAAGCGCCGCGACGACGAATCGGGGGCTCGTATCGCTTGGTTGTGCACCATCAGAGTTCTCCGCCCGGACCCAGACCGGGAAGTTCCTTCTTTTCCAAAAAAAATCCCGCGACATGCGCGGGAGTCCCCGGACCGCTACCCATCGGTCGAACCAAACATTCAGCCGCCGAGTTTCTCCAGGATAATTCTTTCCAGTTCGTCCAGATCCACCGGTTTGGTGATATAGGCGGCACTTCCCAGATCCCGTCCAAACTTCTTCGCGTAATAGTCATCAACTGCAGTTAGGAACACGAACGGTACTCGCGTGAACTCTTCCTGTTTTCTCAATTCCTGAAAGAGCTCGAAGCCGTTTGTGCCGGGCATAACCAGGTCGGAGACGATGAGTGCGGGTTTCAGGGAGCGAGCAGCCGAAATCGCGGCTTCAGCCCCTTCCACTGCTTTGACCGTGAATCCTCTTTCCATGAGTCCACGTTCGGTCGCCTTAAGGATGGATGGCTCATCGTCGACGAGCAATATCAGCTTGTCATGGAGACTGGGGGGAAATGGGGTCGCTTTCATGCTATAAATATGGCCATTTCCTCCTAGAAAATCAATCGCTTTTCACACCATGGGGGCTTCGTTTCCTCGACCGGCGAGAAGGAACGAGACGCACTTCTCCGCACTGATCAGAGCACCTTCGATCGTCGCGGGCAGGCCTGTGTCGGTCCAGTCGCCTGCGAGGAAGAGATTCGCAATGGCTGTCCGCTGCGAAGGCCGGAGACTTTCATACGCGGGGGTTGAAGAAAAAGTCGCGCGCCTCTCGCGAATAACGACGGACCGAACTGGCGTTGAGACAGCCTCCCCGAATACGGTCCGGAGATCTTCGATGGCAATCCTTGTGAGCTCGTCATTGGAGAGATCCGCAAACGCGTGGGCGGCACTGATGACGGCACAGAGAAAACCGGCCGGCGTAGTCTTTGACGATTGGGCCGCAGAAACTGGCGTACCGGTGCGCCTGTTGAAGACCCACTGAATTCTTCGGTTGACAAGTCCGAGTATTTCTTCAGCACGCATAAAGTCCCGTTCGAACCAGAGGAAGATCGAAACGATTGGTGAGTGTGGAGCGCGTGTGACCTTCTCGAGAAGGGGCGATTTCTTCAGCAGAGGC
>DKBG01000126.1 GCA_002451155.1 Ignavibacteria bacterium UBA6906
CAGTGCCAGCTGCACCTCGGACCCCGATGCAATCAACACACCCTCAGGATTCGGCCGCTGAACAAGCACATACCCGCCGCGTTCGACTCCGGATGGGGAAGGATACTTCGTCCGATCAAGCACGGGAATCTTTTGACGGGTGAGGATCAGTGCGGTGGGACCATTCCTCCGTTCAAGCGCTATCGCCCACGCAACCCTCGTCTCATTCGCGTCGGCGGGACGAATGACAACAAGTCCGGGGATTGCGCGAAGAGCGGCAAGATGCTCAACCGCCTGGTGTGTCGGTCCGTCTTCCCCCAACCCGATGCTGTCATGCGTGTACACAAAGATCGTCGGATACTCAGAGAGCGCCGCGAGCCGGATACTCGGTCGCATGTAGTCGGAAAAACAAAAGAATGTGCCGCCGTACGGGATAACCAGATCGGTCACCGCCATCCCGTTCATCATCGCCGCCATTGCGTGTTCTCGGACTCCGTACCGCACATACCGGCCCCCACGATTGTCCCGGCTGAAATCTTCCGCCCCCTTGAACCTGGTATTATTGGACGGAGTCAAATCGGCAGAACCGCCGAGGACCAGCGGCAACTGAGGCATGAGCACATCAAGGACTTTTCCCTGTGCGTCGCGAGTGGCCATCCCGGTCCCGGCAGGAAACTCCGGGAGGGAGGAGACGATCTCCGCCCAGTTCTCCGGCAATTGCCGTTCCGCTGCCCGGCGAAGCCGTTTCGCCAGATCCGGAAATGCGGCAGCATACCTGCCAAAAAGTTCATTCCAATCCCCCTCGCGCCGGGCTCCCTTTTCACGTTCCCGCCGAAAGAGAGCAAGGGCCTCCCCCGGCACGACGAACGTCTTCTGAGGGTCCCACCCGTAGCGAACCTTCGTCGCCGCGACCTCCTCTTCACCCAGCGGAGATCCATGCGCCTCGGCTGTGTCCTGCTTGTGCGGGCTGCCATATCCGATGTGGGTGCGAAGCCTGATCAGCGATGGACGACCCCGTTCGGCTTTCCCGGCCTCCAGGGCCCGATCTATCGCCGAAAGATCGTTGCCATCCCCCTCAACGGACTGAACAAACCACCCGAGTGCCTCGTATCTCTCCGCAACATCCTCAGTAAAGGAAAGAGAAGTCGGGCCGTCTATGGTAATCCGGTTGTCATCGTAGATCACGATCAGATTGTCTAGCCCCAGGTGCCCGGCCAGTGAGCTCGCTTCCGCGCCGACACCTTCCTGAAGACATCCGTCCCCCGCAAACACATACACACTGAAATCGATGATCGGGAATCCCTCTCGGTTGAACATCTGCGCAAGATATTTCCCGGCAAGAGCAATCCCGACGGCGTTCGCCACACCCTGGCCCAGAGGTCCGGTCGTTACCTCAACGCCCGGCGTGAGCCCGTATTCCGGATGACCTGGCGTTCTGCTTCCCCACTGGCGAAAGTTGGAGATCTCCTCCAGGGAAAGATCATAGCCGGTAAGATGGAGAAGGGAATACAGGAGCATGCAACCATGACCGGCGGACAGAATAAACCGGTCTCGGTTTACCCAGCGAGGATTGGCCGGGTTGTATTGTAGATGCCGCGTCCAGAGGAGATAGCCTGCCGGTGCCATTCCCATCGGCATTCCGGGATGGCCGGATTTCGCCTTTTGTATGGCATCCATCGAAAGACAACGGATGGTGTTGATGCAGAGTTCGTCGAGCTCGGTCTGGCTTGGATCCCTCGCGAGTCTGCCTGGGGTAGTAAGCAAGGTATTGGCCATAGAGTAAGGAGAGAAGAAAGTGTTGTCTAAGATAGGGAAATAAAAACGACTTTCAACGAGCAGGGCAGGGAGCGTCCCCTACCGAAGACCCCGTTGATCCTTGTAGTAGTCGATCAATCCCGCTGTCGATGAATCATGTCCTCCCACGGTGCCGGGCCTGCTGATCTCGGGCAGGATCACCCTGGCAAGCTGTTTTCCCAGCTCGACACCCCACTGGTCGAACGAATTGATGTTCCAGATCACCCCCTGCACAAAGATCTTGTGCTCGTACATCGCAATGAGCATGCCCAGCATTCGTGGTGTGAGCTTTCGAAACAGGAAAGAATTTGTCGGCCGGTTCCCCTCAAACACTTTGTGCGGAAGAAGGTCTTCCAGCTCCCGGCCGGACAGCCCCGCTCGCCCCAGCTCGGATCGCACTTCCTCCGCCGTCTTGCCTTTCATTAACGCCTCGGTCTGGGCGAAGAAATTCGACAGCAACGTCTCGTGGTGGTTTCCCATGGGATTGTGGCTCTCCACCGGAGCGAGAAAGTCCGCTGGAATGAGCCGGGTGCCCTGGTGTATCAGTTGGTAAAACGCGTGTTGTCCGTTGGTNNCGTCACGCACTTGCCGTTACTCTCCATATCCCCCTGCTGGAAATAGGCTGGAAACCGGTGCATGTACTGATCGTATGGGAGAATCGCATGCGATTCCGCACCAAAGAAATCCGTATACCAGATGCCGAGCAGCGCAAGAATGACCGGAATGTTTCTCTCAAGGGGCGCGGTGCGGAAATGATCGTCCATGTCGTACGCCCCGGACAGCAGCTCCTCAAAATTGTCCATCCCGATTGAGACCGCAATGGACAACCCGATTGCTGACCAGAGAGAATATCGCCCCCCCACCCAGTCCCAGAACTCAAACATGTTCACAGCATCGATCCCAAATCGCGAGACCTCTGCCTCGTTGGTCGAAATAGCCACGAAGTGCCTTGCGATCGCCGCCGGATCCCCCGCTGAGGACAGCACCCACTCTCGGGCAGCGCGCGCATTGAGGATCGTCTCTTGAGTCGTGAAGGTCTTGGAGGCAATGATGAACAGGGTTGTCTCCGGATCCGCCTGCTTGAACACCTCTGCAATGTGCGTGCCATCCACATTGGAGACGAAATGCATCTTCAATGCACGCAGTGCGTACGGCCTGAGCGCCTCCGTTACCATCACGGGACCAAGATCTGATCCGCCGATCCCGATATTCACAACGTCTTTCACCGGCTTGCCGCTGTATCCCTTCCATGTGCCCCCACGCACCGCGTCGCTGAATCTCCGCATCTTCGCCAACACCGCTCGTACGGCGGGCATAACATCCTCTCCGTCGTGGAGGATCGGACGGTTTGAACGGTTGCGCAATGCAACGTGAAGGACGGCTCGATTTTCCGTCGTGTTGATCTTTTCTCCCCTAAACATTTTTTCCCGCCATAGTCCCACGTCTCGCTCGCGCGCCAGGCGCACGAGGAGAGCGAGGGTGTCTGCAGAAATCCGGTTCTTCGAGTAGTCGAAGAGAAGATCGCCGAAACGGATGGAGAATGATCTGAACCGCCCCGGATCCTCGGCGAAGAGGTCCCGAAGATGTCGCTGGCTCATCGATCGATAGTGATCCTGTAGCGCGCGCCAGGTCTGGGAAGCGGTGAGAGATGTCATTGGAGCCTCCGCGCCGGTTAGAGGAGAGTACCAGGAACCTTAGGATCCGTAGGGGGTAAATCTGCGCCAGTGTGCGGCGGCACTAGCGCTCGACCGGGAGTGCAGGGTGAGCCACGAACGCTCCTCCGATCCGATGATCTGCCCGGAGAACAGCACCACGCTATTGGGCAGTCGCCTTCTGGATAGCGTCAAGCACGACACCCTTTGTGATGACTTCCGGGAGAATGATCGGATCCGAAGGCCTCCCCGCCGGGAAGAATACGTACAGGGGAACCCCCGAGCGGCCGAATTTCGCCAGAAGCCTGGTAATATCCTGATTTCGGCTGGTCCAGTCTGCCCTGATCGCAAGTATACCGCTTGAACGGATCCGGGCGATCACCTCATCATCGGCGAGGACCGCTTTTTCATTCACCTTGCAGGTGAGGCACCAGTCGGCAGTGAAGTCGATGAACACAGACTTCTTCTGGTCCAGGGCCGACTCAAGCAGGGAAAGCGAAAAGGGCTCCCACGCAATTCCATCCACGTTCGGTTCTCCCCCCTCCGTGGCAGCACCGACCGGCGCTGATACGATATCCCTCGCCGCAAGAATTGGATTGACAAACAGAACGTACCCGATTCCGACGGAGGCAACGGCCAGCATCCACGACAGGAGAACAATCTTTCGCGGCGCAGTTAGAGTCGCAAACCTACCGATCAACCAGCATGCGATACCAACTGTCAGAAGAAATGCCCCGGTCCAGACTACCGCCTCCATTCCGAGCTGCTTCCCGAGTATATAGAGAAGCCAGAGGAGCGTGGCCATCATGAGGAAACCCATGAACTGTTTGGCGGACTCCATCCAGGATCCCGGCTTCGGGAGGAATTTCATCCACGCCGGCCTGGCAGTCAGGATGAGATACGGAAGGGCCATCCCCGATGCAACTGCCGCGAATATTACCAGGATGATCCATGCCGGCTGTGAAAAGGCGAAGCCGAGGGCAGAGCCAAGAAATGGGGCTGTGCAGGGTGTGGCAAGAACGGTCGCAAACACTCCTTCCCAGAACGACACTGCATATCCCTTCCCTCCCTCCTGGCGGCGTGACGCCAGAGCACTCACGCCTGTGACAGCAGCGCCTGGCAGCCGGATCTCAAACACCCCGAAAAGACTAAGCCCGAAAGCGAAAACGACCGCACTCATGGCTACGACAAACAGGGGTTCCTGAAACTGGAACCCCCATCCAACCTGCTGCCCGGCCACCTTCAGGAGCACGACCAGGCCGGCGAGGACGAGGAAAGAAGCGAGAATTCCGAGCGAGAAAAACCATCCGAGTTTCTTCACCTGCGCCGGCTGATCACCCGCCATTCGGATAATGCCGAAGATCTTCAGTGCGATCACCGGAAGAACGCAGGGCATAATGTTGAGCAGCATCCCGCCGATCACAGCAAAAAGGAGATAGACAATCAGGGAGTCTTGCCCGGAGGAGGATTCCGAAATGGAGAAGGTTCGATCCAACAATCGCCCGGGAACTTGTGAGGTGCCCTCCTTTGTCTGAAAGAAGGATGACGGCAGCGGTATTTCTATGCGAACAGCTTTTCGCCCGGCGTTCTCCATCCGGTAGACAATGATTCCTGACAATTCCTTCTTCCCGGGAGAGACTGACATCGCCCTGACGGGAATTCGCAGTCGGACATCGGTCTGCTGTGCGTTGACCTCAGCCCTGCCGATGCTGAGACCATCCGAGGCTTCCGGAAAGAAATCCGGTGCGTCACTCCCCCCAACCATAAATCTGGCTGACCCAGCGGGGCGCAGGCGCAGATCCACGAGGCCTGCATCCGCAGTCTCAACCATCGTGAACTCGCTCTCCTCCGACAGGGGGACCGGGAGCAGGCGACGAGCGGCCTCGAAGAGCTGGCGGTTATCCGGTACCGGGGAAGCGGATGAAACCGGAAGTTTCATCTGGGCTGAAGCAGAGCCGGGGATGCAGGTTGTTTCGCACTCAAGCCATTCTACGTCCACCCCAAGTGTAACGGTCGTGCCGGCGCGCAGGGACTCTGGGGGCATGACAGAGACCAGCAGCATGACCTCCCCGGTGTATCCATAGGTCAGGATGTCCCCGCTTTCAATCTTCTTCTCCGGGAGGGGCCACTCAATCCCCCCGGCGGAAAATCCCGATGGAAGAGTCCAGCGCACTGTTGTTGCAAGGCCCGATTCTCCCGGATTCTGCCAGTAGGTGTGCCAGCCGGGATCCATGGACAGGAGGATCCCTGCGGTGAAACGAGTGCCCGGCTGAACGCTGCGGACATCGGCGAGGAGGGCAACCCGGGTGTGGGAATCCTCTGCGTCGCCGGGGAGCCCAGGCCGGGCCGCCAGCGCCTGAACCCACGCCAGAGCGACCAGGATGGTCAGCATCACGCCATAGCGCCTCATACCATCTGCGCGAGTGTCCAGTCCGAGCCCCTCCCTTCGCATATTCTCATCGACTATCGAGGCCTGCTCCACATCGGTGCCGCATTCTGTTCGTCGCATTATGGACCCTGCTTAAGAGTGGAGATCCGTGTATCGCGAAAAATAAAAAAGGTGGCGCACTGACCACCTGGTTTTCTCCTCATACGGACTCCGGAACAGCTTCACTGCGCTTTCTTCTTCTCGTCTTTTTTCGTGTCCGCAGGATGTAGGAAATTCGCTTTCCATCTTTTCCGGATCAGGAGGATCAGGTAAGCGAATAAAAAAAGGAGTACGACAGTAATGACGATAATGTTCAACCCGACGAACTGTACCGTCTCCGAGTCGGCTCCATCCATAGTAGCACCAGGGGGAATTATTCAGCGCATAACATCCATTCCTGCCTCGCCGATTGCGCAACATTCGCCAGGGCAGTACCGTGAACGGGAAAAATATACTGAATGATGGGGCAGAATGCAAGGCGGATGCGACTGTCTGCGCACGCCACGGCGCCGCGGAACGGAACGTGAAGCGCTCAGAGACGGATCCACGTTTCGTAGAGGGAACGGAGTTCGTCCTCGCTGAACTGGGGGTGATCGAGGGATCCCGCGGCCAAGCGCTGCCGGAGGGCTTCGTACAAACAGACCGCTGACGCGACCGAGACGTTCAGGCTTTCAATCATGCCGAGCATTGGAATCTGCAGGAGGATATCCGCCGCCGCTGCCGCTTCGTCGGACACTCCGCGATGCTCATTGCCGAAAACAAACGCAATCTTCCCCGTCAGATCTACCTCGTACAGCGAACGATTCTCCCCGCCGATGCGGGTCGCGAGGATCGTGAAGCCCTCGGACCGCAGCAGTCCGAAACAGGAGGAGACCGACCTGTGTGGGCGTCGAGCAACCCATTTGCTCGCGCTGGAGGAACTCTTCTTTCCAATCCGCGGGAATTCCTCCTGCGTGTAGAGCAGCTCCACACGGTGGATGCCGACCGCATCGGCAGTCCGGAGTATTGCACTGACGTTGTGGGGGTCGTGAACATTCTCAACCACGACAGTCAGCCCCGGCTGCCGGTGGGCGAGAGCCCGCCTGATCTTTTCCTGCCTTCGCACACTGCGGATCATGAAGACGCACCGGAAACGATTGGTCCTGAGGAGATCAGCCCTTCTCGGACGAGCCCTCGTCAGCCTTTCGGCGATACATCTCGCTCAGGTCTGTGTCCCCTGCCATGTCGCACAACCGCGCGAGCCGCCTGTAAAGACTTGCAGGCTGCCGCACTTTCTCCAGCCCGCTTTTCAGGAAATCAATGAGGACTGTCAGAGGGGGAATGTTGAGGTCGGGATCGTAGCAATCGCAGGCATCCAGGTACGGGTCTACTTCCTCCGGACGGGTCATCGCCGCTCTGCGATAATAATGCACCGCGAGCTCAAAATTGTCAGTGGATGAAGATGTGACTTCGAAAATGCTCGCCAGCCAGAGGAAGACATCGTAGGCCATCTCGGGAAACTCCACCGCCAGCTTCTCGCCAAACAACCGGACTTCATCAGGGGTGAGCGAGTGGTTCCAGAACAACAAGCGGTATGGCTCAATGTCTGTGACCCTCTGGGCCAGGGCAGACTGAAAGACGTCGAAGATCTCGTTGAAATCGGTCGACGTCTTGAAGCACCGACGGATCTCTTCCACCGAGTATGCATGCATACGCGCTCAACTTAGCAAACCTCATTCTGAAAATCAACGCAGGAGAAGCATCTTCCTCTGCACGGAATGACCTCCCGACGTCAGACGGAAAAGATACGTCCCTGACGCGAGCGCCCGCCCGTCAAACCTCACGGTGTAGGCACCGGCCTGGACCGTCCCGTCGACCGGACGTGCGACACTCCTCCCCAGAAGGTCAAAGACCTCCAGTCGCACCTGTCGCGTATCAGGGATTTCGAACCGGATCAGCGTCACCGGGTTGAACGGGTTGGGATAGTTCTGATCCAGCCGCAAACTGAGCGGGCGCTCCTGCTGGTTCTCCTCGATCCCGACCGTGATGGGATCGGTTCCTCCGTACTGATCGTAGCGGGCCGCAAACTCCTGCAAAAAGTGATTCGCAATCCTCCCATCATGAATCACCAGGAGGTTTTCGTCATTGGCGTTCTCGGCGGAATTGGTCCAGTTGTGCGAGCCGGTTAGGACAGTCGAATTCCATGAGGGATTCTCTGCATCAAGAAGGCCGTACTTGTGATGGAGGAGATAAGAGGTCGATCCTGCCCCCGACTTGAGATGCACGTCCACCCCCGCGGCAAGCAGACCGGCATACTGCGATCCGGTGTCACTGCTGTTGTCCATCACCCCCCGCACTTTCAGGCCGCCATCCTTCCGCTCGATAAGTGCCTGGGCGATATCCGACCGTGTCAGCGTGAGCAGATTGAATGCCACCGTATACTCTGCCCCCCTGATCGCGGTTATGATGTGTGAGGTGGTCCTGTCGCTCGGACTGAACCAGCATTCCAGGTGACGCCCGCCTATGACAAACCTGTGTGGAGTATTGTCCGTCTTCCTCGCGCCAAACCGGCATGACGGGGGGTGCGGTGCGTCTCCATTCCCCCCCCACATCTCCTCGAACTCCATCGTGTACGCAAGGGCAAGCGATGCGTCCTGAACCTCGACGACATTCTGGTAATCGTTGAATGTCCCGCTCTGCGTGGGATTCCAGGATCCGGTCCAGACCCAGGTACTCTCGGCAGCCCCCCCACGTCCGTCGATAACGACAAATTTGTTGTGCATGAGTCCGCTCCCGCCAAGGACCGGATCCGATGCGTCCGAAAGAACAGGAATACCGCTGGCAACAAGCGATGTGAAAGGCGCCGTGTTGCGATTGTCCTGCTCGCATACAACCCGCACCGTTACACCCCTGTTCCGGGCGTCGATCAGGGCATTGGCAATGTCCGTCCCCGGCCCTGGCGTTCCACTCAGACTGTAGAACGCGGCATCAATCGATCGGCGCGCGGCCGTGATTCTCGACAGGAGCCGGGACACCAGATCTGCACTCCCGGTGGCCGCATCGTACCACGCCACGCCGGAATTGACAGTGCTGCTGAAGTACGCGTTGACCGCGCCCGTGGAGGCGGCCGGCGATGCAGTGCAGGCAATTAACGTCGATGCGGTGCTCGTGTCGCCCCCTCCGACCGAAAATGCCTGGATATAATAGACGGTGGCCGGGCTGAGAGCGTTGAGACGAACCGTGTGCGCCATGGTAAGACTGTCTGTTCCGTATACCCCCGCTTCAAGAAGCGGAGTTCTGCCATAGCGCAGATACGAAGTCCCGGGAGAAAGTGAGCTCCATGAGATCGCAAGCGAAGTTGGCTGAATATCCGATTCATACGGAAACGAAAGGATAATCGGGCCGCCAAGAAGGAGATCGGCGGACGACCGGGGCAGAATCTGGTACCCGCCGGTATAGGGGGATGATGTGACGTATTGTCCGACAACCCCTACCAGGTCGAACCGTCCGCCGGGAATCGGAAGCCCCACAAGGTCTGTCGAATTGTCAATCCGGACTTCAATCGTATCCGCCCCCTGCACGAGAGGATAGTTGGTATTCGCCGCCCATGAACCGCTTCCCGTCACCGATACCCCGTCCAGCCGGACAAGAAGCCCCTCATACGCCTCAATCCCCCCCGCCCCATCAGTCGCAATATCCTTTACCGTGACCCGAAGGGGCTCGACATGATTGCCCGATGAAACAATCGCATGAAGACGCGGGTTGACAAGCTCGCTTAATCCGCCGAACGGTTGCTGGACCCCAGACACGACAACCTCGTCACCTCGCTGCACTGCGGTGGAAAAATCCGATCCAAACACTGCCATGCCGCCGGAATTGTCCTGGAGATACGAGGGACCACCGAATTCGTTTGCGACAGTGACAATGCCTCGGACTGTCATCAGCGTGTTGACACGGATTGGAACGCCGTTCGCGTCATTCTCTTTCATCTGCGCAATCGGGAGAGGAAGTCCGAAAACCACGACCGTCGGTGTCGGACCGACTGGCCGAAACGCAGCCGATCCCCTGGTCTCCACCCGGATCGGATAGACCGCCGTGCTGTCCGGCGCCGTCACACCTGTGATAACAATTCTGGCAGAGTCGGACAAGATCGAAACCCCTGAAAACGAGAGGGTGTCGCCTGCCAGGTCGAGCGTTGCAGCCATTCCTTCCGTTTCGACATCGGTGGGGCTTCCACCCCAGACAAAATTCGAGGGGAGGATTATGCGGAGATCATGAATAGCAAACGCTGTGTCCGGCCAGTAGGTAACCTCGAGCGGGACGGTATCGCCATGGGAGAGAGTATCCGGCCTGACTCTGGCGAGTCCTGACCCGTCCGCGCTTGCACGCAGCGAACCGATCCACTGTGTGTTCGCCCCACCGTTCCCCGTTCCCCTTGTATTCCCGCTGCTGCTGAAGGCCCACGCGGCGGTCTGTGTCAGCTCCGGCAATGACCCCTGCAGGAATTGGATCGTCGCCCCGCTTGCCAGGGTTCCCGCAAAATGAACGCGCGGTTCAGTAAGCGAGCCACTGTTCGATGATCCCCAGGAAACTCCGAACACATGCGCGGGCGTCGCATTCCGAATCTGGAGCGCGTCACTTGTGCCCGCGAAGGAAAACGCAGTGCCGCTGAAGTACGCAGCGTTATTCGAATTGATAACGAGGAGATGATCGCTCGGGTCCAGATCCTCCGTGAATCCGTTCTCCGGACGCGCGATCACGATGATCGTCCCTCTCCGCAGTGCGCTCCAGAGAGCATTTGTCGTAAATACCAGCGGCCCCTGCGCAGTCCCGCCCGCAGAGAAGTCGCGGAGCGACCAGACTCTCGCATCAAGCGAGTCTTTGACGACGAGCAGCTCCACCCACTCGTCATTCCCTCCCGAATTGTAAAGTTCGTTGACAATCATATCCTGTGCGGTCACCGTCTCGGCGGCGAGACAGAGCACCAGCACAGGAAACGCGATTTTGAGCATTGAAATCATCGGTTTTGGTCTCCGAGGAGAGAGGCGTTCATGGCAGTATAAACAGCCTGCGAACAGTGACGGACGGAAGGACACAGGTTCACGAGAGGCTGGGCATCGGTGCGGGGAAAACGATGCTCGTATGAAACATTCCCAAGATACCGAGATCCGACGCGAGGTGCAAGCATATCCGTC
>DKBG01000104.1 GCA_002451155.1 Ignavibacteria bacterium UBA6906
TTTGGCGCGGGAAGACTATGCGCGAATTGATCTTCCGGGAAATGACCGATGAATGGAAGGCAGCCTATGAAGCTGGGGTCTTCACCGAATTCATGGAGCAGCGCTCTCCAGGTCACACCGTCCTGGATGACAAAATCTATCACAAAGGCATGCTCGATTTTAAGGCCGACATCGAACGAAATCTGGCTGATCTGGATTATTTGCACGACCCCGACGCTTACGACAAACAGGGGCAACTTCAGGCAATGGCGATCACGGCTGATGCACTGATTCTGTTTGCCGAGCGTCACGCCGACAAAGCCTGCGAGTTGGCGCAACAAGAAACTGATCCACAACGCAAGCAAGAGCTGGAACACATTGCCAAAGTTTGCTCACACGTTCCGGCGCACGCTCCGGAAACCTTCCGGGAGGCGTTGCAATATTACTGGTTCGTCCATCTTGGAGTTATCACTGAGCTCAATCCCTGGGACGCCTTCAACCCCGGACGCCTCGACCAGCATCTTGCCCCCCTGTACGCTCGGGAGATTGAAGCGGGATCGCTCACACGGGAGGAGGCGAAGGAGCTTCTGCAGTGCTTCTGGGTGAAGTTCAACAATCAGCCCGCGCCGCCAAAGGTGGGTGTAACCGCCGCGGAATCGGCCACCTACACTGATTTTGCGAACATCAACAGTGGCGGGCTCAGACCGGACGGATCAGACGGGGTCAACGAAGTGACCTCGCTGGTGCTCGAGGTCATCGACGAAATGCGGCTGGTGCAGCCCAGCTCGAATATTCAGTTGAGCGAGCGGAACCCGGATGCGTTTGTCCGCCAGGCACTCACGATCATCAGAAAAGGATGGGGACAGCCATCAATTTTCAACGCCGACATGATCGTTGCGGAACTGGTGCGCCAGGGGAAATCTCTGGAGGATGCGAGGAACGGTGGCGCGAGCGGGTGCGTGGAAACTGGGGCGTTCGGCAAGGAGAGCTATATTCTCACTGGATACTTCAATTTGCCGAAGATCCTCGAACTGACGTTACACGACGGAGTCGACCCCCGGAGCGGAAAGCGCCTCGGGCCGATGACCGGGGAAGTCTCCTCTTTCGGCACGTTTGAGCAGTTTCTCGCAGCCTTCCAGACGCAGGTGCGGCATTTTATCAGTATCAAGGTACGGGGGAACAATGTGATCGAGCGACTCTACGCCGCGCATCTCCCCACACCCTTCCTCTCTGTGCTCATCGACGATTGTATTGCGAAGGGGAAGGACTATTCTGACGGGGGAGCACGCTATAACACCAACTATATACAGGGCGTCGGGCTGGGAACAATGTCGGATTGCCTCTCCGCCATTCGCTTTCACGTCTACGACCAGCAGGCCCTCTCCTTTCAGGAACTGGTCAGGATGCTGGATGAGAACTTCAGGGAAGCGGAGGGGGTCCGCCATATGCTCCTGAACCGTACCCCGAGATACGGAAACGATGACGAGTACGCCGATACCCTCATGCGGACCGCTTTCGAAATCTTCCACAATGCGGTGGATGGGCGGCCCAACACCAAGGGCGGGGTGTACCGGATTAACCTGCTCCCGACGACCTGCCACGTGTATTTCGGATCCGTCACCGGTGCGACTCCGGATGGCCGCCTGTCGGGTCGTCCCCTGTCCGAGGGTATTTCGCCTGTGCAGGGATCTGACCGGAAGGGCCCGACCGCCGTCCTGAAATCCGCCTCAAAAATGGACCATGTCCGGACCGGAGGCACCCTTCTCAATCAGAAGTTCTCGCCGGCGCTCCTCGCCGACGATGCGGGGATCGAGGGGGTGCTGAGGCTTGTTCGGACATACTTCCACCTGGGAGGGCATCATATCCAGTTCAACGTAGTCGATGCCGATACCCTTCGCCGGGCGCAGGCAGATCCGAACGATCATCGGGATCTCATCGTTCGCGTCGCCGGCTACAGCGATTACTTCTGCGATCTCGGAAAAGACCTCCAGGACGAAATTATCTCCCGCACAGAGCATGAAGCGTTCTAGTGCGGTTCCACCAGATTCCTTGAACGGCGCATCCATTCAGTGGAAGCCGGAACCGGCCCTGTGCCCCTCATTGTGAACACGCTGATATTTGGTGGTGCACTGAAGGCCCGCTGCGGGCCGCGCGTGGAGCGGACTTGCAGGGGCCATTCGAACGCTCTCGACCGTTGTATACTGGAGGCCTATGTTTAAAAATCACCCGGTGGGACTTCGCGTTCTTTTCTTTACGGAAATGTGGGAGCGGTTCGGCTTCTATATCCTCATGGCCATCTTCGTTCTGTACATGGATCACGAATTTGGATGGCCGGACGAACGGAAAGCGGATCTGTACGGGTTCTTTCTCTTTGCAGTATATGCCTTCCCGATTCTCGGAGGATGGCTCGGTGACCGCGTCCTTGGACATCAGAACACCGTTCGGCTTGGCGCCTCTCTCATGGTCGCCGGCTACATCGCACTGGCGGCCTCCTCCGCAGACAGGGTATGGGCGTTCTACGCTGGACTGCTCCTGGTGTCCGTCGGGACCGGAATATTCAAATCAAATATGTCTGTGACCGTCGGTGGGCTCTACGACTCCAATCCGGCACTCAAGGATGCTGGCTTCAATATCTACTATATGGGAGTAAACCTCGGTGCCGCAATCGCCCCGATCGCGGCGACAATTCTCCATACCGTCTTTGACAGTTATCGCCTCTCCTTCGCGGCCGCAGCGGTCGGGATGGCGGTGGGAATGGTTACCCTGCAGATGGGCAGATCGCGGCTGCCCGACACCCGAATACGGCCCTCCCCGGATGGCCCAGCCGGACCGGTACAGACGCCGTCAGACCGTCGGGAGGACCGGCAACGCGTGGTGTCGCTGGCTTTACTCTTCGTAATCGTGATCTTCTTCTGGGTGGCGTTTTATCAGAACGGGTTCGCGCTGACCCTGTTTGCCCAGCGGGCAACCGTTCCCTCTTCAATCCTCAAGCCTGAAACCTACCAGTTCTTCAATCCGTTCTTCATCTTCACCCTCACACCGATAGCGGTTGCACTCTTCGGACGATGGCGGGCGAGGGGGAAAGAGCCCACGAGTGCAGTCAAGATCTTTTTCGGAATGATGATTGCAGGGTTCTATCCCCTGGTGATGGTTTTTGCGTCTCTCGCGGGGGGAGACGCCGATCGGAACACCATGTCGCCGCTCTGGCTTGTGGGTGCCTACTTCGCCGTGACACTGGCTGAAATTCTTGTCTCCCCGATGGGGCAATCCTATGTCACCAAAGTTGCGCCTGCCCGGATCAAAGGGCTGATGATCGGCTTCTGGTTCGGCGCCACCGCGCTCGGCGGATGGGGAGCGGGTCTGCTCGGACGGTTCTATGACGACGTTCCGCATCATCTCTATTATCTCATTGTCACCGCCCTGCTCTTTGTCTCGGGACTGCTGATTCTGCTCGCCTTGAGAAGGCTCAACAGGTTTGCACCATAACCAAGTGGAGGATCCATGCTCGTTCAGGAAAAAGTCAGACAGGCGGTTTCCCTGTTGAAGGAGTTTGACGTCGATTGCTGGATCACGTTCACCCGGGAAAGTGCCATGAACGGGGATCCCACACTGCCGTTCCTGTGCGAATCCGATATGACCTGGCACACCGCCCTCATCATTTCGAAATCGGGGAGGACGTGCGCGATCGTGGGCGAGTACGACCGCCGGTCCATCGAAGACCTGCACGCCTATGACAGGGTGATCGGGTTCGTACGGGGCATCAAAGAGCCGCTCCAGGAAGTACTGAAGGAGCTCGACCCGGCCACCATCGCCCTGAATTACTCGGTTGAAAGCGAGGTCTGCGACGGGATTACACACGGCATGTACCTGACTCTGTTCAACATGCTTTCAGACCTGGGGATGGAGAAGCGGATCATTCAGGCCGACCGCATCGTTTCTGCGTTGCGGCAGCGCAAGACCGGTGCGGAGCTGACCTCTATCCGGAAGGCCGTTCGGGAGGCGGAAGCAATATTTGAGCAGGTGAGAGGATTCATTCGGCCCGGTCGATCGGAGAGGGAGATCGCGGCCTTTGTGAAGGGCGAGGTCGAACGCAAGAAGCTGGACTTCGCCTGGGACCCGAAGGTCTGCCCGGCTGTCTTTACGGGCCCGGATACAGCAGCGGCCCACTATGCTCCCACAGACCGCAGGGTGGAAGCCGGTCATGTCCTGAATATGGATTTCGGAGTCAGAGTCGAAGGATACTGTTCGGACCTCCAGCGCACATTCTATCTTCTCATGCCCGGAGAGTCATCCGCTCCCGCGGAGGTCCAACGGGGGTTCGACACTATCGTACGGTCCGTTGCGCGCGCGAAGGAGGGAATGCGTCCCGGGGTACAGGGAATCGAGATAGACAGGATCGCCCGGACAATCGTGACAGAGGCGGGATATCAGGAGTTTCCCCATGCCCTCGGGCATCAGGTCGGGCGCTTCGCTCACGACGGAACCGCTCTCCTCGGTCCGGCATGGGAGAAATACGCAGGCAAACCTTTCCATCTGCTTGAACCGGGGATGGTCTTCACCATTGAACCGCGGCTCACCATCGAAGGGCGAGGCATCGCCACGATAGAAGAGATGGTGGTGGTGACGGATGGTGGAGCGGAGTGGTTGTCAAATCCCCAGACGGAGATTAACCTCCTGCGATCGTAGCGCCGGGAAACGATTGACCACAGCCGAAGGACAATCGACGATTGACGACCGGGAGAGAGAAATCAGGAAAGGCGGATAACTCTGTTGATGCCGATGCCCTCGTCGCCGCCGGCGATCTTGAGGACGTAGACCGGGCAGCGCGACTGGGTTGTCACCTCCTCGAGCGTCGAGCCGTCTCGCACCCGTTCCCAGGAGTCCTTCGGGTCGTCCGCCATGACGATCGCATCCACATCCAGACTCTCGGCTGCCCGAACGATCTCGTCCGCCGCTTCCCCTCTCAGGACCATGGATTTCACTTCTACGTTGCCGGAGGTCCACTGCTGGACAGCCAGTGCGAGCTGCTCTGAGTAGTAGGCGTCGAGAATTTCGTGGGTTGCCTCCCGGCTGGCAGGCAGGCGGAGTGCCTGGGGTCCTGGCGTAACACAGACGGTTACAAGATGCGCGGAGAAGCAGAGAGCGAGAGCGTACGCGGCCCTGAGGGCGTGCAATGAACGTTCTGTGAAGTCAATTGGGCAGAGTATTTTTTTCAGCGAGTGTGACATTCGTTCCCCCCTACTATAATAAGATACAACTGAATTCACCCAAAAGTTTCGCTTCACCGGATTAAATTATGTTCATGTTAGATGAGAAATCGACGGCCGTACTCGCGTCCGAACACTGTCCCCGTCCGACCGCGCGCGTATCGGGAAGTCTCGGGCGCGAGGGGGCGAAGCAGGTTTCGATTTGCAACTGAGCAGGTCAATGTGTACTCTGTATTCCATCGGTCGTGCCCCGGCTTCAGTGGCCTGACCGGCCGAATATTTTGGCACATAGCGGGATATCTTCCATGACAATCTACATCCAAAACCTGTCGCGTGAACTGGACGAAGAGAGACTGCGGAAACTCTTCAGCAAACACGGCACTGTGGAAAAAGTAAACATCCTCAAAGACAAGACGACCGGCCTGCCCGTCGGGATCGCCTTTGTCGAAATGCCCGACAAAGATGAAGCCGCCAAGGCGATCAAGGATCTCAACGGAAAAGAATTCGGGGGCATGGCGCTCAACCTCAAGGAGGGCATTGCGCCGGAAGAGGGCATCGGAGGGCAAGGGCAGGGAGGGAAATGGAATCCCCGGGCAGCCGGCGGCGACAAAAAGGTCCCGGGACAGAAGGGAGGAGGCCACAGAGGTGAAGGTGGAGCGCATGGAGGAGCCGTCCGCCGGGGAGGGCAACGAGGAGTCTGATCTGCTCTACACTCCACAGCCGATTCTGATGAAACCAAAAATCTGCTTCCTGGACGTTGAGACGACTGGCACAAGCCATGTGAAACATGGCGTAATCCAGATCGGAGGGATGATCTGCAGTGATGAGGAGCAGGGGTGCGTGACCCTGGAAGAGTTTTGTTTTCCCTGCGCACCATTTCCGACCGATCTCATCGAGGATGAGGCACTGGCCGTGTCGGGATTCTCACGAGAGCAGATCAACGGTTTCCCTCCCCCTGCCGCAGTCCATGCTTCCTTGACTTCACTCTTCGAGAAACACTGCAACAAATTTGACCGAAAAGACAAGATGATCTTTGCCGGCTACAATGCCCCATTTGATTACGGGTTCCTGAGAAAATGGTTTGAAAAGGCTGGAGATCGGTACTTCGGCTCCTGGTTCTGGCACCCCGCGGTCGACGTCATGTCGCTGGCGATGCTGCGGCTAGCGGAGTTCCGCCACGAAATGCCCGACTTCAAACTGGTGACGGTTGCAGCGAAACTTGACATCCCCATCGAGAGGGCTCACAACGCCCTGGAAGATGTCAGGGCAACAAAGAGTATTTTCGAAAAGGTGCGATGAGGGGAGTCGGGTCGACAACGCAAAAGGCCCGTACAGCTGCCATCCTTGATGGGCCGCTTGCCATCGTCGACGTCGAGACAACGGGGCAGAGCGCGGTGTTCGGACGGATTATCGAAATCGCGGTGATCCGTGTTGAGCGCGGGCGCGTTGTCAGGTCTTTTGAATCGCTCGTCAATCCGGAGCGATATGTGAGCCCGGTGATCGAGGGACTTACCGGAATCTCGAATGACGACGTCAGAACGGCCCCAGTCTTCTCGGAAATAGCGCGACCGGTTGCGGTTCTCCTTGACGGTGCAACCTTTGTCGCCCACAACGTCCGCTTTGACTACAGCTTCGTCAAGAATGAACTCGCCCGCGCCGGAATCCCCTTCAGCGCCCGCTGCCTCTGCACCGTGAAGCTCTCCCGCCGACTCTTTCCTGAACACCGCCGTCATGACCTCTCGAGTGTGATCGAACGGCACGGAATCGATGTCGATGCGCGCCACCGTGCGATGGGCGATGCGAAAGCCGTCCTGAATTTTCTCCAGATGGCACGGCGGACCCAGGACCCTGAGCGGGTTGAAGGGGTTTTGACGGAACTGCTCAAGGCCGGCTCGTTGCCACCCGGCCTGGATCGGACGAGCATCGATGGTCTTCCGGAGTCTCCCGGTGTGTATCTGTTCTACGGGAAAGCGGGGGAGCTCCTTTATGTCGGGAAGAGCATCAATATCCGGGAGCGTGTCCGGTCTCATTTTGCCGGCGATGGGGACTCCGCACGACGAATGGAAATGGTCAGCCAGGTGCATCATGTCGAGGCTCGTCGGACAGCAGGGGAGCTGGGAGCACTCTTGCTGGAGTCCAAACTGATCAAGGAGCTCCGGCCGCTCTATAATTCAGTCGCCCGGAGGAAACGAAACCTTGTTGTGGCGCGCCGGCGTGGTGACCGGGCAGGTTACGCGACGGTCGCGCTCGAAGAAATTGATCACATTGAGACAGAGACGGCGGGGTCGATTCTTGCGGTGTACAAGACCCGCAAGCAGGCGCTTGAACACCTGGGCGCGTTGGCACGCTCGCATCGGCTCTGCAATAAACTTCTCGGACTCGAACAGTCTCGCTCGTATTGCTTTGGGTACCATCTCAAGCAATGTTCCGGGGCGTGCGCGGGTGAGGAACCGGTTGAGCTCTACAACTTCCGCCTCGACGCAGCATTTGCCGACAGGAGGGTGAAAGCCTGGCCGTATGAGGGAGGGGTGGTCATTGAGGAGAAGGAAGCGGGGTCGGGTGAGGGAGAAGTGTTTCTGATCGACAACTGGTGCCTCGTGTCCAGCTACCGCTATACCGATCTGGGGTTTCAGCTGCACATTCCCGGTTCTCACCGGTTCGATTACGATAGCTATAAGATCATTTCCCGCTATGTGCTGGGAGGCGCTCACCGGAGAAACGTGCGGCAGGTGAAGCGGGAGCAATTTGAAGAGATGATCTCCCGCTCGCAGGAGTAATCCCTAGTGCGTCCCCCTGCGTTCGTCGTCGGCCCGGCCGCATGGGTTGAGGTGGAGCCGACAGCGGGCACTTCCGGATGCATGGTCCGGTAGGTGTGGCGCACTAGTCATCGGGTCTGTAGCNNGCCAGTTCGATGACCTGAGCCCTCAGTTCCGCCGGCTCGAGCACTTCGACGCCCTCGCCTTTGCTGATTACCCAGCTGGCTACCTCCTTAAGAGAATTCACGACCGCCTCGAACACCACCGACCCGTCTGGGTTTTCCGTCAGGCTTTGTGTTTCGACGGTTTGCTGGGGCTTGATCCGGTCTGCCCATGTTGTCGAGAGTCGGATCTTGACAAGATGACGATCCGTTCCAATCCAGCTTTTGAACGAATAGCGGAACATATCATCAATCTGTTCCTGCGGAATCTTCTTGAACCGCTTCTCGCCGGCCCGGACCGCGAGAATTTTGTTGAGGTGGTACTGCTTGACCGTCCCCTCGTTGACCGCAAGTACCCTCCAGAATCCGTCACTCTGGAACAGAAGGAGTGGATGGATCTCTCTTCCCTTCTCGACCTCATCCGCCTCTTTGACGTAATCGATCGTCGCTACCAGGCATTTATCGATACATCGCTGGAGCGTCACCACGTTGCTGAGTGCCTTCTCACGCAGCTTCTTCACCATGAGCGCGGTCGCGCGGTCGATGGTATAGTCGGAGCTTGAAAGGCCCAGGTATTGCACAATGAGTTCCTTCAGCCTCTTCTGGTCGAGAGGCGTGCCAAGACGGATTCCCCTCCGCTTCTCTGAGTGCAGGTCAAATCCGTACTGTCGAAGCTCCTGCAGATCCCGCTTGATGGTCAATTCTTCGCAAGCGTAAAGTTCAGACAGATCCACCGCTCTCCAGCCCTGTGGATTGTCCAGAGCGATTCCGATGATTTCAATCTGCCGCTTGATCTTTGTCTGTATCTCTATCATGGCGCACCTCTGCCCGCAGCGCGGGAATGAATTGTATCATCCAATGATACAGAATCGGCCCCTTTTTAGGGTATACTGGCCTGTGAGGAGATAAGGCTGATGCTGACGCTGATGGCCGGGTCCTGCAAACGTTTCCGCCCCGGCCCACGGCGGCCTCCACCGACGGACAAGGATAGAATATACCAGTTCCGAGCGTTCTATCAAGGGGGCGTGCCCCTCTCCCCGAAGGAAACCGATATCCGCATTCTCGCAACCATGAGAGTCCATTGAATCATCGAAGATGATGAACCACGCACAGGCGATTGCAGAAATCGCATATCATAGAGATACGGGCTACAGGAGGCGGCTCCGTCATCCACTGCCAATCGTCCATGGTCCACATCGACAATTGATTCCGTCAGCCCCCCGCCACCGCACAGGAGATTCAATGAAACCAGCGCTTGAATCACATCTTCCCCTGTTCATACGGGCGTTTCGTGCCTGCTTGTCGCTTGACTGGCCTTCACTTCGGTCTTCGATCATGATGGCCCGACTGCAGTCAACTTTCAACCTGGTGGAAGTCCCCGGCGAGGAATAAGCCTCCCCGGGGACCCCGCCCGCACCCAGACCGCTCAGCATGGACAGAATCAGGGGGGAGGGTGCTCTTCAGATTCCGGGCACCCAGCTCGGGTTCCAGGGGAGGAACCCGTGCCACCAGTCTCGATCTTCTGAATAAGGCCTCTGAATCCAGCGTGCCGTGCCTGGAGAGGATTTCAGCTCACTCTTTCTCCTGCCGGACGTCTGGAGATCGTCCCACCGCATCGGGGGATGGCAAGCGCCTCCTCGAATCTGCTCCTCCTGCTCTTGACCTCTTTCCGTCCGATTCGCTATATTGCCTCTGGCCACTCTTCGGTACCTTTCGACTAAGGAGACTCTTCCGTGCTACGAGATGCCGTTGTTGTCGTTTTCGTATTTCTCTTTGCCGGCTGTTCCAGCGTCCCCATCACCGGACGGAGCCAGCTGAGCCTTGTCTCGGACAGTGAGATGATGACGATGAGCTATCAGGAGTACGACAAGTTCATCAAAGAGAACAAACTGAGCACGGACAAGGTGTCGGTCGAAATGGTCAGGCGTGTCGGCGGGCGAATCGAGAAAGCTGTAGGGACTTTTTTTGCCGAAAAAGGGATGAGCGATCAGCTCAAGGGATACAAGTGGGAGTTCAACCTTGTTGAGAGCAAAGAGGTAAACGCCTGGTGCATGCCGGGTGGCAAAGTCGTCGTCTATTCTGGAATTCTCCCGATCACAAAAGACGAAACCGGTCTCGCGGTTGTTATGGGCCACGAGATCGCGCACGCGGTCGCCCGTCATGGTCAGGAAAGAATGAGCCAGCAAATGCTCGCACAGCTTGGCGCCGTCGCCCTGGATGCGGCACTCGCGCAAAAGTCGGATGAAACCCGGACGCTCTGGATGTCTGCCTACGGCGTGGGAGCCCAGGTCGGCGCCCTGCTCCCGTATAGCAGGAAACATGAAAGCGAAGCGGATGAGCTTGGACTCTATTTCATGGCTCTGGCCGGATATGACCCGAACCAGGCGCCGGTGTTTTGGGAACGTATGGCACAGGGGGGAGGGGGTCAACCGCCGGAGTTCCTCAGTACCCATCCGGGCCATGATACTCGCATCTCGGATCTGCGAAGACTTATCCCTGAGGCGATGAAGTACTACCGTCCACAGAAGTAATACTGCGAAAAACCAGGGGCGCTCCCGGCCGGACGGGCCTCCGCTGTCGCATGTCTCGGTCCCGGAAGTTTCCTGTATCCCTGCGCTCAATCTGCACCGAAATATTGCGGGGGAACGCTCATCGTGTGGGAGACCGTACCCGCTTTGCGCGCATTCCAGCCCGCGGAGAAAAACCATGATATCTCCCCGCACCAGAATTTTCCCGGCCGTTCTCGCCCTGCTCTCTTGCACCGTTCTCGCAGCCGGACCGGGTGATCCGCTGTACTACCGAAAACAGGCGACCTGGTATGAGACGATGCTCGTCTCGAAAGAAGCACTTTCGGGAAAACGAGAGGAGGGATATCAACGCCTTGGCGTCCGGATGTCCCGCTGGCGGTCAGTTGGTCCATTTCTTTCTGAAAAACCCTTCGACGAAGACTTTGGCCCGGAAACGCAGCTCGATCTCGGTGTCTCGTATGGATCGAGTCACCTGCGCTGGGTGGAGCATCCGGAATGGATGGACGACGTCCTCATCGACCTGCCAGCGGTTCCGAAGTCGGCCAACTACCTCTGCAGGAGTCTGATCACGGAGGAGGAACGCCCTGTCACGCTTTTTCTCGGAAGCGATGATGGCATCAAGGTCTGGCTGAACGGGGATCTTGTACTGGAACACCGGGTGGACAGGGGATGCCAGAGAAACCAGGAAGTGCTGGCCGTCCGCCTGCGGAAGAGAGAAAATACGCTTCTGCTCAAGGTGAACAACGGGGGTGGGCCCTCAGCCTTCTATTTTTCGCTTCTTGACCTTGATCCGGCTATTCTCTGGAAGCTCCTCGGCCGGGATTTCAGCCTGCCTGTTGAGGTGGAAGAGATGGATTGGGAACAAGCAGATGGTATTTGGGGCGACCAGTTGACCTTGATCGACTATCAGGTTATTGCCGATCGCTACCTGGCTGCCGCAGCAGGGATTGCTGCGGCAATCGAACGTCAGGGTCCGGGGGAATTCCCGCCGGTCTCCACTCCCCAGGGGCTCTGGGAAGTCCGGACAGCGTATCTCTCCCTGCACAGGGAAGAGCAAAGTGTGCGTCTTCAGGAGGCGACAGCACTGACGCTTACGCCGAAGCCGCCTCCCGAACCACGCATTCACGGACCGAAGGTCTTCGGGGTGCGGCCCGGCAATCCGTTCCTCTATACTATCCCAGCCACCGGCGAGAGGCCGATCACGTTTGATGTGGAAAACCTCCCCGCTGGTCTGACCGTCGACAGATCGTCGGGGATGGTCACCGGCAGTATATCGCGGAGGGGCGAATATCCTGTTGTCCTGAAGGCCAGCAATGCGCGGGGCGAGGCGGTCAAACCGTTCAGGATCGTCGTTGGAGGCCGGATCGCCCTCACGCCACCACTCGGCTGGAATAGCTGGAACTGCTTTGGGTGTGCCGTCGACGAGAAGAGCGTTCGTGCGGCCGCGGACGCCATGGTCAGGAGCGGTCTCAGAGATTACGGCTGGTCCTATATCAACATCGATGATTGCTGGGAGATTCAACCCGGTTCCGCTGACCCGGCACTTGGCGGAGAACTCCGCGATGCGGAAGGGCGGATCAGGACAAACAAGAAATTCCCCGACATGAAAGCGCTGAGTGAATACGTCCATTCGCTTGGTCTGAAGTTCGGCATCTATTCATCACCCGGGCCGCTGACCTGTGCCGGATATGCGGCGACGTATCAGTATGAGTTGCAGGACGCGCGGCAGTATGCGGAATGGGGTGTGGATTACCTGAAGTATGACTGGTGTTCATACGGCCAGCTCGCGAAAGACCAGAGCATTCAAGAACTGCAGAAGCCCTACCGCATCATGCGAGCTGCCCTGGACAGCGTCCGCCGGGATATTGTTTACAGTCTCTGTCAGTACGGTATGGGTGCCGTCTGGGAGTGGGGTGCGGACGTGGGGGGGAACAGCTGGCGCACGACTGGAGATATTACTGACACGTGGGAGAGCATGTCCAGCATCGGGTTCAGTCAGGCGGGACACGAGCCCTATGCGGGTCCGGGCCACTGGAACGATCCTGACATGCTGGTGGTGGGATATGTCGGGTGGGGACCGAACCTTCATCCAAGCCGGCTCACACCAGGTGAACAGCGGACCCATATCACCCTCTGGGCATTGCTTGCGTCTCCACTTCTCATTGGGTGCGATATGGCGCGTCTGGATGACTTCACGCTTGGCCTCCTGACGAATGCAGAGGTGCTGGATATGCACCAGGATCCGCTCGGCCGACAGGCTGCACGCATATCACAGACAGGATCTCTCGAAGTCTGGGCCAGGGAACTCGAGAATGGCTCGCTGGCAGTGGGGTTCTTCAATCGTGGTGAGAAAAAGGACCGGGTCACCGTCACATGGCCGGCGCTCAAGATAACGGGCGAGTACCGCGCGAGGGATCTCTGGAGACAGGCCGATATCGGAACGGTCGAAGGGACGTTATCCATCGATGTGGCCAGACATGGAGCGATGCTAATCAGCCTGACCAGAGAAGGTGAGAATCACTGATGGCAAAAGCCCCGGTCGCGTCCCGGGTCAGCCGATGCTCCGGGAGCTTCGGCGACACCATCCGTGCCACTCCGGGAAATGGAGCGTGGGACTCCGTATGAAGTCCGGGCAACCGATCTGTCGTGCACACTGACCGGAAAGGGATCACAATGACTGAAACGGCCACCAACATCGGTGAATCTGCAGTCTTGGCCAACTGGGAGGGGGTCGAGTTTCTCCTCGGGGGGAGTGCTACGCAACGGCAGGCGTATGGGGTTCTTCGCACCTTCGGCCTCCCCGACGTCCTTGCGAGGTTCGATGCGGTGCTGGTTGGTGCCGTATCCCTCGATCTGGGCGGTGAAGGCTCTGATCTCGACCTGGCCTGCAATGTGCAAGATCTGGAGGGGTTCCAACGGGTTCTGAAAGATCTCTTCGGTGACGCGCCCGGCTTCTGGACAATCCGGAAGCGGATCGACGGGAGGCACTCCGTAGTGTCCTGGTTCAACGCGGGGAAATTCGGGATCGGGATTTCCGGGGAGGATCTCCCGGTTCGAGATCAGACGAGAGTCCGTCTCACGGCCGTGGAAGACCGTTTGCTCCGCATTGGAGGTGAGCTGCTAAAGCAGAGCGTACTGGACCTCATCGGGCAGGGAGCAAGTCCTGAATCTGCGTTTTCTGCACTTCTCGGCTTTTCCGGCGATCCGGGGGAAGCGCTTCTTGAACTGGAGATGGCGCCGGATATCGTGCTGGAGGCGCTCGTGGAGGCCAGGGCGGGGAGGCCCCCGATCAGTTCTGACTGAGTGACTCTGCAACCCGTGAATCCGGGGCATTCCTCAATGCCCCGCGCTCTCCCCGATCTCTTCGATCATTCCCACCTCACTCCAGCGACCATCCCTTTCGACCCGAAGGGTCTTGATCTCGAACGGACCGAGGCGAAATGAGAGTGTAATTGCCGGATGTCGAAGTCGAACACACACGTCCGCAGGCGATCCGACCGTTTCCTGCAGCCGGCAGAGGAGAGCATTCCCATCCCATGACCGCTTGAAAGCGATGAGGCGGACTCTCCGGGGCGTCATCTCGATGAGCTCCTGAGAGGCCGACGCGTTCTCGCCAATCGGGAGATGCGCGAGGGCGAAGGGGGGCGAGTTCAGCCAGTCTGCCAGACCGCTCACGGCGTTCCGGATTTCATCCGGATCTCCCGCTGTCAGGAGGAGGCGCATCTCGTGAACCCCCTGATCCATGTGTCTCATGCGAGTGCGATTGGTGAACGAAAACGTCCTTTCGTGACAGTAGAGCGGGCTTCGGAGAACGGAAAGGCGAATCTCACCGTCCTTCAAATCGAATCCGTGCTGCCCCGATGTGACAATCCCGAGCGCGGTCGGCTCTCCTTCAACGCGACCTTCGAGAACCATCCATCGCCCGTGAACCTGTTCCTCGCCGTCCGCTGGTCTCGGAATCGCCCCGCCAGGCACATCGCAGAGAACCACCGGTGAGCGAAACCGGGTCGGGATGGAGAGCTTCAGCCGTTTGTTCCGCTCGTTCCATTGAATGCGATACCGGACCTCTATGAACGGACAATCCGCATACGCAATGACCTGTGTCTCTATCGAACTGTGTCCGCTCGAAGACTCCGTCTGAGTGATTCGGCGAATGCATCCTTCTTCAATTGTCCGGCAGGAATCCGGCACGGGGGCAAAGTCGTCCACCACGGTCCGGTAATTCCATGCTTCCATCCCCCACGAGTCAGCGAGATCCTCGATGACGAGCGCTTTCGGCGCTTCGCCCAGAAGAACATTCCGCCCACCGCTTCCGGCGAGAGCTGTGAGGACTCCGGACCGGGGATGAAGACTGTGGGGGACGGCCGGCAAGAACGGTTTCGGAACGGGAGGACCCTGCTCGATCCCGATACTGTAATATGCTGCGCCAAGCTGGGGCAGGGATGCCGTGAAGCAGATCTTTCTGCGCCACTCATCCTTGAGAAGCAGAGAACCCGCGGCTTCTTCCTGGACACGTATTTCGTTTCCCTCGATTGTTGTAAGCCGCGCATGCCATTCACCCTTCATTCTCGGGACGTGATCGATCATATACTCGACCTCCACCGGCACGGAGACGGCGGCGGGATTGGCATTGAGCACTGTGACAGGGATCGGTATCTGACGGCGAGGTCCTGAGGAAAATCCTGACGCGGCCCCGAGCCGAACTCTTCGCAGGGTCTGAGAGGACCGTCCGTACAGGTCAAGTGCGTCGAATTCCGCAGCCTCTATGGAAGATCCGGGCAGGATATCATGAAAATCATTGAAGAGATGATCGCGCCACGCGTCCTGGAGTTCCTGCTCCGGGTACTCCTGCGATCCCGTCCACCAGGTTGCCGTCCGAATAGCCTCCGTCTGGATGAGTTCTCCCAGATTTCTCTGCATCGTTCGCTTGAGTCGCGACATTGAGGTGTAGCAGCCGGTGAATACCCGGTTCAGGTCCCCCTCGTGCATAGGAGCTGATGCGATGCGATCCTGGATTGCCGCGTAAAAAGCCTCCGTCGAGCTGTGGACGATCTGAACACGTGTCTCGCGACCCATCAACTCCTGTATCTGTTCGAGTTCGCTCCTGGTTGCTCCTCCGCCATGGTCTCCAAGGCCCCAGAAGACCGGAGTGTCTCGCCCGAGCTTCAAGGCCAGCTCGATCGCCTCGTTGATCCGCTCGACAGCCCCATCATGGAAGGTGTTATAGGCAGCGAACGGAATCCTGTAGACCGGGATGACCGAACCGTCGACTCCCTTCCACCGATAGAGATCCGAGGGAATGTGGAGGTCTTTTTCGCCCGGGCGCATATGGATATACATCCTGTACCCTGCCCGGCGGAGTATCTGGGGCAGCCCTCCGCTGTGGCCAAAGGAATCGAGGTTGTAGGCGACGATCGGACGGGCGTTAAAATGCTCGAGAAAGAATCTTCTCCCCTCCGCAATGTGGCGGATGATTGCCTCTGTGCCGGGCATGTTGACGTCCGGCTGGAGATCCCACCCTCCCGCGATACACCAGCGTCTCCCGGCCACCAGGCGCTGGATCTCACGAAAAAGTGGAGCGTCGTAGTCCCTGATCCACCGGTACAGGATCGCTTCATTGTGATTAAAGACGAAGCCCGGAAACTCACGGAGGAGCCGGGCGGCCACGTCGAACGTGGCAATCGCCTCCGCAGCTCCTTCTTCCCATCTCCACTGCCAGACTGGATCGAGATGGGCGTTGCAGATCAGGTGGAGGACGGGTTTGGCCATGGGCGGTCAGACGGTTGTGAGAGGGGTCAGGAATGTCAGGGTTCGTTCGGCGAAGGAAGTGTCCGGTACCAGGTGAAGTAGAGGAGGACAACAGTTCCAAGGCAGAGAGCTACCCAGAGACCCGCCTGGGTCCAGTTCTTCAGGAACATGTAAAACACCATCGCGCCGAGGGAAAACTGGAAGAAGCCCGCGACGAATACGTTGAGGATGTCCAGAGCCGGCTGGGGGTCACGCGGAGGAACAAGTCCGCGGCGAACCGCCTCCCGCCGTACAGGTCCCCAGACTCCGAACGGACGGACCTTCACGTAGAATGCCAGGAGTGTTTCCAGGTCGGCCGGCCGTGTCACAAACGTGATGAGAACAGTGAGGAGGAAGGAGCCGCCCATCAGGAAGACGATGGCCCAGTACAGGGGGAGATCGTTCAGAAACAGCTTGTGAGCCATTACGACGCACGTCGAAGCGAGCATGCTCCAGAGAAAGGCTCCCGAGCCGAAGCGCCACCAGTGCCATCGGAGGGCGGCCGGCGCCATGATCATGGTGAGCATGACATACAACAGGACTTCCCACGCGGACACAATCTGCTCATACATGAAGCTGAGTCCGAATCCAACGAGAATGACTGCAAACGATGCAACCATGCCGAGGCGAACAAGAGAACGTTCGGGAAGGTGGCGGGCGAAATACCGTTTCAGAAAGTCGTTGACCACCACATTGCTGGTCACATTGATGATGGCGCTGAGCGTAGACATGAGTGCGGCCAGCAGGACCGCCATGAACAGGCCCGAAACGCCTGTCGGGAGGTTCTTCACAACGATCGGCATGATGCGCTCAGCGTCGAATCCCCCGGATGTCCCAAGGTAGTGAATCCCGTATGAGAGAAACGAGCCGGCGATGAGCCACCGAACTGTATGCCCCAACGTCCATGCTCCCGCCGCGAGAGAGGCCTCCCGGGGAGATCGCGTTGTGAGGAAGAACGTGAAATCCCATCCGAGCGGACCTGTCAGGAGTTTCAGGAAGAGCCAGAGCAGGCTCGCGATGATCAACGGTCCGAACGGATAATACTGATGGTATGTCGCCGGCGTATTCGTAAGATACCCTGTCCAGAGGGTCCACGTCGGGGCGAGAGATCCCCATTCGGGTATCTGAGCGGCCATAGCGCTCATGCCGTCAGGGAGCTGTAATGCGGTAATGCTGAGTCCGATTCCTCCGATGATGATGAGGGTCGTCTGGAATATATCTGTCCAGACCACACCGAAGAATCCCCCGAAGGTTACATACACGCCGACGACGAGGAAGACGATCGAGGTAGAGGCCCAGCGCGGCAGGGGAACGAACTCCTCTGCAAACTTGCCGGTTCCGACCGCGACGTACATGAGCGTGAGAATCATCGAGAAGAGGATGAATGCAGCGATGGCAAGTCGCAGCAGATCGGTTTGCTTCGTGTCCCCGAACCTCGTCACATTCCATTCTGCCGGTGTCATCACGCCGGAACGCCTGATGTACTTTGCCTGGTATGCCATGTAGATGGCCATCATGAAAAATCCCCAGGCAATGTGGAGTACCCAGAGTGATTTGATGCCGAGATAAAACATGAGACCCACAATGAGCATCGTTCCACCGATGTCCGTATAACTTGAGCAGCCGGATAGCCCGACCATCCACCAGGAGACGTTGCGCTCTGCCAGATAGTATGCGTCAAGCCGTTTGAGCGCACGTTTTCGGAAATAGACGCCGATTTGAATTGTGACGGCCAGATAGAGAACGATGAGGACGATATCGAGAGGCTGCACTGTCATTCTCCTGTGACTCCCCTGGAGTCCGTTCGGTACCAGATTCCTGAATGCGATGCGGAGATGAAGCGGACGGGGACAGCGGACGCACCGCCGGCCCGATGCGGCGGATCGGGAGGCCGTTCGTGGCCGTCCCGCGCCCAATATAGAGAAAGAAGAAGAGAAATGGAATTTCCGGGGATTTTCCGTACCTTCATTCCGGCGTTCGTTGTATCCCCCGTACCAGGATCAATTTCCCCTATGAAATTCTCCTTTCTCTTTCGCTCCATTGGGTCGATCATCGCTTTAATGGCATTGCCAGCTCTCCCCGCATTTGCTCAGGGACCGTTCACGGTCGCGGAACGCAGCAACTTCGCGTCCACCTCCCGGTTTGCAGATGTTGTGGAGTTCATCAGCACTCTCCAGCAGCGGAGCCCGTTGCTGCGGGTCGAGCGGCTCTGTCGAAGCACGGAGGGACGTGACGTCCCCCTGCTTGTCCTCGGTGACCCCCCGCCCGTGTCGCCGACAGGCATGAGGCGGGATGACCGGCTCGTGGTCTATCTGCAGGCGAATATCCATGCGGGAGAGGTAGAAGGCAAGGAAGCAGTGTTGATGCTGGCCCGGGATATCCTTCTGCGGGCCAGTCCGCTGTACCTCGATAAGCTCGTGATCCTGATCGTTCCCCTGTTCAATGCCGATGGCAACGAGCGGATAAGCGTGAACAATCGACGGGAGCAGGTCGGACCGATCAACGGCGTGGGGGAACGGCACAATGGGCAGCTGCTCGACATTAACCGGGATGCGGTCAAGGCGGAGACACCGGAGATGCGCGGGTTCATCCGGAATGTTCTGCTGCGCTGGGATCCCGAGCTGGTCGTCGACTGCCACACGACGAATGGATCGTATCATGATGAGCCCGTAACATATTCCTGGGTGCTCAATCCGAACGGCCCGCCGGAGATACTCTCCTACATGCGGGACACCATGATGCCGACGATCGCGGGTATTCTGGGGACAACATACCGGACCGCGTCCATTCCGTACGGTGAATATGTCGATCCCCGGCTGCCGGAAAAAGGGTGGGAAACCTTCAGCTGCCAGCCACGGTATCTCACCAACTACGTTGGTTTGCGCAACAGACTGGCGATCCTCGATGAAAACTACTCCTACGCGGATTTCAGGACCCGAGTTGAGGGCTGCTATCACTTCCTGCGGTCCATCCTGGACTACTGCTCCGGCCACGTGGAGGAGATCCGTACACTGGTCAGGAATGCAGACCTGCAGGCAGTCCGCGGGAGTGCAACCCCGTCCCCGGCGGATTCCTTTGCCGTGGAGTGCGCGGTCCGGGCTCTTGATGATCCTGTCACAATCCGTGGCTACGAGGTTGAATCCTACAGGGATTCGCTCGGACGCGATCGGCTGCGAAAGACCGAGCGGCAGAGGATTTACACGGTTCCCTGCCTTTCCGACTTTGTCCCGACGCGATCAGTTCGCTTCCCGGCCGCCTATTGCCTGACCGTTTCTGACCCCGGCGTCGCGGAAATCCTGACACGACACGGCATCGAAGTAGAGCGACTGGCACGCTCTGTCACAACGGAAGCGGAAGGATTCAGTATCACCGAACTGTCACCGTCCAATCGTCTCTTCCAGGGACATTACCTGAACGCTGTCCGCGGGGAGTATAGTACAGAACTGCGCGAGTTTGTGCCGGGGACCCTGATTGTACGGACTGCACAGCCACTTGGAAGACTCGCTGCGACACTGCTTGAGCCCGAAAGTAACGACGGACTCCTTGTCTGGAATTTCTTCGATCGCTCGCTGGTTCCGCAGTGGGGGAGAGGCTTCGGCACATACCCCGTTTACCGGATTGGTTCTCCTGTCAAGCTTGTCACCGAGCCGCTCCGATGAAGTGCATCCGTCAAAAGCGGATCAGGGTGTTCTGCCAGCTCTGATCAGGCAGAGTGTGCGTCATATCCCACGGCGAGTGAGGGATGGCCCCCCATCCGATATCCCTCTTCATGCAACCTGAGAGGTGTTCCATGCTCCGAAATTGCTTCCTCTTGCTCACGATCGTTCTTCCCACCGCCTGGGGCCTTGGCCAGGAGCCATGGCGGAATCTCTGTGACGGAAAGACGCTTGCCGGCTGGATTCAGGTGAACGGCAGTGCACCCTACAGGGTAGACCGAGGTGAAATCATAGGCGAGACAGTCGCTGGCTCGCCCAACAGTTTTCTCTGCACCACGGAAGAGTTCGGTGATTTCATCCTTGAATTCGAGACAATGATCGATTCGGGACTCAACTCCGGAGTTCAATTTCGAAGCATGAGCCGGCCCGCGTACAAGGAGGGCAGGGTGTACGGGTACCAGATAGAAATCGACCCCTCCGACCGGGCATGGTCAGGCGGCATCTATGATGAGGGCCGGCGGGGGTGGCTCTACACCCTCGAAGGGCACGAGCCATCCAGGAAGGCCTTCCGAACCGGTGCGTGGAATCGATTCCGGTTGGAAGCCATCGGGCCATCACTCCGGACATGGGTGAACGGTGTTCCCTGTGCCGATGTGCTTGACCGGGAGACTGAGAGCGGGTTTGTGGGACTCCAGGTCCATAGTATCGGAAGGGACTCCTCACGAATCGGGAAGAATGTCCGATGGCGAAATATCCGCATCATGACGACGGATCTGGACCGGTATCGATCACCGGATCGGAAGGACGTCCCGCAACAGAACTTTGTGCCGAACACGCTCAGCGAACGGGAGACAGGGGAGGGGTGGAGACTGCTTTGGGATGGCAGGACTACGACCGGATGGAGAGGAGCGAAGCTTGATCGTTTTCCTGACGGAGGCTGGGAGATCAGAGACGGGGTGCTGACGGTGCTTGAGTCAGGCGGGGGGGAATCACGAGCTGGTGGGGACATCGTGACTGTCAAGAGGTATGGCGGTTTTGAACTGATCGTCGAATTCAAGATCACGTCCGGCGCGAACAGCGGCATCAAGTATTTCGTCGACACCGGTCTGAACAAAGGTGAGGGTTCCTCCATAGGCTGCGAATACCAGATTCTTGACGATGCCGTCCATGAAGACGCAACCAAGGGTGTGCACGGGAACCGGACCTGTGCAGGGCTGTATGATCTCATCCCTCCCGTGGGTGTTCGGTTCAACGGGGTGGGAGAATGGAATCGTGCCCGAATTGTGGTGAACGGGAAACACGTGGAGCATTGGCTGAACGGAATGAAAACCGTGGAGTACGAACGGGCCACCCAGATGTGGCGGNNAGGACCATGGGAACAAAGTCTCGTTCCGGACGATCAAAATTCTCGAGTATCGATAGGGAGGAGACGGCAAATGACTCAATCACGGAGAGAGTTTCTGAGAACCGCTGCAATCACTGCTGCTGGAGTCGGCGCCGGAGCACTCGGATTTTCGGCCCGATCCTATGGAAGGATCGTCGGCGCGAACGACCGAATCCTCGTCGGCCTTGTCGGCTTTTCCGACAGGGCGAAAGATGCGCTGCTTCCAGCCTTCTGGTCCCACGCTCGCGAGTTGAACTGCGAGATCCTGGGGGTATCGGACATTTGGAACAGGCGCCGTCGGGAAGGAAGGGAGTTTATCGGCCAGAGGACCGGGTCTGCGTGCAGATCCTACCGCAACAATGAGGAGCTGTACGCCGACAGGGACTGCGACGCGGTCATCATTTCGACCGCGGATTTTCAGCACGCTCTCCATACCGTTGAGGCGGCACAGAACAAGAAGCACGCGTATGTCGAGAAACCCTTTGCGGAGACGATGGAGGACAACCGCGCGGCACGCAGAGCGGTGAGGGAGTCAGGAATAATCCTCCAGGTTGGCTCGCAGCGACGGAGTGGCCCGAACTACCGCGCGGCCGCCGAGTTCATCCGGTCGGGGAAGTTCGGGGAAATCACCATGGTGGAAATGTCCTGGAACGTTAATCAACCGGGGAGATGGAGGCGTCCGGAACTGGTCGCCGACCTCAGGGAGGCAGACACAGACTGGAAACGATATCTTTTGAACCGACCGGAAGAACCATGGAATCCGCGGAAGTATATTGAATACAGACTCTTCTGGCCGTATTCCTCCGGCATTCCCGGACAGTGGATGTGCCACCAGATCGACACTGTGCACTGGTTCAGTGGGTACTCCTACCCCCGCAGCGTCGTGGCGAACGGCGGGATCTATGTGTGGACCGACGGCAGGGAAAATTACGACACCATGACCGCCGTTTTCGATTTTGGGCCGGCCGATAATCGGCAGAGCGGATTCCAGGTTGTCTACTCGTCGCGCATGCATAACTCCGCAGGGGGAGTGAAGGAAATCTATTACTCCAACGGAGGTGAACTGAATCTTGAGACAAACACAGTCTCCTCCAACGGCGGGCTCACGGAGCGATTCGCCGCCCCGATGAGGATGAAACCGTTCCTTCTTCCCGACATTGAGCTAACCGATCCGTCGGTGAAGGCGGCGACCGCCGCCGCAACGGGTGTCGACCTGATGACCAGCCTGCACATGAAAAACTGGCTGGAGTCGATGCGGGCCGGCAGGGATCCGAACGCCCCGGTTGAAGCTGGATACTATCATTCTGTGTCCACGATCATGACGACGGCTGCGCTTCATACAGGAAAGGTGGTAAGCTTTGATCCCGCTACACAGGAAGTGCTTGCCGGTGGTACGGTGTTTCGATGGTGAGGACCGACCGGAGGAGAATGGCGCGGGTGGGCGTAAGGGCAATGCAGAAGTCAAGCAGTTGAAAGAAGGAGAGGGGAATGAACACCACTGAATCACCGCGCATCTGGCATGTCGGAAACTGGTGCATCCATCTGGGGCAGACCTATGTGGAGTCACCGTTCGAGACAGAGAGAAAAGACGTAGAGTTCCTTAACTACGCGGCTCCGTTCATCGATGCCCTCAGGGCGATTCCAAACGCAGAGGTGGTCTCACAGCCCTCGTGGGAACTATACCGGATGCCCCCGGAGGAATTCGACCGCCGGCTCGCCTGGGCGACGTCGATTGTGTTCGGGGATGTCGAGACGAAATGTCTGAATCTCCATCCGGACTTCTTTACGCGTGCGAAGTGGGGAGAACGGCCGCTCACATTCCCGGACCGCTTTGATCAACTCCGTGAGTGGGTGTATGCCGGCGGGCATTTCCACATGAACGGTGGCTGGTACAGCTTCAGCGGGCAGCTGTCGAAGGGCGGGTGGGGGAGAAGCCGTTTCCACGACCTGCTCTCGGTTGAATGCATTCCAACGGACGATCTGATCGAATCCACGAGCGGCTACCCGGTCCGTGTGCCTGATCCCGCGCATTCGATGACCAAGGGGATAGACTGGACCACAATGCCTCCCCTGCTCGGATTCAACGAGACGAGGCCGCGCCCGGGGTGCGACGTTCTGGTTGAAATTCAGGACCAGGGGAAGTGGTACCCGCTTCTCGCGGCTCGATCAGCAGGAAAGGGCAAAGTGACCTGCTGGATGAGCGGAGCCAGCCCGCACTGGGGGATAAACTTCATGAAGTGGAAAGAATACCGGCGCTTCTGGAAGCAGGTGTTCGTCCCATGAATTTCGGTGCGATCGATTGGGTGATTCTTGCGGTCTATCTGATCCTCTCCGTCAGTCTGGGCATCTGGGCCAAGCGGTTCGTGGAAGACCTGACCGGATACATGGTGGCGGGCAGGAGAGTCCGGACCTCTCTGGGGATCGCGACATTCGTTGCGACCGAGTTGGGCACGGTCACGTTTGTCTATTTCGGTGAGCTCGGGTACCTGACCGGATTCTCCTGTTTCGTCATCGGAATTCTCGCAATGGTCGCATATACCATGGTCGGGAAAACAGGCTTTGTCATCGAGGCACTACGCCGGCACAGGGTGATGACCGTTCCGGAATTTTACGAACTTCGGTACAGCAGAAGCGTGCGGCTTCTCGGCGGGATCATTCTGTTCGCCGGCGGGGTCCTCAATATGGGCATTTTCCTGAAATTTGACGGGATCTTCCTCTCTGAGATCATGGGATTCGGACCTGACGCACTCGCGGTGACCATGACGGTTATGCTTCTGGTCGTTATAACCTATACGGTTCTGGGCGGGATGTTCTCCATCGTCGTCACGGATTTCATGCAATTTGTTGTGCTGGGCGTCGGGATGTTTGTGGCAACGGCGGCAATCCTCCTGAAGGTCGATTTCACATCACTTTCCTCGGCCGTCGATCAAACTCTCGGTGCCTCGGGCACCAACCCGTTTGTCAATCCGAGATTCGGGTGGCCGTTTGTGGTATGGATCTTTGTAAGCAGCCTTGCCGCAGCGGCCCTCTGGCAGCCGGCCGCTTCCAAAGCTCTGGCGTCCGAGAGTCCGCGTGTCGCCCGGCGGGTGTTCTTCTGGACGGGACTTACGTTTGCCGGGCGGGCCATGGTACCCATGTTCTGGGGAGTCGCTGCGCTTGCCTATTTCGGCACAGGGCAGCCGTCGCCTGCCGCCATGCCGAGACTCCTCGGATCTGTTGTTCCGGGTGGATTTCTGGGCCTCCTTGTTGCAGGGATGCTGGCTGCGTCGATGTCGACCTACAGCGCGTACCTTCTGGCCTGGAGCTCCGTCCTCGCGCGCGATGTGATAGCTCCTTCACGGAAGCGGGATCTCTCGGAAGGGGCCACCGTTCGCGTGACTCGAATTGCCGCCGTTGCGATCGGTCTATTCCTTCTCCTGTTCGGTCTCTGGTACAAGATCCCGGACACAGCGTTCCAGTATCTGTATGTGACAGGCGCGATGTACACAGCCGGGGCGTTGAGTTGTGTCGCGGCCGGGATCTACTGGAAGAAGGCAAATACACCGGGGGCACTTGCGGGCCTGCTCATGGGTGCGGCCGCTCCGGCAGGGTTTCTGTTGCTGGAGGGATTTCGCGAAGCGCTTCCGCGCTGGCTCACGTTCGTTACCGACGTCAATATCGCAGGGCTCCTGAGCTATCTCCTCGCACTATGCGGTATGGTTCTCGGATCGCTGGTGACGCAGCGATCTCACCCGCCCCGAATGGTCCAGGAAGGGAGAGACGAATGACTCCAGGTGCGCTGTTCTGGCTTGTATTGTTCGCGCTCTCCGCAATGCTCTTCTTTGCGATCGCTGCTGTCGTTGCGGTCAGGGGCAGCGGAGATCTGCGCGAGTTGCTCAGAAAGTCCTCACGCCGGAACCCCTGATTCCAGCAGAAGCCTGCGGATGACCGGAGGAGGAGGGGAATTGGAGAAGGAAACGATGAGCCAGCAGATCATCCCCCGGACAGCGCCGCAAGGGCGGCTCGCAGCCCCTCGCCCGGTTCAATTCCGCTCCCGCACCGTATCAGCGTCCGTTCGATAGCACCGACTGTCGAGAGAATGTCGGCTTCCGTTACCGCACCCATGTGGCCGACCCGGAAATACCGCGGTCGTATCTCTGGATGGAGACCGCCTGCAACGATTACTCCCCCTTCTGCCATTCGAGACACAAAACCGGCATCGATTCCCTCCGGATAGTAGCACGCGGTGAGCGTGGTCGCCGTCAGCTCCGGCCTGATCGGGACCTGCCGGAGGCGGAGTGCTGAGGTCGCGGACTTGAACGCGCTGCTCAGTTTGCTGTGCCTGAGGAAACGCGCCTCCATTCCTTCGGCAAGGATCTGCCCCAGGCTGATATGGAGCGCCCAAACAAGGTTAACCGGCGGTGTCCCAAAGTATGCCGGCTTCCGGGCTTCGTAGGCCTCCATGATGGGGAGCCACTCTTTCCAGTCGCAGTAGTAGCTCCCGACCGGGTGATTCCGCACCCGAAATTTTTCCATTGCACGCGGACCGGCGACAACGATCGCAAGGCCGGGAGGCACTCCCATAGCCTTCTGGGATGCGGTCAGAACAAGATCGATACCCCACGCATCCTGACGAAGCTCTTCTCCTGCCACCGAGCACACCCCGTCCACTACAACCAGGGCCCCGTGCCTCTTTCCAAGATCCGCAAGAGTTCTGACGTCCACCCGCACACCGGTCGAGGTGTCGACATGCGTGAGCGTCATCAGTGTGAATGACGCAGACTCCAGAGTTCGCTCAATGGTCTCAAGGGATGGCGCGTCACCCACGGCCGGGGCATTCACCTGGGTTACCACGGCCCCGTACCGCCTGAGGATGACAGCGAAGCGATCGCTGAAGTACCCTGTGCCGACAACCAGGGCACGGTCTCCGGGTTCAACGAGGTTTGCTGCCGCCATGTCCATTGCGAGTGTTCCGGACCCGGCAACAACAAATGGCTGGCCGGCGGGGGAGAAGAAGATCTTGCGAAGTCTATCGATTGCGTCTCCGAAGACTTCAATGAAGTTTGCGGCGACATGGCTGGTGGTCGGGAGGGCCATTGCGGACAGGACTTCCGGAGTGAACTCGACCGGCCCGGGAATCATGAGGAGGCTGCGGTTCTTCATGGGGATAGTGTATTGTTCCTGAGAATGGAGCCGCCGTTCCGGCAGGCGATGGATTCAGTGGCGGTAGAGTCCTTCGAGAGATGATGTTATCTCCCTCCCCGCTTTCATCATGAGCCCCGCCTCCGAACTGATGCTTATCATTTGCATCCCTTTCCGGGCCCAGAATGCCGCCCGTTCGAGTTCATTGACATGAATGGCGGGAACCACCGAATGGCGGATGCAGGCTTCGATTGCTTTCTCGATCGCGCCGACAAGGACCGGATCGTCAAATCGCCCGGGTATTCCGAGAGCGACAGAAAGGTCGGTGGGGCCGACCAGGCCGATATCCACGCCGTGGACGCCGAGGATGGAATCTATGCTGTCGATGGCCTCGCGCGTTTCGATTTGCGCAATGAGCACGCTTTCCTCATTCAGTGTCTGCAATGCTGTGTCGATTGGCCCTGTGTGGAAATTGGTGTGTCCACGGCCCATGACGCTGCCTCGCTTGCCGGCCGGAGGGTATTTCATCGCCCTGACGATTTCCTCGACCTGTTCCCGACTCGTGATGCGGGGGGCCATAATGCCCTGCGCTCCCGCGTCGAGCGGCCGGGTAATCGCGGCGTACGTGAGATCGGGGATTCTGACAATAGGCGTGATGTCCAGTAACCGGGCCGCCCGCGAAAGATCGGCGACAGTCTCTACGGAGAATGGTCCGTGCTCGGCATCGATCAGGATGAAATCGAATCCCGAATTTGCGAGCCAGTGAACGGCCACCGTCTGCCGGGTCTCGATAACCATCGTCCCGAACGCAGGTCGTCCCTCCGTGAGAGTGGACTTTAATCGGTTCCGAGTATACCAGGGTTCTGTCATGCGGGCCTACTCATTCGTGGCGTCAGCGTGCTGCGGTCTTCCCTTGTGCACGGTGAATCCTGAAAGGACAACCGGGGAGCATTCTGAACGTACGGAATGAGATTTCAAAAAACAAAGAGAGGGGCCGGGGGCGCCAAGACCGGGGCGACGGGAGGGGAGTCTGCCCGTGCCAATAGTCACCTGGCCCGGTGACAGGCGAGCGCAAGGAACGTTCATGGCCGGTCAGCTCCGGAACGTCACTCCTTGCATGTGAACCCAGCAGAATCTATCTTTGACTGAACTGCCAAGGAATGGGCAACACAAGACAGGAAGGGATCCTCATGGACGTGAAATACTCCGCAGATCCAGTGAGATTTGTCCGCATGTCAACTCAGGAAATCCGCCAGACATTTCTGATCGACACGATCTTTCACCCGGGGAAGATCGATCTCGTCTATTGCGATATCGACCGTGCAATTGTTGGGTCGGCGGTCCCCGTCGGGAGCACACTCCCTCTTTCCGCCACCGAGCAGCTCCGCGCGGAGTATTTCACGGAGCGGAGGGAACTCGGTGTACTGAATGTCGGCGAAAAGGGGGTTGTCACCGTGGACGGGAAGAAATACTTCCTCGGGCACAAGGATGGAATGTACATCGGTCGGGGCTCCCGGGAGATTCTTTTCAGCAGTGAAGACCAGAAGAATCCCGCGGCATTCTATCTGTTGAGTTATCCTGCACACGCGACCCTGCCCACCGCCGCGGCACATCGGGCGGACGCGGAAGCCGTGCGGTTGGGCACTCCGGAAGGCTCGAACAAGCGGACGATCTACAAGTTGATCCATCCGGACGGGATCCGGAGTTGTCAACTTGTGATGGGATACACGGAGCTGGAGCCGGGTTCTGTCTGGAACACGATGCCCCCTCACACACACGATCGTCGCATGGAGATCTACTTCTACTTCGACATGGTGAAGGATACGCGCATCTTCCACCTTATGGGGCGGCCGGACGAAACCAGACACGTTGTAGTGTCCAACCGGCAGGCGGTCTTCTCACCCAGCTGGTCAATACATTCAGGGGCGGGCACAGGGGCGTACACTTTCTGCTGGGGGATGGGTGGGGAGAATCAGGCGTTCAACGACATGGATGGTCTGTCCATGGATGATCTCACATAGCGTGACAGGGGAGTTCAATCATGATTCTTGATCGTTTCAGGCTGAACGGAAAGGTGGCAATCGTAACCGGGGGAAGCCAGGGTCTCGGACAGGGGATGGCTGTGGGCCTTGCCCAAGCGGGGGCCGATGTGTTTGTTGTCGATCGGTCGGCAGGCACGGAAACGCAATCACGGGTCCTCCAGCTCGGCCGAAAGTGTGAAGCGCTGACGGTGGATCTTTCGGTACCCGCCTCCGTGAGTGAGATCGTCCGGGTTTGTCTTGAGAAGATGGGACGTGTTGATATCCTCGTCAACAACGCGGGGATCATCCGCCGCGCTCCCGTCCTGCATTTTTCGGAGAAAGACTGGGATGATGTCATCAACATCAATCTCAGGGCGGTCTTTTTCTTGAGCCAGGCTGTTGCAAAGGTCATGGTCGAAAAGGGAACCGGCGGGAAGATCATCAACATCGCCTCGATGCTCTCCTTTCAGGGGGGGATTCTGGTTCCTTCGTACACCGCCTCCAAGAGCGGTGTGATGGGGCTGACGCGATTGCTGGCCAATGAGCTGGCGTCCCAGAATATCAATGTGAATGCGATTG
>DKBG01000068.1 GCA_002451155.1 Ignavibacteria bacterium UBA6906
TCCGGCAAAGGTTTGTTCCTGATACGCCAGAGAAGAGCGAATCCGGCGATCCCGAGCAGAAGTTCATAGACAGGAGTCGGGTGAAGCGGCGTGACTTCGTCGAATCGACTGTACCGATGGCCAAGCTTGTCGATGCCGCCGGGCAGGACGCGGAGCGAGTCATACTTCCACTCCGTTCCTTCCTCGGGGTGTTGTGCGAAGTAGCTCTGGAGCTGATTGGACGGCTTCGCGGTGCCCAGTGCGTAGACGGTTCCCCAGGGGAGAGTGGTCGGAGGGCCGTAGTCTCCGTCTCCTGACAGATGGCATCCGATCCGGCCGACTCCGTAGGCTAGGATCAGTGCGACGCCGAGCGCGTCCCATACCTTCAGGATTGGCACTTTCTTTGCGCGCAGGTAGAGCAGGACCACAGTCATTGCGAGGATGAAGCCGCCGTACCAGGTGAGGCCTCCCGGTGAAAACGCCATGCCGACCGGATCACGGAGGAAATCAGTCCAGTTCTCTATCAGGAAGAGGATCTTTGCGCCGACGATCCCGAAGAGGATCGCAAAGGTCGTTATTGTGCTGCCGAGAGCTGGATCAAGGCGCTTTCGCTTCAGCTCGCGGGAGAGGATGTAGCTCCCCAGCAGGAACGCGGTCGCGAGCATGAGCCCGTAACTGTACACCTTGATGCTGCCTATTTCGAAGAGGACCGGGATCATTCTATATCCTGATTGGTGCCGCCCCTGATTCCACGGAGCGGAGGGTGAACATGATCGGGTGGAGCGGATCCATTGGTCCGCGTTCCCGTGAAATGCCGATCAGTCGATTGCTGTCATTCCCCCGGAGGGGTCCGTCACAACTTCAAGCTGGCCCGTCGAGGGCGGCTTGAGAACCTCGATCGCCCGGGCAGTGATCCGGACGCTGAAGACTGACGGCCGCCCGTCGAGCCCGTACACGGTGATGTCGTACGTGCCCTTCAGGTTCTCGAACGACCTGACATACCGTGCACGTCCCGCAGAGGGCAGATTGAGGCCGGGAGTTTTCAGTCCGAGGATACGAAATGAAATTGCGCGTGCGTTCTGATTCACCTCGACGGTGAGGTCATACCGGAACGCGGCAAAAGACTGGCTCGTTTCCAACACGAACAGCACAAGGGGCTTCGCCGTTCGTTCGTCGATCTGCCGCGATATGCTCAGACGGAAATCGCCCAAGCGCGCCTTTGTGCGGGGTGTCATCCGGCGCTCAGACCTCAAAGTAGGATGCTTCTTCCTGGCGGAACAGCTCGATGATATCCTTCGGACTTGCCGCCTCGAGGAGGCGTTTTCTGAACTCTTCCTTGTTCATCAGGCGAGAGATCCTGCTAAGCAGCTTGATGTGAGGTCCGACAAGGTTGTCCTTGCCGACAAGAAGAAAGACCAGGCGGACCGGCTTCTCGTCGAGGGATTCGTAATCGATCGGCTCAGCAGTGACTCCGAATGAGGCGACGATGTCCGAGACGGCATCCGTCTTCCCGTGAGGAATCGCAAAGCCGTTTCCGACCCCGGTCGACATGATCTTTTCCCGGTCGAAGATTGCCGTCCGCACCTTCTCCTTGTCCTGAACTTTCGGCGATCGAGCGGCAAGGTCGATCAGTGCGTCAATGATGGTGTCCTTGGAGTCACCCTCGAGGCCGGTGACCACATACTCTTCGGTAAGGATGTCGCTGATTCTCATGAGCCTGGAGCTCTCCTATGCTTCATCGCGCCACTGGATAATCTTTCGTTCGTACTCGGTCGCCAGGCGTTCCGCGGATTCGAGGTCCCTGGCCTCAGCACTGATGTGGAAAAGGGGTCGTTCCTTGTCGGGGATCATTAGTGCGGCGAGCCCCGGCGACGTATCGTCGAAATACACTTTCACCCCGTCCACCAGGTCCCGCCGGCGTCCATCGGTGTCATGCAGGAGGTTGCGCATGACCCTCCCCTTGTACTCCCAGGAGCAATTCACCTCCCGCCGCGCACGTTGAAGGCGGGGAATCTCCTCATCGAGTGTGCCGAGGGTCTTGTCGGAGAGGGCCATCATTTCCAGGATCTTCGCGAGCGTGAACATCGCGTCCGTCGCGAAAAAGAAGTCCGTGAAGATAAAGCCGCCCTTCGTGCCGCCGATGAAACGGATCGACTTGTCGGCCGCCGCTTCCATCATGGCGAGATGGCTGTTCCGGGTTTTGTGAACCCTCACACCGTGCCGTGCCCCGATGAGGTCAATCTCTCCGGAGGACGTGATCGGTACCGCGATCGCCGCCGTCCCCGGGTGCGTCTGCAGAAACACTTCCGCAACGATGGAGAGCAGCCGGTCATTGTCAAATGCTTCCCCCCGCTCATTCACGAGATAGATCCGCTCCCCGCCCGCGTCGATGAGGCATCCGAGATCATACGAGAGAGATGTGACGATATGTCCAAGCTGCTTCATGGAATAGTCGAACTCGTACTTGTCCCTCGTCAGCTTCCGGGGATCCAGGTGTGCGTTCAGCGCGACGACCTGGCAGTCAAATGATCCAAGAATGATAGGGAAGATTGTCGAGACAGCGCCGTTCGAATAATCGATGGCGATTCTGAACCGCTTCTTTCCTATCGCCGAAACATTGAGGGCGGAGAGGAACCCCTCTTTGTACGCTTCAGTGGTCCGTTCGGGAAAGGCGATCGATCCCACCTTTTCGCGAGGAGCCCTCGCGAAGTCCTCTCCGAAGAACATCCGCTCCACCGACTTTGTCTTCTTGGAGGGGAGGTCCTTTCCGTTCACGTCGAAAAAGATGATGTCCGTCAGGTTCTTGTCATAGGGAGAGCGGCGAACGTGAACGCCTCCCGCTTCTTTCCCCGAGCTGAGCTCATGGCGGAGCAGGGGGATGGAGGTCGCACGGAGGTCGAGGGTGTTAACGCCGGAAGAGATCAATCCGCAAATGAGGGCGCGATTAATCATCCGTGACACATTATCCGAATCACGGCTGGTGACGATGGTCTTTCCCGACCCGATAAAGGCCCCGTAGGCGGCTCCCAGCTTTGCGCCGAACTCGGGGTTCATCTCGATGTTCGAAAGTCCCGAGACCCGCGAATCGGTGAAGAGTTCCCGCAGCCATTTGTCCTCCCAGACGAGACTCCTCGTGAGGACCGCCCCCTCTTCGACTACCTTTTCGGGCCAGAGCTTGATGTTCGCACTGAGACGGGCTCCCCGCCCGATCCAGCAGGAGTCGCTGATGAACACGTTCTCCGCGATGACCGCCTTCTCTCCGATCGAACAGCGTGAGCCGACAACGTCCGAGGAGAGGTCGGCATTGTGGCCAATAACCACGTCATTCCAGATGACGCAGTTTGTCAGACTCGCCCCGGGGCCGATGACGCAGTTATCTCCGATGACCGAGTTTGTCAGGCGGACTCCCTCGCCAATCGTACAGTTCTTTCCCACGACGACCGCTCCCGCCACCCGCACCACTTCCGGAATGTGCGTGCCGTCCCCGACCCAGAGAGACCCGACCTTCTTTCCCTCGATATTTACTTTAACGGACTGAGAAAGGACGTCGAGATGCGCCTCCTGATATTCGTTCAGGTTCCCGATGTCGCGCCAGTATCCGTCGGAAATGTACCCGAACAGCCCCGCATCCTGGCGGAGAAGGAGAGGGAAGAGATCCTTGCTGAAGTCATATTCCTCGCGGGGCGGAATAAGATGAAGTGCCTCGGGTTCGAGGATATAAATTCCGGTGTTGATGGTATCGCTGAACACCTCTCCCCAGGAGGGTTTTTCAAGAAATCGGGAAATCCGTCCGTCCTCGCGCGTGATGACCACGCCAAACTGCAGCGGGTTCTTTGCATGGGTCAGTACCAGAGTCGCGGCAGCCTGACGATCTTCGTGATATCGGATCGCCGCGGTGAGATCGAAATCTGTCAGGACATCTCCGCTGATAATCAATATACGCTCGTGCAGTCCGTCGGTGGCAAGCCGGACACTGCCCGCCGTCCCGTAGTCAGCGTCTGCGTGAAAATACTGCATGCGGACGCCCAGGGACGAGCCGTCGCCGAAGTAGCCGGTAATCGCGTCCGGGGAATAGAAAAGCGAGGAAATGATGTCGGTGATCCCATGATCTCTGAGCAGCGTGACGATGTGATGCATCATCGGCTTGTTCAGGAGCGGGACCATCGGCTTTGGGGTGTTGCAGGTGAGGGGCCGCAGACGTGTCCCGAAGCCACCGGCCATTATGACGGCTTTCATAACCCTATTCTCGATATAGGTATGTGGAGAAGGAGCGGGTGCGTGGCTCGCAAGAGAATGTAGGGAAAACGGTGCAGGAATTCAATGAATATCCTCGAGAAGCTGATGGGTCCAACGCCTTCCTGTTTTGTCCATGGAACTCCCACCAAACGCTTCGCTCGTTCGCGGCATCACATCAGGGGATCTCCGTCCCCGGCTGTCCGTGGTGATTACTTCCTGATTCGATTGATCAGTCCTGCCGCGAATGCAGCGCCGAATCCGTTGTCGATGTTGACGACCGTGACCCCGGCCGCGCACGAATTCAGCATCCCCAGAAGGGCTGACACACCCGCGAAACTTGCGCCGTATCCGGTCGATGTCGGGACTGCGATCACCGGGACTCTGACCAGTCCACCTACGACGCTTGCCAGCGCCCCCTCCATGCCTGCCACTACGATGACCACCGATGCGTTCCGGAGTTTCTCGCTCTGAGCCAGAATCCTGTGAAGCCCGGCCACGCCAACGTCGTAGAGGTGATCGACCTTGTTTCCCATCATCTTCGCCGTGATGATTGCTTCTTCCGCAACCGGGATATCTGACGTTCCTGCGGTGACAACAAGAATCGTCCCGCCTCCCGACTTCTTTACCGCCGATTCATTGGCGGTGATTACGCGTGCGATCGGGTGGTACCGGGAAGATCGCACAGACTTCCGAACGGCAGCGAAGTGGTTTTTGTCCGCCCGGGTCGCGAGGAGGAGGCTTCCATGAGCGACGATTCTTCCGGCGATGGCTGCAACCTGGGCAGGTGTTTTGCCTTGACAGAGAATCACTTCCGGGAAACCCTGGCGGATTTCGCGGTGATGGTCAACGGTGGCGAAGGAAAGCGGCTCAGCGTAATCCTCTCTGATCTTTTCGATCAGCGCTTCCGTGGAGAGGCTTCCGCGTCGGTATTGCTGAAGCAAGCGGCTGAGCTGCGATCTCTTCATTACGGCAACAGAGGGATGCGGAGGATTGTTCGAGAGAAATGGCAAACGAGCGTTGGTAGCTGGCCAAAATATAGCCTATTCGTCAGGGAGAAGCAATAACGTCACGTTGACTTTCCAGGGCGATTTTCGTAATTTTTGAACGAATCCCGCCGATCACAGAATCTGTTCGACCCGTGCTGCTTTCGATTTGTGCCTCCGCTCTGATTGGGTATCTTCTCGGTTCTTTTCCAACAGCGTATCTGTTCGTGCGATGGAAAAGGCACGTGGATATACGGGAGGTGGGAAGCGGTAACGTGGGGACGCTCAACAGCTACGCGGTGACTCGTTCGAAGCCGGTGGCGCTCGGTGTTCTTGCCGGTGACCTCCTCAAAGGAGCCCTTGCTGTCGTTCTGGCACGGGAGGTTCTGGCCGGCGGCTTCGTGGTAGAATCGGTCGCAGGCATCGGAGCCGTGCTGGGACACAATTTCCCGTTTTCCCTCCGCTTTCGGGGCGGACGGGGACTGGCGCCGGCGGCCGGAGCGATGCTGGTGCTTGGCTGGCCGGTGGTTCTTGTCTGGCTTCTGCTCTGGGGGATCGCCTACCTGTTCTTGAAGGAAGTGAATCTCGCGAATGGGGCGGCGTCGCTGACCAGTCTGCTGGTCTTTCTGGCAGGACCGGGCGTCTGGATATCGGGAGCCTTCGGAGAATCGGCTCCTGCCGCATGGGCAAGAGCATTCGGGGCGCTGCTGATGGCGACAATCCTGGTGAGGCTGATCGGGCCGATTCGAGACCAGATGCGGGGATCGGGAGACAGGCGCAAACGGAACTCTGGAGTATGATCATGAGAGCGAAATCATTCGGTTATCTTATGCTTGTTCTTGGCCCGTTCCTGCTTCTTGCGGGGGGGTGGGCAGGGTATACAATCGGCCGCACATCGCCCGGTTCTCCCTCGACTCCATTCGCAGAGCAGGCCGGAGAGCCTCTGGCAGGGGAACCGTCGGGGATCCTCCGGGCAGGGATGGTGCAGGACGCTCGTGATAGTCTGAATCAGGCTGCGGGGAAATCGCGGCAGAACGCGATCACGCGGGCGGTGACGGCGGCGAGCCCGACCGTTGTTGGCATCAACGTCATCGAGATTCGGCAGTACAGGCAGAGCAGTCCCTGGGAAGATCCATTCTTCCGGTACTTCTTCGGAGACCGCGTCGTGACGCGCCCGGTTCAGGAACTGGGCTCCGGCTTCGTTGTCTCGCCGGACGGGTACATCATAACGAACGACCATGTCGCCGGCAACGCGAAAGAGATCACCGTCACCCTTGCCAACGGTGAGAAGCACAAGGCGGAGCTCGTCGGATCAGACCAGATTACTGACATCGCGCTCCTGAAGATCGACGGGAAAGATCTTCCCTACCTCAGGCTCGGCAATTCCGACGATGTCATAATCGGCGAATGGGTGATCGCCCTCGGGAATCCCTTCGGTCTCTTTTCAGAGGTGAGTGACAAGCCGACTGTGACGGTCGGCGTGGTCAGCGCCCGGGACGTAAACCTGCAGCCACAGGAGGGTCGGTACTACCGGGGCATGATTCAAACTGACGCCGCAATAAACTCCGGCAACAGTGGCGGCCCCCTGATCAATTCACTCGGCGAGGTAATTGGGGTGAACTCGGTCATTTACACCCCGAATCAGGGAAACATCGGCCTCGGGTTTGCGATTCCCATCAACCGCGTGAAGAGAATTGTGGAATCGCTGAAGCGGGGCGGGAAGGTGGAACGGGATTTCTGGACCGGACTTGAAGTCCAGGACGTGGATCGACGGATCGCCCGCTACTTTGGCCTTGAAAGGGCAGAAGGGGTCATCGTTGCGGAGGTGCAGCGGAAGAGCCCTGCTGAAAGGGCAGGATTCAGAGTGGGAGATATTATTGTTGAAGCGAAGAACGAAAAAGTACAGGACCAGAGCTCACTGATCGGGATCCTGGAGGATGCCAGACCCGGGGACCTCATCCGGATGAAGGTGATCCGGGAGAGGAAAGAGATCGACGTGAACCTTAAAGTGGAGAAACGCTGACCGTGATTCCGCGCTATACACGACCCGTGATGGGCAAGATCTGGGAAGATGAGAACAAGTTTCGGATCTGGCTCGAAATCGAAATCCTCGCCTGCGAGGCGCAGGCGGAGCTCGGGGTGATTCCCCGCGATGCCGTCAGGGTGATCCGCGAGAAGGGGAATTTCGACATCGCCCGAATCGACGCCATCGAGAGAGAAGTCAAACACGACGTGATTGCGTTCCTGACCAGCGTTGGAGAGTACGTCGGCCCGGAGGCGAGATTTATCCACGTCGGGATGACCTCATCGGATATCCTGGATACCTGCCTCGCCGTCCAGATGAAGCAGTCCGGAGAACTCCTGCTGGATGACCTCGCGCGGCTCGCGGAGGTCCTGTCCCGGCGGGCGCGGGAATTCAAGACCACTATTATGGTCGGGAGGACGCATGGAATCCACGCCGAGCCGACNNACCTTCGGCCTGAAGCTGGCCCTCTGGTATGATGAAACGCGGCGCAACATTGACCGCCTGCGGGCGGCCGTCCAGCGAATCTCCGTCGGGCAGATCTCGGGCGCCGTCGGGACGTTCGCATATTTGTCGCCGAAGGTTGAAGAGTATGTCTGCCGGAAACTTGCCCTCGCGCCGGCACCGGTGTCGACGCAGATTCTTCAACGGGATCGCCACGCGGAGTTCATGTCGGTCCTTGCCCTGATCGGCAGCTCCCTGGAAAAGATCGCCACGGAGATCCGGCACCTGCAAAAGACTGAGGTGCTGGAGGCTGAGGAGTATTTCTCCAGCGGGCAGAAGGGATCCTCGGCGATGCCTCACAAGAGGAATCCGATCACGTGCGAGCGGGTAGCCGGCCTCTCCCGTGTTCTCAGGGGGAACGCACTTGCCGCAATGGAAAACGTGGCGCTCTGGCACGAGCGGGATATCACCCATTCGTCCGTCGAGCGGGTGGTGATTCCGGACAGCTGCATTCTTCTCGATTACATGCTTTCTCTCTCCGTTGATCTGCTGGACCGGTTGATCGTGTATCCGGACAACATGCTTGCCAATCTGGAGAGGACGCACGGCTTGATCTTTTCGCAGGCAGTTCTCCTCGCCCTCACCGGAAAGGGAATGAAGCGAGAAGATGCCTACCGCGCCGTGCAGTCGGCCGCAATGGAAGTCTGGAAGAGCGGCAAGGATTTCAAGGACCTGCTGACATCGAGCGCCGAGGTCATGCAGGTGGTAAGCCCGGCTGAGGTAGCCGAACTTTTTGACCTCAACAAAAGCATTAGGAACGTTGACGCGATCTTCGCACGCGTGGGACTTTCCTGAACCTCACACTATTTGCGGAACCAACACTCATGACCAGGAAATTTCAGAATTTTATCGATGGGAAATGGTGTGACGCCGTTTCCGGGAAAACCTTTGAAAACCGAAATCCCGCACGGTGGGAGGAAGTCGTCGGGACGTTTCCGAAGTCCGGTGCGGAGGAAGTAAACCGAGCGGTCCGGGCGGCCAGGGCGGCGTTCGAAAAATGGCGGCTGGTGCCCGCCCCGCGGCGGGGTGACATCATGCGCCGTGTGGGGGATTTGATGGTGGCCCGCAAGGAAGAGCTTGCCCGCCAGATGACCCGTGAAATGGGGAAAGTCCTGGCCGAGACCCGCGGAGATGTTCAGGAAGGCATCGATACGGCGTTCTATGCCGCGACCGAAGGACGACGGCTCTTCGGACATACCGTCCCGTCCGAGCTAGCGAACAAATTCAACATGGCGATGCGCGTCCCGATCGGTGTGGCCGGAATCGTTACCCCGTGGAATTTTCCGATGGCGATCCCGACCTGGAAGATCTTTCCCGCACTTCTCTCCGGGAACACGGTCGTCTTCAAGCCCGCGTCGGACACTCCGGCGACGGCGACGTCGCTGGTGGAAATTCTCCTCGAGGCGGGGGTGCCGGAGGGCGTGGTGAACCTGGTTCATGGGGGCGGGGGGGAGGTCGGCATGGCTATCGTCGGGCATCCCGATGTTGATTGTGTGAGCTTTACCGGTTCGACAATGGTCGGGAAGAAGATCTCGGAGGTTGCCTCGGCCACATTGAAACGGGTCTCGCTTGAGCTGGGAGGGAAGAACGCCCAGTTCGTCATGGACGACGCGAATCTCGATCTCGCGCTGGACGGCGTGATATGGGGAGCGTTTGGGACGACGGGGCAGCGATGTACGGCCACAAGTCGATTGATCCTCCATGAGAAAATCCATGACAGGTTCCTGTCGATGCTGGTGGATCGCGCAAACGCATTGAGGCTGGGCGACGGTCTGGAGCAGGGGGTCGACGTGGGCCCCTGCGTCAATAAGGGCCAGCAGGAGACGGTTCAGAGCTACGTGGAGATTGGACTGAAGGAGGGGGCGAAACTCGTTGCCGGAGGGAGCATCCCGGACGGCAAAGCGTTCGCGGGCGGGTGGTTCTACCTGCCGACCGTTTTCGCGGAAGTTCAGCCGAACCACCGAATCGCCCAGGAAGAAATTTTCGGTCCAGTGTTATCCGTCATTCGTGTCCGGTCCCTGGAAGAGGGAATTGCCGTCATGAACAATACCGTCTACGGGCTCTCATCTTCCGTCTACACGAACGATGTAAATGCCGCGTTCACGGCCATCCGGGACATCAAAGCAGGCATCACCTATATTAATGCGCCGACGATTGGCGCCGAGGCGCACCTGCCTTTCGGGGGCGTCAAGCAGACCGGAAACGGCCACCGTGAGGGTGGATGGACAGTGTACGATTTCTTCACCGAGTGGAAGACAGTCTACGTTGATTTCAGCGGCGGACTGCAGAGGGCTCAGATCGACAACTATGAGAATTAACGACAGCCCGCCTGTTGGGCACGCGGGCACACCGGCAATGTCAACTTCGCGTCTCTATATCGTTTCTCTCTACGAGCATCAGGAATTCTTCTGATCGTGTGATGGGGTATCCTATCCTTCTCATTCATGAACCATGCATACGATTCGGGAGACCATTATGGGACGTTCCATACGAACAAGGCAGCGGAAATCCTCGCGAGCGGCGGCACGCCGCTCCACATCGCGCCCGGCGAAACGGGCGGGCGCGCCGGCACGGGGCGTGACTCCCAGGAACGCGCTGTCGGTCCTGAGGAAGCATATGCTTGTAGACGGGTTTGATATCGTCATCGATCTCAAACGCAGCAAAGGGTCCTACATCGTTGACGCCCGGGACGGGAAGCGGTATCTCGATTTCTTCACCTTTGTCGCGTCGCAACCCGTGGGGATGAACCATCCGAAAATGTCATCCCCTTCGTTCCTCAAAACGCTGGCGCGGGTGGCGGTCACGAAGCCTTCGCTCTCAGACATCTACTTCGCAGAGCAGGCGGAGTTTGTCGAAACGTTTGCGCGAATTGCCATGCCGTCCTATCTGCCTCATGCGTTTTTTGTTGAGGGAGGTGCGCTCGGTGTGGAAAACGCGCTCAAGGCAGCCTTCGATTGGAAGATCAGGAAGAACTTTGAACGGGGGGTGCGGGAGGAACGGGGCCGACAGGTGATCCACTTCCGGCAGTGCTTCCACGGCCGGTCGGGATACACGCTTTCCATGACGAATACCGACCCAGCAAAGACGGACCTCTACCCGAAATTCTCCTGGCCGCGGGTGCTGAATCCTGCCATCCGTTTCCCATTGAACGAGGAGAACCTCGCGCGCGTGATCAGGGACGAAGAGATCAGCATCAACCAGATCAAGGAGGCGTTCCGCGAAAACAGAGACGACATCGCTGCGATCATTCTGGAACCGATCCAGGGGGAGGGGGGGGATAACCATTTCCGGCCCGAATTTTTCCGGTCCCTCCGGCAGATCGCAGATGAAAACGAAGCGCTGTTGATCTTCGATGAGGTGCAGACAGGAATCGGGTTGACCGGGAAGATGTGGGCGCACCAGCATTTCGTTGAACCGGACATCATCGCGTTTGGGAAGAAGATGCAGGTCTGTGGAATACTTGCCGGGCGGCGGATCGATGAGGTGAAGGAGAACGTTTTTGCCGTGTCGAGCCGTTTGAATTCGACATGGGGGGGCAATCTGGTTGACATGGTCCGCGCGCAGCGATATCTCGAGATCATCGAGCAGGAACGCCTGGTGGAGAATGCACGGCGGGTTGGAGAATACCTTCTGTCCAGGCTGGTCGAAATTGCGGAGGAGTTTCCAACACGTGTTTCGAATGCGAGGGGAAGAGGGCTGTTTGCTGCGTTCGACATCGCCACGCCGGATCTCCGGACAGCGGTTCGCACCGGCTGCCTTGCCCGGGGCCTTATTGTCCTCCCGTGCGGCGAGCGGTCGATCCGTTTTCGCCCGCCGTTGAACGTGACGAGGGATGAGATCGATCTCGGACTCTCAATACTGCGAAAGGCGATCAGCAGGACCCTTCGGTAGACTTCGCATACGCAGCATCGCCACATCCAGAAGCCGCGCATCGGCCTTCCCGGTCAATCGGGAAGGCCGGTGCGTTTTTGTTTCTCGTTGCGATATCGTATCTTTATGTCACATGTAAAACTACGTTTTGCCAGTGAAACAGCACTTCTTCTTCCTCTTTCTCCTGGTGGGTTTCCCGGTGGGCGGAAGTGTCCGGGCGCAGGAGGGATCGTCGCAGGACACCGCAGGTGTCCGGATTCCACGGCTTCTCTGGCCTGCCGATATGTCGCGCGGCGTCGGCGCCCGTCCCATGTTTCTCTGGTCCCCCCACGATAGCACATCCCGGTATGGGGTGCTGCTCTCGACCGACTCCCTCTTTTCATCGCCGGTCTATGCCGACTCTACGATCAGGGACACCACAGCGCGTCTGCCGTTCCCCCTCCTGAATGACACGACCTACTACTGGCAGGTGTCGGTGTTGGACTCGTCCGGCCGGCGCGAGACCTCCGCCCCGTTCCGGTTTTCGACCGGGCCGCAGCCGGTTTGTTCTCCGCGCTGGCTGAAATTTCCGTACACCCGCCGGGGCGATGCGGCGTTTGCCACTCTGCTTGTGCGAAATCCGGCCGATCGTCCCTGCGACATTGATACGGTCGTGTCCGGGTCCGGCTCCTTCGGCATTATTGACTCGCTCCCGGCTCGGCTGGAGGCGGGTGATTCACTCCTGCTCCAGGTTCGCTTCACGCCGTATGCGCCAGCCTATTATTCGGAGTACCTGAGGCTCGTCACTGATCTCGGGGATCCATCGGTGTTCGTGACAGGGGATTCCCCGCCGGCGCTTCTCTCGACGTCGCCTGACCTGCTGCGGTTCGGTCCGCTCGTCTCCGGTGATTCACTCAGCCTGACGGTGACGGTAGGAAACCAGGGACGGTTCAATGATCTTCTCCTGACCCGGTTTTCGATATCGGGTTCAGCGTTCCGGCTTGCGCGGCCGATTCCGCGCATTATCCCCCCGGGTGAGCGTGTTCAGGTGCAGGTGTATTTTCATCCTCCCCGGGGTTCCCACGGCTGGTTCAGTGACACGCTCCGGATCGAGAGCGATGGAGGAGAGTCGGCTATCCCGCTCACCGGCGAGTGTCCATATCCTGACGCGCGATTTTCGGAGAAAGGGGTGGCTTTCGCTGATGTCCGCTACACGGATTCGGCGACGACGACACTGCAGATCACCAACAGGTCCATTAATGACCTCCGGATCGATTCACTCTTCCTGCCCTCCGGTGCGTTCCGGGCATGGCTGCCGGCCAGAACGATTCCCCCCGGGGATTCGCTCAAGATCCCCATCCGGTTCATCCCCTGGCGCCTCGGGACGTTTGCTGATACGCTCAACATCTTCACGAACGCGCGCGTGCGCCGAATACGCGTGCCCATTCGCGCGGCCTCGCCTTACCCTTCGATCGGAACAACAGTTCACAGGCTGGATTTCGGCGAATCCCTCCGGGGAGAGCGGGCGGTCCGGGAAATCGGCATCTATAATTCTTCTGTCAACCCCCTCTCTCTGGACTCTCTTGTCCTGCGGAACACAGCATTTCGCGTCGAGCGGCTCTCCGTCTCGGATGTCGTCCGCCGTGGCGATACGCTCCGGTTTGTCCTTCATTTCATGCCGGTCGCAGGCGGACAATATCGTGACACCCTCCTGATTGCGAGTAACGCGGGCATCCGGCAGTGGCGTGTTCCCCTGACCGGCGTCGGCATCATGCCCGATTCGTCTGCGGCCGGACCTGATGAGTTTGCGTTGTTTCCGAATTATCCGAATCCGTTCCGAGGCATGACGACCTTCCGGTTCGCACTGCCGGAACGATGCTATATCCGGCTTGCCGTGTACAATTCGCTCGGTCAGGAGCTGGCGGTGGTCAAAGACGGGGAGGCTGAAGCGGGATACCACAATGTGAGGTGGAACAGCGATGTAGCCAGCGGCGTCTACTTCTGCAAGCTGGTGGCGGTGCCGGTGAAATTTCCCGACCGGCAATATGTCGGAAGCAGGAGACTCATGGTCCTCAGGTAGCCTTCCACCGCGGAGTGATTCTCCTACCTGAGCACCATGAGCTTTCTGGTTCGGGTGTACCCTCCTGTCTGCAGGCGGTACAAATAAACACCCGATGAAAGTCCTGCGGCATCGAATTCCACTCTGTATCGCCCAGGATCCTTTCTCTCGCTCACCAGTACGGCAACCTCCCGGCCGAGGAGATCATAGACAACCAGCCTGACTTCCCCGGCCACTGACACCTGATAGCTTACGACAGTTCTCGGATTAAAGGGATTCGGGTAGTTCTGGTCGAGTGAAGCCTCGGCCGGGAGTTCCGGCGGGAGTACTCCGGTCAGCGTCTTCAGATAGTCGATTGCCCGGACCGCGTCGATCACTCCCCACCCCATCCGGTTGTCCGGGTGTGAGGCCTGGCTCCCGGTCATCTTGAGCGACTCGATGACCTGCATCGGCGTCGCCTGCGGGACCGCATGTAGCATCATTGCGGCAACCCCTGCAGCCAGAGGGCAGGAGAGGGATGTTCCCTGCACATACACGTACGCAGTGGGCTGCGTCGGGCTCGCAGTGTAGATGGATGTGCCGGTGGCCATGATATCCGGTTTGATCCTGGGGGGAATCGATGTTGTCGGCCCTACAGAACTGAATCCGGCCCTCACGCCGGTCGGGGTGACCGCCCCGACGGCAAGGATGCTGTCCGCGTCGGCCGGCGCGTTGAGAGTATTGATATTCGTGTCAGGGTTGGAGTAGTTGTTCCCTGCCGAGTTGAGGACGACGATCCCCTTGCGGGCGGCCATCGTCGCGGCAAGGCTGATCTTCGTGGTCTGACCGTCCATGTCCCGCCAGGTCCAGCTCGGATAGGGCGAATCGTACGTCAGATATCCGAGCGAGGTACTGGTAACCTGCACGCCGATGCTGTCGGCCCATTCGATGGCGGCGACCCAGTTGTCTTCTTCGACGGGCGTCTCACTGCTGTCATTCTCCGTCCGGGCGAGCAGGTAGGTTGCGCCGTAGGCGGGACCCACCAGCTGCCCGGTGCGGAATCCTGCAAGGGCCGCAAGAGTATAGATCCCGTGGGCTCCAAAGCTCGGATCGGGGTTTGACGGAACCACGCTCTCTTTGTGGTCGACGAAATCGCGCGTCCCGAGAACAGTGAGAGAATCGAACGATTCGTGTGTCGGCAGACGGAACCCATTGTCAAAGACGCCCACGAGGACATCCTGGCCGGTGTTGCCTGAGTTGTGCACTTCCGGGATGCGGAGCAGGCTCACCTGCGGGCCGGAAAGTCCATAGTCGAGAGCTGATTTCCCGCCGGTCTTTGCCAGCCCGGGAGCCGGGTCAGGGCGGCGTTCTACTGGATTCCACTTCATGTCCCTTCTGGCGCGGAAGAGAAGCTCCATATCCCGGACAACCGGCAGTGTGCTGAGGATGCCGATTTGTTCCACCGTGACCGTAGCGCTGACTGCATTGAACCACCGGGATTGCTGGCGAATTCGTGCACCTGTCCTCCGCACCTGCTCCACATAGGCAGGTTCGACAGGGAGATCGGAAAAGTCGACGGCCTCATCCGGGGCACGCACCTTCAGCCTCCGTGCCAGGGATCGGGCCGAAACCAGCGCACTGGCATCCGGCTTCCTGAGTCCCGCTGCCCCCTTGTCGACGAAATGGATCCACACGGTCAGCTCGTCAGCCGGGCCCGCTGACCGGAGTGCCTGTTTGAGTTTCTCGCCCAGTACAGGCGTTCCTGTGGCGTGGGCCCCCGGGATTGAGAAGAGAACAAGGGCAATTGCCGCACAGAGTAGAGATCTTCCGATCATACCGTTCAGCCTCACGCGATATCAAGTTGCAGCGCACACTCGAAAAGTACTGAAGTGGTGCATGACAATCAAGAAAGGGCCGGCAATCTGCACGGTTGAATCAATACGAGGGTTTTAGTAGCTTTCACCCATGGAAACAAGCGGGAGACAAAAGAAGAGTCTGGCCCTCAACAATGAGATTGTCCGGACGATCCTGGTGAAGTTTCTTCGTGACGAGAGCCAGCATGCCGGCTTCTCCAGAGGTGTTGTCGGATTGTCCGGGGGTGTGGATTCGGCTGTCGTTGCGTTTCTAGCAGCGGAGGCTCTCGGAAAGGAGAATGTGCGTGGAGTGCTGATGCCCTACCGGACAAGCAATCCGCAAAGCAGAGCGGATGCGGACCTGGTGGTGCGTTCGCTCGGGATTCAGACGGAGACGGTGGACATCAGCCCGATGGTGGACGCATACCTGAAGGACCGGCCGGACGCTGACAGGGTCCGCGGGGGGAACGTCATGGCGCGACAGCGCATGATTGTCCTCTACGACATCAGCAGCCGGGATGGGGCGCTCGTGTTCGGGACGAGCAACAAGACTGAGATTTTGCTCGGATACGGGACGATCTTCGGCGATCTGGCTTCCGCTCTCAATCCGCTGGGCGATCTGTACAAGACTCAGGTCTGGCACCTGGCAGAGGCGCTTGGCGTCCCTGAGGCAATTGTGAAGAAGCAGCCTTCCGCTGACCTCTGGGAAGGCCAGACGGACGAACAAGAGCTCGGGATTACCTATGCCCGCGTGGACCAGCTCCTCTATGCGCTCGTCGATGAACGCAGAAACGTCAAAGAGCTTCTTGAGATGGGGTTTGAAGAAGCGCTCATTGAGCGGGTGCGCCGGTTGATCAGAATCAATCAATTCAAGCGACGTCCGCCGCTGATAGCAAAGATCTCGCACCGGACGGTGAACATCGATTTTCGATACCCCCGCGACTGGGGCATATGAGCGAGCGCATCGAACGGGGGGCGCTGTACATCGTGAGCACACCCATCGGGAACCTGGGCGATATCACGCTGCGTGCCAGACATATACTGGAGGGTGTCGATCTTGTCGCGGCAGAGGATACCCGAACGACAGGTAACTTGCTCAAACATCTGGAGCTTTCGAAACCGCTCCTCAGTTATTTTGCCCACAATGAGCGTCGTCGCATTCCGGAGTTGATTGCCCGGTTACGGGCGGGGGAATCGATCGCACTTGTGTCTGACGCGGGGACTCCAGGTATTTCCGATCCCGCCTTCGCAATGGCGCGGGAGGCGATCGCAGAGGGGATCCGCGTCATTCCTATACCGGGGGCGAGCGCCCTGCTTTCCGCGCTTGTCGTGAGCGGATTGCCGATGGACCGGTTTGTGTTTGAGGGTTTCCTGCCCGTGAAAAAAGGAAGGAGGTCACGGCTTGCGCGCTTGCAGGAGGAGGAGCGGACAATCGTGCTGTACGAGTCGCCCCACAGGATCCGGCGGACGCTACGGGATCTCTGTGACGCGCTGGGTGATCGAACCATTGCCGTTGCGAGAGAAATGACAAAGAAGTTCGAGGAGGTGACGAGGGGTTCGATCCGGGAGGTGATCTCGAAACTTGAACGGAAAGACCCGAGGGGAGAATTTGTTATCGTCATCGCGGGGGCCGGATATTCCGGCGCAGGCGGGGGACNNACGGTGAGGAAGCTTCGTCTGCATGAGACGAACCATCCGATCCTGCTCGAGGTCAACATCCGGATACTGCTCAATGAGCTTTCTCGTTCGGCGGGGAAGCGGGTGACGCTCGGCCAGATTCCGGATTCGATACTCGATGAATGGTCGCGACTCGGAGTTGATGCTGTCTGGCCGATGGGAGTCTGGACCACGGGGCCTCTCGGGCGCGACATTGCCCGGAGGCATCCTGGGTTGCGGGAAGAATACAAAAAAGTCCTGCCCGATTGCACCGACGAGGATATCGCCGGATCGCCGTACGCCGTCCAGCGGTACACAGTTCCCAGAACGCTTGGGGGAGCTGAAGGCCTGCGGGTGCTCCGCAGGCGATGCGCAAAGCGGGGCATCGGACTCGTCCTCGATTTTGTCGGCAACCATACCGCTCGTGACCACGCCTGGGTAAAAAAGCATCCCGAGTACTATGTCGGGGGTTCGGCAGGCTTGGAGGAGCAGAAACCGGACTTCTTTTTCAAAGTGAAGGTCGGGTCCTCAGACAGGGTCCTCGCGTACGGACGTGACCCGATGATCGCTGCGTGGACGGACACGGCGCAGCTGAATCACCTGTCGTCCAGGGCCCGCCGGGCGATCATCAGCGAACTGACAAAAATCGCGGCTCTGTGTGACGGCGTCCGATGTGACATGGCGATGCTGCTCCTGCGGGATGTTTTCACCATGACCTGGGGGGAGTGGCTGAAGGAGAACCCGACGGACGCAGGGGAGAGGGAATTCTGGGAAGAGGCGATCCAGGCGGTTCAGGTGGGATATCCCCGGTTTCTCTTCCTGGCGGAGGTATACTGGAATCTCGAATGGCGGCTGCAGAACCTTGGCTTCAGCTACACGTACGACAAGGTTTTGTATGACCGGCTCCTGCGGGAAGGTGCGGATTCCGTTCGTGAGCACCTGCATGCCGATGTTGCCTATCAGCGGAAGTCGATCCGGTTCATGGAAAACCATGATGAGCTGCGGGCAGCGAAGGCCTTTGCGTCCGAGGGAGTTCAGGCTGCGGCAGCTGTCGTTGTGGCCACCGTACCGGGAATGGTACTCCTTCATGACGGCCAGTTGGAGGGACGTACGGTGAAGACTCCGGTTCAGCTGGTCCGTCGCCCGGACGAACCGGTTTCCGAGAGTGCGAGGGGTTTTTATGAGAAGTTGCTCTCCTGTGTTACCTCGTCAGTCATGCGCGAGGGAGAATGGCGGCTCCTGAGCCCTCGCGCGGCGTGGCATGATAATCCGACCTGGCATGACTTTCTGATCTTCTGGTGGGAGCATCCTTCAAGGGGGTATCGGCTTGTTGTGGTGAACTATGCGCCACACAGTGGACAGTGCTACGCAGAACTTCCGGTCGATCATATCGAATGTGGGGCACTCGAATTCAGGGATTTGATGGGTGAGGCTGTGTACGTCCGTGATCGGGCAGGTCTCATGTCAAAGGGGATGTACTTCGACCTCCAGGGGTACAGGTTTCACGTTTTTGAGGTAAAGAAGGCACGATAGCGTTTCGGCTTTGCGCCGAGGCCGTTGTATCTGCAGGAAATACTCGAAGAACCAGACGGATTCGGCAATAAAGGCCAAAACATGAGCGTTTTGGCCTTTTATTATGTGATTTCCATCACTTCGTCTGAATTCACTCCGCACGGACTTGACATTTTCCCTCCCTTTTGTATATTATTAGCACTCGCTTGTGATGAGTGCTAACAACAAAATGCTCTCGGATAGGCAATCGATTTAAGTCATTTCGTACTACCAGCTTACAATCATATGGAGGTTCTATGAAGATTAAGCCATTGGCTGATCGCGTTGTGATCAAGCCTGCTCCTGCTGAGGAGAAATCGAAAGGCGGAATTATCCTGCCCGACACAGCGAAAGAGAAGCCGGTCATCGGTGAAATCGTCGCTGTGGGACCTGGCAAAGTGAGCGATGAGGGGAAGAAAGTTCCGATGGAACTCAAAGTGGGGGATAAGGTCCTCTACGGAAAGTACTCAGGGACGGAAGTGACGGTGGATGGTGAGGAATACCTGATCATGCGTGAAGCGGATATCTTTGCGATCGTCTAAGAGTGTGAACAATCAGAGGAGAAGAGAAAGTTATGTCAGCAAAACTCATTCATTATGATGTCGAAGCCCGTTCCGCGCTGAAGCGCGGAGTGGACCAGCTTGCCGACGCGGTGAAGGTCACGCTGGGTCCGAAGGGACGCAACGTGGTCATCGACAAAAAGTTCGGTGCCCCGACAGTGACCAAGGACGGCGTGACCGTCGCGAAGGAGATCGAGCTCGAACAGCCTCTCGAGAATATGGGTGCGCAGATGGTGCGTGAGGTCGCGTCAAAGACCTCCGATGTCGCCGGAGACGGGACCACCACCGCGACAGTTCTCGCGCAGGCGATTGTCCGCGAGGGCATGAAGATGGTTGCCGCCGGTTCCAATCCGATGGACTTGAAACGCGGGATCGACCTGGCGGTCGGCAAGGTCATCGAGGGCTTGAAGGAGCTAAGCAAGCCGGTCGACAAGACCAGCAAGAAAGAGATTGCCCAGGTCGGGGCGATCTCCGCGAACAATGACGGCGTGATCGGTGATTTCATCGCCGATGCGATGATGAAGGTCGGCACAGACGGCGTCATCACCGTCGAGGAGGCGAAAGGGACCGAGACCACGATCGAGGTTGTCGAAGGGATGCAGTTTGACCGTGGCTATCTCTCCCCCTATTTCGTCACGGATGCCGAGACGATGGAGGCGGTTCTGGAAAACCCGCGGATTCTGATCCATGACAAGAAGATTTCCTCGATGAAGGATCTTTTGCCGATTCTGGAAAAAGTCGCCCAGACCGGCAGCCCGTTGCTCGTCGTTGCCGAAGACCTCGAGGGCGAGGCGCTTGCCACACTCGTGGTCAACAAGCTGCGCGGG